>JAXEBI010000064.1:0-67574 GCA_034094155.1 Phocaeicola sp.
TTTGAAGCAGGAGATTTGGTTCCGGCTACAGATATGAAGTATGGATTTTCTGCAATGTGTGCCACAGACGATGTGATTTACAGTGTATTGATTGGTGATTCAGACCCTAACAACCTATATAATATTTCAATATTTGACTGGGAAGGCAAAGGATTGGCACGGTATAAGACAGACAAGCAGATTTTCAAGTTGTCTTGCTATTCAGGTGCTCCGTCCGAACTGTATGCACTGACATTTTCTCGTTCAGAAGGATTCTCTTTATATCTTTATTGTATTTAAATATAAAAACTTAAGTATTACGACATCTAGAAATAGATTATTGTGTGATAAATCGGAAATAATAACAATTAAAAACTAAGAATTACCATGAAAAAGAATTTATTCAAATTAGTATTTGTTTCTATCTTTGCTTCAATTGCAGGATATAGTGTTTATAATTCTCAAAAGAAAGCTCAATTATCAGATTTAGCGATAGCTAATGTTGAAGCTCTAGCAAATGATGGGGAGTCACTGAGCATGTATGCTTGCCAAACTTATGGTTGTCAATTTGCATTTTTTATGCAGTGCCATGTTTATCAGTATGGCCGATACAAAGGTGTGTGTGATGGATATCGAGGTTAACTGCATCTTTCCAATATTTAGATAATAAAATTTTAACTGAGAAGTTTTACAAATTATTGATGTAGGTTAGCAATATTCCTATTCATCATTTATTTGTAAAATTTCTCAGTCAATTCTACTAAGTATATGTTATTTTATTCTAGTTTAGGAAAGAAATTGAACTTTTGAGATCTTATGTTTTGAAAATTTCAAGTTGAATATGGTTTCAACAATTATCAATATTTATAAATTGTTTGAGTCCTGTTCGAAATTACATGAATATATAAAAACATATTGTCTCAAGGATGAAAAATTTATTAGTAACCATAAGGAGTTTATACTTTTGTAATTATAATTCCTTATAAATCTTATTTTTATCATGAATTAATTAGTAAATTAGTAATAGTTAATGAGGTTATTATGAATTTATGAAGTACATATTATTATTTGTTTTGTTTGGATTTATTCCATTTTTAATGACAGCCCAAGTACGGAAAAAGCCTTATGGAGTTACTACAATTACTACTTCAGCAGGAAGTAATCTAGCTCCAGTACCTAGTGCGCTGGCTTTTAAATACATGTTTGATATACCAGTCAGAAGAAATGGAGAGTATTCTCTCGATTTGAAGGAGTATCAGAACGGTGTTTATGTGAAGGATTTGTATGGTGATAAAATCATAGGTGGTAAGGTAAATGAAGGTGATCATATAAATTTTATCCAGTTTTTGGATTTTAAGGGAGGAAAAGAGTTCCAGCTGTTTACTTATGTCGGCACATCCATGTGGTATAAAAAGAAGAATACGGAAAAGAAGTTTCGTTATGTCCAGTATGAAGGGAATTCAGACACTGGAACATCGTATGCCAGTCCTCTGTTCTTGATTTATGAGGAGGATGAAAATGGTGCATGTGAGAAGCACTTGCAAAAGTTGTTTAAAGACGGGAAATTACCTGACAAATATACGCCGGATTCTGAAGCATTGAAAAAGCTGCCCCGTTTCTTTATAGTATCTTATCGTTACTAATCTGTTTATTAATAATATATGAAGCTCTTTTTGAAAAAAAGTCTGTTTGCTATTGTCTGTTGTCTTGTATCAGCATGTAGTCATCAGAAGTCGTACGATAGTGCCATGTTGATTTCATGGTCCGATTTTAATACGGTGGAATGCAGTGACACGCTGAAGCTGCCAAATGATTGTTTCCTGTCTATGCCTTTGCGTATATTATGTATAGATTCTACATTGTTTGTCCAAAACCGAAAAGGAGACGGGTTCATACAAAGATTCAGGCTACCCCAGCTTACTCCAATAGGAGATGCCTGTATTTCGATGGGAAACGGACCACTGGAACTATTGAGCGCATATCGTATTCAGGTAGTGGATTCTTTATTCGGGGTTTCCGATCTGATGGGCAGCTATTTCATGGTCTATAACAAGGATTCGGCCTGTAATTCACCAAAATTCCCTGAAGGAGAAAAGATACGGTTGGAGGAACCTTTCAGTGATGTGGTTTTATTACCAGGCCTTCAGCAGTTTGTCACGACTGTCCTTAATACAGAACATAAACGCCTTACTTACTTTGCGTCGGATGGAACTTTCCGACAGACCAAAGGAATGTATCCTTTTTGGGGTAAAGAACTGTCTCCTTTGGAACAAATGGAAGGATATGCCTGTGAAATGGTAGTTGATCCGTTGAACAATCATATTTGGCTTTTCTATAAATCGACAGACCTGATTGAAATATACGATTATGAAGGTGTTCTAGTCAAGCGCATGCATGGTCCTGATCATTTTTTCCCCGCTGTAAGGGAACTTTCCAATGAAAATGGACTTCAGAAAGTAAGTTCTGTATCCGGGGAAACTCGTGATGCATATTTCTGTCCTCTTTATTCTGGTGGAAAGGTTTACGTATTATATTCCGGTAGAGTATACCGTGAGGGGCAATCTATAGATTCATACCTTTTAGACACCATACTGTCTTTCAATCTAGACGGAACTCCTGACAAGGTTTATAAGCTTCCCGTACCTGTGTTTACATTTGCAATTGATGAGATAAACAGGACTTTATATGGCCTGAGTTTTGATCCTGAATATCATTTAGTAAAATATCATTTCTAGTTATATGACAAATTTGAGAAGGTAAAAATAGTCAATATATTTTTACTTATGTAAATACATACATATTACCAATTATGATGAGAAGACACTACGTATATGTGCTGCTTGCCGCCGGAATGTTGGCCGGCTGCGGCGAGAAAAAAGATGATACTTCCGGAAAAGAAGGAGTGGAAACAGTTTTGCCCTCACAGGTGAACGAGGTCACGGTAATGACACTGAAGAAGACAGCGTTCAGCCATGAACTGGTCAGTAACGGCAAGGTTACGGCCTCACAGTATGCCGACCTTTCGTTCCACGTTACATCGGAACCGGTAGCACACATATATGTGAAGAACGGTGACCATGTAAGGAAAGGACAGAAGATAGCCGAACTCGACCTTTTCACCCTGAAGAACAGTCTGGAGAAGGCGGAGATAGCACTTCGCCAGTCGGAACTGGAAATGAAGGATGTGCTGATAGGTCAGGGGTATTCACCGGACCGTATGCAGGAAATCCCCAAGGATATTGTCAGCCTTGCAGAGGTGAAGAGCGGTTACGGACAGAGCCGTGCCGCATACGAAATGGCAAAGTACGAGCTTGAACAGGCAGTGATAACCGCACCGTTTGACGGGGTTGTGGCCAATCTTGAATCGCGCAGCTTCAACCGTCCTGACGGCTCGAAGCCTTTCTGCCGTGTGATAGGAAGCGGTAGTATGGAAATAGCTTTCAAGTGCTGGAAAGCGAGCTGCCGCTTGTGAACAGGGGCGACAGGGTGGATGTGACTCCGTTTGCCGGAACTGCCGGAGCATGCAGCGGTACAGTGTCGGAAATAAATCCGCTGGTGGACGAGAACGGACTTGTGAGTGTAAGGGCAAAGGTGAACGGCGGTGCAAAACTGTTCGACGGTATGAACGTGCGTGTAAGCGTGAAACGCTCCGTTCCCGACCAGCTTGTAGTGCCCAAGACTGCCGTGGTGCTGCGTACAGGAAAGCAGGTGGTATTTACCCTGAAGGACGGCAAGGCGATGTGGAACTATATCAGTACCGGACTGGAGAACATGACCGAATATACCGTGACAGGTGACGGCATGGAGGAAGGGGCACAGATTATCGTGACCGGAAACGTGAACCTTGCACATGAGGCTCCTGTTAAAGTTATACCTTAAAAACATGTCCGTACTATGGTAAGATTTCTGATTAAGAGACCTATAGCGGTACTCATGGCTTTCACAGCCTGCTTCATAGTGGGACTGGTGACTTATTTCTCGCTGCCCGTATCGCTTCTTCCCGATATAGACATTCCGCAGATAACCGTGCAGGTGACCGGCGAGAACTCTTCCGCCCGTGAGCTGGAGAACACGATGGTGGCCCCCGTGAGAAGACAGCTCATGCAGGTGTCCGGACTTAGCGAGATGAGGAGCGAGACACGCGACGGGTCGGGTATCATACGTCTGTCGTTCGACTTCGGCACGAACACCGACCTTGCCTTCATAGAGGTGAACGAGAAGATTGATGCCGCAATGAACAGCCTGCCAAGGGATGCTGTGCGTCCGAAGGCCATCAAGGCGAGCGCTACGGACATTCCCGTGTTCTACCTTAACATGACACTGAAGGATGCTGTCCCATATCAGGAGACCGACGGGGATGCATTCCTCGAAATGTGTACCCTGGCCGAGAATGTGGTGAAACGCCGTATCGAGCAGCTGCCACAGGTGGCAATGGCCGATATGACAGGTGTGCCGCAGAAGATGCTGCGCATTGTGCCGGACATGGGGAAGATGGAGAGCCTCGGCATGGGACTGGCCGACCTTGAATCCATACTGTCATCGAACAATGTGGAGCCGGGAAGCATGCTTGTGCGTGACGGATATTATGAATACAACATACGTATAGCCTCAATTCTCCGTACTCCGGAGGATGTGGAGGACATCTGCTTCAACCGTAACGGACTGGTGATGCGTCTGGGCGACATCTGCGATGTGCAGACCGTTACCCGAAACGAGACGGGACGCTCGCTTGCCGGAGGAAAGCGTGCCGTGACTCTTGCCATCATCAAGCAGGGCGAGGAGAACATGGACAATCTGCGCCGTGAGCTGAAGGAGACCACTGACTATTTCACAAGGATATATCCCGACATAGAGTTCGGCATCTCGCGCAACCAGACCGAACTGCTTGACTATACCATATCCAACCTGCAGCAGAACTTCACTTTGGGATTCCTGTTCATATTCATCGTGGCTGTGTTCTTCATCGGTGACGTGCGCTCGCCGCTTGTCATAGGCATTACCATGATTACATCCGTTGTCATCACCTTCTTCTTTTTCTATATATGCAGGATCTCGCTCAATGTGATTTCGCTTTCGGGACTGATTCTTGCCGTGGGTATGATGATAGACAATGCCATAATAGTGACGGAGAACGTGTCGCAGTACCGTGAGAAGGGCTATTCGCTGAAACGTGCGGCAGTGGCGGGAACCTCGGAGATGATCACTCCGATGCTGAGCTCGTCGCTTACCACCATTGCGGTGTTTGTGCCTTTAGTTTTCATGAGCGGTATTGCAGGAGCGATTTTCATGGACGAGGCGTTCTCAATCACTTCGGGACTGATGGTGTCCTATTTCACGGGTATCATGCTGCTGCCTGTGCTGTATGTGCTGTTCTACCGTATGGGCATAAGGAAGCACAACTGGTTTACCGCCAACTTCAAGAATCTGCTCAAGAACGAATGGCTTACACGTTTCTATGATGCCGGCATCGAGTGGGTGTTTGCACACAAGAAGATGACTATGGCGTTTGCGATAGTCTCGCTGCCGCTGTGTGTGCTGATGTTCATGGTGATTGAAAAGGAACGTATGCCGAAGATTGACCAGAACGAGACTGTGGTGGGCATAGAATGGAACGAGAACATACATGTGGACGAGAACAACCGCAGGGTGAACGCAATACTTGCCATGACGGATTCGCTTGTGGAGGAGCATACGGCATACGTGGGCATGCAGGACTATCTGCTCGGTACGGAGAACGAACTCTCCTCCGGCGAGGCCGAGCTTTATTTCCGTACAGCGGAGCCTTCGGGTATACCTGTCCTTACGGAAATGCTTGGCAGCAGGATACGCAGGGAATATCCGGCAGCAACGGTGACTTTCTCGCCGCCTGTTACCATATTCGAGAAGCTTTTCGTGACAGGGGAGCCTGACCTTGTGGCGCAGCTCCGGGCTTCCGACCGCACTTCGACTCCCGAAGCTTCGGATGTCAGGGAGATTGAGGCGGATATAGCAAAAGAGACAGGCTATATGCCGGACGGTACTCCGTTCCGCAGCCAGCTTAACTTAGAGGTTGACCGTAACCGTCTTCTTATATATAATGTGAACTATGACGAGGTGGTAAGGGTGCTGCGTACCGCACTGAAGGACAACCAGGTTTCAACCTTGCGCTCATACCAGCAGTATCTTCCCATAGGTATAGCCGGAAGGGAGATGAGCGTGAACCGTATCCTTGCGGAAACGCTTGTAGAGACCAACGCTGATGCAGTTACAGGGGAAAGGAACCATATCCCTTTGCGCGAGCTGGTACGTATAGTTCCCGACGAGGACCTGAAGGAGATTACCGCCGGACGCAACGGTGAGTATATCCCCGTGAACTTCTATAATGTGGGGAATGTGCCTCAGGTGATGGACGGCGTGCGCAGGGCAGTCGACAGTGACAGCCGCTGGGATGTGTCGTTCGGCGGAAGTTTCTTCTCCAACAAGAAGATGATGGGTGAGCTGACGGTAATCCTGCTCATATCGGTGCTGCTCATGTACTTCATACTATGCGCACAGTTCGAGAGTTTCCTCCAGCCGCTTATCGTGCTTGCCGAGATACCTATGGATATAGCCTTCGGACTGGTGCTGCTGTGGGCTACGGGACATACCATGAACCTTATGTCGGCCATCGGTATCATCGTTTCATGCGGTATCGTGGTGAACGACTCCATCCTGAAGCTTGACTCCATCAACGAGTTGCGCAAGGAAGGCATGCCTCTGCTTGATGCCATACATACGGCAGGCCACAGAAGGCTCAGGGCCATCATCATGACCACGCTGACTACGGTGTTCGCAATGGTTCCGCTGCTTTTCACCTCCGACCTCGGTTCGGAAATGCAGCGTCCGCTTTCGGTTGCCATGATAGGCACTATGATGGTGGGACTTGTGATCAGCCTTTTTGTAATTCCTCTTATTTACTGGTTTATATATAGAAAACATGAGAACTGTAAGAAATAGCATACTTTTCCTTCTCGCACTTTGCGGTGCGGGAGTACAGGCCCAGAGTGTCCTCAGACTGGACCTGAAGGAGACCATAACCATGGCCAACGACAGCTCGCTGTCGGCTTTCCGTTATCAGAACATGTATCTTTCGGGATACTGGGAGTACCGTAGTTACAAGGCGGCGCGACTGCCGAGCCTGACCCTGAACATGACTCCGGCGCAGTATTACAGGTACATCACGCAGCGTTATGACTCGCAGCAGGATATCGACGTGTACCGCGAGCAGCAGATGCTCAGCGCTTCTGCCGGACTGAGCCTTGCGCAGAACTTCGACCTTTTAGGCGGTACGTTCTATGTTGACACGCAGCTTGACTATATGCGCAATTTCGGTGATACAAATTCCACTCAGTTCTCTACAGTGCCTTTCCGTATAGGATACCAGCAGAGCCTGCTCGGCTTCAACGCCTTCAGATGGGACAGGAAGATAGAGCCGCTGAAGTTCGAGAAGGTGAAGAAGCAGTATCTGTATAATGCCGAGAGTGTATCGGAAGAGGCGGTGAACTATTTCTTCGCCCTTGCCATGGCACAGGCTGACTATAAGCTTGCACTGGACAATGTGGCCACCACTGATACACTGTATGCCATAGGCGAGCAGAGACAGAAAATCGCTTCCATATCACAGGCCGACCTTCTTACCCTGAAACTGGACAGGGTGAACGCGCGCAATACGCTGAAGAATGCTGAGATTGCCCGCAAGCGTGCCATGTCGGCGCTTGCCACATTCCTCAATATGGACAGGAACTCGTATATCGAGATAGACCTTCCCGCACGTCCGCGCTATATCGAAATCCCTGCCGACCGTGCCATGGCTCTTGCCCGCGAGAACAATCCTACATATCTGGAACAGAGGCAGAATGTACTGGAGGCTGAGCGTGAGGTTGACCGCACCAGGAAGGAGTCGCGCTTCAACGCCAGTTTCAACGCGAGTGTGGGTTTCAACCAGGTGGCCGACAATATCGGTGCGGCCTACCGTAACCTTCTGCAGCAGGACCTTGTGTCGTTTACCGTATCGATACCGCTTGTGGACTGGGGCGTACGCAAGGGCAAGTACAATATGGCCAAGAATAACCTGAATGTGGTGAAGATTGCAGCTCGTCAGGAGGAGATAAGTCTGGAGGAGGATGTGATGATGACTGTGAGCGACTTCAGCGTGCAGCAGGACATGATAGCCAGCGCAGAGGAGGCACTCGACCTTGCCGAACTGGCATACGACCAGACACGCAGGAGGTTCATCATAGGCAAGGCCGACATCAACAGTCTGACTCTTGCACTGAACCGCCAGCAGGAGGCACAGAAGAACTATATACAGGCCATGCAGAACTACTGGCTGAACTACTATAAGATACGCAAGCTCACGCTGCATGACTTCGAGTCGGGCATGTCGCTTTCCGACCGTTTTGATTTTGACAACCTGTTGAGATGACATTGGGATGAGTATGAAGGAAAAGAATAAGGAACGTCCGCTTGTGTGGTCGTCGTTTACACTGATAGTTACGTTTGTATGCCTGTCATTGGTGGGTATTGCGCTTGTGCCGCTGCTTCCGGTCAAGCTGTCGCCCTCACGTGACATGCCCGGGCTTTCGGTCTCTTTCTCCATGCCGGGCAACTCTGCAAGGGTGGTGGAGACGGAGGTGACCAGCCGCCTGGAAGGGATGCTGTCGAGGGTGAACGGTATAAGGAACATCACCTCCACTTCCGACAACGGGAGCGGATATATAAGGATAGAGCTTGACAGGCATGCGGATATAGATGCCACACGGTTTGAGGTGTCCACACTTATCAGACAGCTGTGGTCGCAGCTTCCCGACGGTGTGAGCTACCCGCTCATCTCCACCCAGAGAAGCGATGACAACGCGTCGCGTCCGTTCATGACCTATACGCTGAATGCTCCGGCCACTCCGATAGTGATACAGAAGTACGGGGAGGAGCGCATAAAGCCAATGCTTTCGGCATTGAACGGGGTGTATAAGGTGGAACTCAGCGGTGCCACACCCATGGAATGGAGAATAGTGTATGACAATGTGCAGCTTGAAAGCACCGGTATATCGGTACAGGGTATTCTGGACGCCATCACCGAGCGTTACGGCAGGGAGTTTCTCGGTATATGCGAACTGGAAAAAGGCGGCACTTCCGAATGGATAAGGCTTGTACGTACCACGGAGGGTAGCGCGGACGGTTTCGTGCCGTCGGAGATTGCCGTCAGGTCGAAGGACGGAAACATGGTCCCGCTCGACCGTCTGGTGAGGGTGACACGTACCGAGCAGGAGCCCACATCGTATTACCGTATCAACGGGCTCAACTCTATCTACCTCTCCATTACCGCATCCGAAACCGCCAACCAGCTTGCACTGGCAGAGGAGGTTAAGAAAGTCATAGCCGAAGCTGAAGCCGTGATGCCTCCCGGATATGAGATACATACCGGCTATGATGCCACCGAATATATATCGAAGGAACTTGATACCATCTATTTCCGTACGGGAATCACCGTGCTGATACTGCTGCTTTTCGTGGCGCTTATCACACGGAACATGCGTTATCTGTTCCTGATTGTTACGGGGCTGACCGTCAATATTGCGGTTGCCGCCATACTTTATTATGCCTTCGGACTGGAGATACAGCTTTACTCACTGGCCGGTATCACCATCTCCCTGAACTTAGTGATAGACAATATTATCGTGATGACCGACCATATCCTTAGAAGGCGCAACCTGAAGGCCTTCATGTCGGTGCTGGCCGCTACACTGACTACCATCGGTGCACTGGTCATCATATTCTTCCTCGACGAGAAGATACGCCTGAACCTTCAGGACTTCGCAGCCGTGGTTATCATCAATCTTGGCATTTCATTGTTGGTTGCGCTTTTCTTCGTGCCGCCTATGATAGAGAAGATAGGTCTTGCCGAGGGAAAACCCCGCCATGTCCGTATGTGGGTAAAGCGTGGAGCGGTATATTTCACACGTTTCTACCGGGGAATGATAATACTGCTGAGCCGGTACAGGGCCGTTGCCTTCATACTGCTTGTATTGGGTTTCGGACTTCCTGTGTTCATGCTTCCCGAGAAGATAGAGGATGCGGAGACGAAAGGCAGATGGGCGGAATGGTACAACAAGGTGTTCGACAACCAGACCTACAGGGAAGACATAAAGCCCATAGTGGACAAGGCCTTAGGCGGTTCTTTGCGTCTGTTCGCTGAGAAGGTGTACGACGGCAGCTACTTCAACCGTGACGAGAGTGAGGTGGTGCTGTATATCAATGCCACACTTCCCAACGGCAGTACGCTGGAACAGATGAATGCGCTTATAAAGAGGATGGAGACCTATCTGAGCGAGTTCAAGGAAATACGCCAGTTCCAGACTTCAGTATATAATGCGCGCCGGGCAGGCATACAGGTATATTTCAAGAAGGAGCACAGCCATACGGGATTCCCATACGTGCTGAAGTCGAATGTAATCAGCAAGTCGCTTACCTTAGGAGGCGGAAGCTGGACAGTTTACGGACTTCAGGACCAGGGATTCAGCAACGACGTGCGCGAATCGGCAGGAAGTTTCCGTGTGAAGATGTACGGCTACAACTATGATGAGCTTAGCTACTGGGCAGAGGAGATGAAGAAACAGCTGCTTACCCACCGGCGTATAAAGGAAGTGACCGTAAGCTCCGAGTTCTCATGGTGGAAGGACGACTATACGGAGTTCTATCTTGAGTTCGACAAGCGCAGGATGGCGGAGGAGAACCTTACCGCATACGACCTGTTTGCCGTGTTGCGTCCGGTATTCATGCGCGACCAGCTGGCCGGAAGCATCATATACGACAACAGTTTAGAGTATCTGCGTCTTTCATCCAGACAGAGCAGTGACTATGACGTATGGGCGTTCATGGCCGTTCCGTTTGTGGTAAACGGCAAGCAGTACAAGCTGTCAGACCTTGCCGTGCTTGCCAAAAGTCAGGCTCCAAAACAGGTGGCGAAGGAGAACCAGCAGTACCGTCTGTGTCTGCAATATGAGTATATCGGCTCGTCGGAACAGGGAAGAAAACTGTTGGATAAGGATATAGAGCTTATGAAGAAGCGTCTGCCCATGGGCTATACCGTGGAGAGTGACAGCGCCTACTGGAGCTGGGGCAAGGATGACAACAGCCAGTACTGGCTTCTGCTGATAGTCATCTCCATCATCTTCTTCATATCGGCTATCCTGTTCGATTCGCTGAGCCAGCCGCTTGCCATCATCTTCGTGATACCGGTATCGTACATCGGGGTGTTCCTCACTTTCTATCTGTTCGGCCTGAACTTCGACCAGGGAGGCTTCGCATCCTTCGTGCTGCTATGCGGTATTACGGTGAACGCAAGTATCTACATCCTGAACGAGTATAATGCCATACGAAGGAACTTCCCGAAACTTTCTCCGCTGAGGGCCTATACCAAGGCATGGAATGTGAAGGTCATCCCAATCTTCCTGACAGTGATGTCGACTATTCTCGGTTTCGTGCCGTTCATGATAGGCGAGAAGACTCCGTTCTGGTTCCCTCTGGCTGCCGGAACAATAGGCGGACTGGTGATGTCGGTAATTGGTATCTTTATCTATCTGCCTGTACTGAGCGTGTCGGGGACTATAAGGAAGGCGATAAAGAAATAGACGTTATTTTTAATTGATAGTGTTAATTCTTAATATATCGGGATGGAGGATAAACAATTGTTTGTTTATGCCTCCATCATCTTTTTTCTGTACTCTGAAGGAGTGATTCCGGTTTTATTCTTAAAACTCCGGTTGAAATGTGCTGAACTTTCAAAACCGCATTCCAGACATATTTCAGAAATATTCATTTTGTCGTCTGAAAGCAGTTTGCATGCATAACCTATCCTCATATCTGTGATGTATTCTATTAGAGTCTTGCCGGTGTTTTCCTTGAAATATCTGCAAAATGCCGAAGGATTCATTGCTGTATACGAAGATATGTCGTCAAGACTTATACCAGATGTGTATCTTTTGTTTATGTAAGCTATTACTTTCTCTATCTTCTTGTCCTTGAATACGGCAGGAATAGGGTCGTAGTTGGGCGAGGCACCATATTCCCGTTCTTTTAGCGACAATAGTTCCTGAAGGAGTTGCAGGAAATTTATTATTTGTTCTATCCCTTCTGTAACCGGTATCTTCTTTAATAATCTCTGTACTTTTCTGTTGTCTCCTACGGAAAATCTAATTCCTCTGTGAGATTCATTCAACAGATTATTTATGCTGATAAACTGTGCATAGTGAGAAAATGAATATTGCATGAAGTCTTTTTCAAACTGTATAATCGATCCGTTTACTCTAAGCTCGGGATTACTCTGATACTCCGACGGATTCTGCATGCAATGTGGAAGTTCAGGTCCGAAAAACAGCAGATTCTGGTCGGAGTAGCTTATTACACTGTCTCCGATAAGGCATTGTCCGTATCCTTTTTCAACATACAGAAGTTCGAATTCACCATGAAAATGCCATGGGTAGGTAAACTGCTTGTAATTGTATAGTCTTGCCTTTATGGGATTGGTACTTGATATATTCAGCTGTTCGTTTAATATCTTCTTCATTTGTTCCGTAGTACTTTGATATGCGCAAATATACGCAAATATCTTGCAAAAATACGCATATAATGATATCGTATTCTGTAGTAATTTTGCATCAGTAAGCATTTATCATGTTCTAAGTTTATAGATCTGATTTACATTAACATTTAATTTATAATATATATGAACAACATATTCGATATTACAGGAAAAGTTGCCGTCGTAACAGGCGGTTCTGGTGTTTTGGGCAGTAATATTGCAGAAGGTCTGTTGAAGGCCGGTGCAAAGGTTATCATTATAGGTGCTCATCAGGAAAGAGTGGATGCAGCTTTGGAACGTCTGAGAAAGGTAAGCGGGGAAGTTGTGGGAACTGTATGCAATGTCCTTGATATTGAAAGTCTGCGTTCTGTAAAGGATAAAGTGCTTTCGGAATGGGGAAGAGTGGATTACCTTATTAATGCAGCCGGTGGAAACATTCCTGGCGGAACACTTACTGTTGACCAGAATATTTTCGATATGAAAGTTGAGGACCTGAACAAGGTTGTCGATCTTAATCTTTACGGAACTGTATATCCTTGTCTTGTTTTTGGTGAAATAATGGCCAGCCAGCAGAGTGGTGCAATAGTAAACGTCTCTTCTATGGCTGCATACGAGTCTATTACACGTGTTCCGGGTTATTCAATGGCCAAGAGTGCGGTAGAGAATTTTACGCGCTGGCTTGCACAGGAAATGGCTATCAAATTCAGTGAGAAAATTCGTGTGAATGCCATTGCTCCGGGGTTCTTTATAGGAAACCAGAACCGTGCTATCCTCATTAATCCTGATGGCTCTCTTACAGAACGCAGCCGGAAAGTCATTGCAAAAACCCCTATGCGCCGTTTTGGTGATATCTCCGAGCTTAATGGTGCTGTACAGTTCTTGTGCAGTGATGCCGCAAGCTTCATAACAGGGGCCACACTTGCCATAGACGGCGGTTTCAGCGCATTCAGCGGAGTATAATGCATTAAAATTCAATTATTATCTTATTACCGTTATTTCATTATTATAATTCGTATATAAAATATGTTGGAAAAGACTTGGAGGTGGTTTGGAAAGAAAGACAAGATTACTCTTTCCATGTTGAGACAGATAGGTGTAGAAGGTATTGTGACTGCACTGCATGATGTTCCTAACGGAGAAATCTGGACTGAAGAAGCGATAAATGATTTGAAATCGTATATAGAGTCGTACGGACTTAGATGGTCGGTTGTTGAAAGTCTTCCGGTTTGTGAGGCTATAAAGTATGCCGGACCCGAAAGAGATAGTCTTATAGAGAATTATAAAATCAGTCTTGCAAATCTTGGTAAATGTGGAGTAAAGACTGTTTGCTATAATTTTATGCCTGTGATAGACTGGGTACGTACTGACTTGCAGCATCCATGGGCCGACGGAACCAGTTCGCTTTATTACGACAGGGTTAGATTTGCCTACTTTGATGTCAGGATTCTTCAGCGTGAGGGAGCCGAAAAAGATTATTCGGAAGAGGAGTTACGCAAAGTGGATGAGCTTGATAAGGTTATAACTGAGGCAGAAAAAGATGAACTGATAGATGCCATTATTGTCAAGACTCAGGGATTTGTGAACGGAAATATCCGTGAGGGTGACAAGGATCCTGTAGCTATATTCAGACGTCTTCTTTCTCTGTATAAGGGAATAGACCGTGATGCCTTGCGTGAGAACATGCGTTATTTCCTGAGTGCCATTATGCCTGTGTGTGAGGAATATGGAGTGAATATGTGTGTACATCCGGATGACCCTCCATTCCAGATTTTGGGATTGCCGCGTATTGTTACCGACGAGGAAGATATAGCATGGTTCCTCAATGCTGTAGACAATCCTCATAACGGACTTACTTTCTGTGCCGGGTCTCTAAGTGCCGGCGAGCATAATGATACACGTGAACTTGCAAGGAAATTTGCCAAACGCACTCATTTTGTGCATTTGCGAAGCACTGTCGCCATGCCTGGGGGTAACTTTATAGAAAGCACTCATCTCACCGGAAGGGGACATCTTATCGACCTTATTAGAATATTCGAAAAAGAGAACCCGGGACTGCCAATGCGTGTGGACCATGGACGTATGATGCTTGGTGATGAGGATAAGGGATATAATGCCGGATATTCATTCCACGGACGTATGCTTGCCCTGGGACAGGTGGAAGGCCTGATGGCTGCTGTTGATGATGAGATTAAAAGAGGATTGATTTAGTGTCTGTCATTTATTGCCGGGCAAGTGGCCTTGAATACAGGCCGTCTTGTCCGGCATAAGATTATATTATATGTGAAATCTTAAAATCAGATTAATATCTTAAACCGATAATATTAATGAATACACAACGTGATGATAATATGAAAATGACTAATTATCGTTGGATGATTTGTTTTATGCTTTTCATGGCAACGACAATTAATTATATGGACCGACAGGTTCTTTCGCTTACATGGAAGGATTTTATTGCTCCGGAGTTCAACTGGACTGATGCCAACTATGGGACTATTGCCGGATTTTTCTCTATTCTATATTCAGTGAGTATGCTTTTCGTGGGAAAGTTCGTTGATAGGATTGGTACTAAAAAGGGGTATCTTTGGGCTATTGGTATATGGTCGGCAGGTGCGTGTCTTCATACATTCTGCGGTATAGCAACTGCCGGAATATCAACCGGTACATGGACTCTCTCATTCGAAGGGGCAAGGCAGGCCCTTGAGGCCGCGGAAACCGCTGGTACTGTGGTATGGAGTATTTCTACTGTGAGTATATGGCTGTTTCTTGCTGCACGCTCAATTCTTGCCGTGGGTGAGTCGGGCAACTTTCCTTGTGCCATAAAGGTGACCGCAGAATATTTCCCCAAAAAGGACCGTGCCTTTGCTACAAGTGTGTTTAATGCCGGAGCACAGCTTGGCGCTCTTCTTGCTCCGTTTACCATTCCTGTTATAGCACGATATATGGGCTGGGAAATGTCTTTTATGATTATAGGTGCGCTCGGTTTCTTCTGGATGGGCTTCTGGGTGAGAATGTATGATAACCCGGCAAAGCATAGAAAGGTAAACAGGGCCGAGCTTGAATATATAGAGCAGGACCGTGTTCTGGAACAGTCGCTGAATAAAAATGACAGAAAGAGTGAGGACGAGAATAAGTCTGCTAAGGGTATAAGCCTGTGGAAATGCTTTACATTCAGACAGACATGGGCCGTGATTTTCGGACGATGTCTGCCCGACGGAGTGTGGTGGTTCTTCCTGTTCTGGGCTCCTGCATACGTGAAGGACGTATATGGATATAGCTCGGATTCAACTATGGGTATGCTGCTTATTTTTACTCTTTACCTGATATCTATGTTGTCTATATTAGGTGGCTATCTGCCTACTGTCTTTATTTCGAAGTTAGGAATGAATCCTTTTGCCGGACGCATGCGTGCCATGTTTATATTCTCTTTGTTTCCGCTTATCGGACTATTTGCCCAACCGTTAGGCAATATTTCATGCTGGTTCCCTATAATAATCATAGGTATTATTGGAGCAGCCCATCAGAGCTGGAGTGCAAATACTTATACGGTGGTAAGTGACATGTTTCCGAAATCGGCTGTGGCTACTGTTACAGGTATAGGCGGTATGGCCGGTGGTTTTGGCAGTCTGCTGTTTAATCAGGGTTCGGGAATATTGTTTACTTATTCCAAGGAAACAAACATGGTTTTTATGGGATTCGAAGGCATCCATGCCGGATATATGATTGTGTTTATAATAGCTTCCGTGGCATATCTCTTCAGCTGGATTATGATAAAGATTCTTGTTCCGAGATACAAGATAATAGAGGTATGACATGTATAATACAGGCGTAGTGAATGTCTCCGGTTTATATTTATATATAGTTAATTATATATAGCTAATTATATATAGCCGGAACAATATATATCACAGATTAATATAGTAAATAATAAATATAGGGTAAATAATAAAAACTTGGTAAGAATGAAAGAATTTATCAACGAAGATTTCCTGTTGCATGGTGATGTGGCTAAGATGCTTTATCATGAACATGCTGAAAAAATGCCCATAATAGACTATCATTGCCATCTTAACCCGAAGATGATAGCCGATGATTATAGATTTTCTTCCATTACTGAGATATGGCTTGGAGGTGATCATTATAAATGGCGCGCAATGCGTGCAAATGGTGTTGATGAGAAGTT
Organism: Phocaeicola sp.; assembly: GCA_034094155.1. GTDB lineage: Bacteria > Bacteroidota > Bacteroidia > Bacteroidales > Bacteroidaceae > Phocaeicola. The sequence continues at coordinate 16,761 of JAXEBI010000064.1, forward strand.
TATCACAGGCAAGGATTCCTCCGACTGGGAGAAATTCGAGAAATGGGCTGAGACTGTTCCTTATACTTTGAGAAATCCTTTGTATCACTGGACTCATCTGGAACTGAAAACTGCTTTCGGGATATCGGAGACTCTTAATCCGTCTTCTGCAAGAAGGATATTCGACAGATGTAACGAGCTTTTGGCTGCTCCTGAGTTTTCCGCACGGGGATTGATGAGGAAGTATAATGTGGAACTTGTCTGTACAACCGATAATCCTGTGGATTCTCTTGAATATCACAGAAAAATAGCTGAGTCGGGATTTGAAATAAGGGCTCTTCCTGCATGGCGTCCCGATAAGTCTATGAATGTCACTTCTGCTGCTGAATATAAGTCGTACCTTGCAAAGTTGTCGGAGGTTAGCGGAGTGGATATTGTGAAGTTTGATGATTTGGTTGAGGCTCTCAGGATACGCCACGGATATTTTGCGTCTCATGGCTGCAAGCTCGCCGACCATGGTCTTGCGGGTATTCCTGATGCTGATTATACAATGCAGGAGATTAATGCGATTTTCAATAAGGTGACTGGCGGTCATGAACTCGACAGGGAGGAGAAATTAAAGTATCAGACAGCCTTGCTTGTTGTTCTTTCGGAGATGAATGCTGAGGCCGGATGGACACAACAGTATCATTATGGCCCGCTCAGAAATACCAACAGCAGGATGTTTGCAAAGATAGGTCCTGATACAGGATTTGATACAATAGGAGATTATCGTTGCGCCGAAGCCATGGTAAAGATATTCGACCGTCTTGATTCTGCCGGCAAACTTGCAAAGACTATTATCTACAATATCAATCCTTCGGAGAATGATATGGTGGCTTCTATGATAGGGAATTATCAGGATGGCAGTGTAGCCGGAAAGATGCAGTTTGGTGCCGGATGGTGGTTCAACGACCAGATGGGAGGTATGTTGCGACAGATGAATTCCCTTTCGGAACAGGGTTTGCTGAGCCGTTTTGTGGGTATGCTTACAGATTCTCGCTCGTTCCTGTCGTATCCGCGCCATGAATATTTCAGAAGAATTCTTTGTAATATGATTGGTAATGATGTAGAGAATGGTATAATTCCCGAATCTGAGATGGACCGTGTGAAAGGAATGGTGGAGGATATATGTTATAATAATGCAAAGAGTTATCTGAATCTTTAAACTGTAGTCTGGATTCAATATATTTGTAATTCATATAAAAAAAATCAGCCTTTTGTCGGGTGTTTCGATTCATCTGACAAAAGGCTGATTCTTTTTATTTTGTTTCTTTGGCCTTGAAAGCTAAGGCATACATACGCATTTGTTTTACCATTGCCAGCAAGCCGTTGCTTCTGGTTGGAGACAGATGTTCTTTCAAACCGATTTTTTCAATGAAATATAAATCCGATTCAAGAATCTCATCAGGTGTATGTCCTGATACAACTTTTATGAGCAGGGCTATGATTCCCTTTACTATAAGTGCGTCACTTTCTGCCTGGAAGATAATCTTGCCGTCTGAAAGGTCTGCCTGAAGCCATACCCGGCTTTGGCATCCGTCAATCAGATTCTGGTCGGTCTTATATTCCGAAGCAAGAGGAGACTGCTCGTTTCCTAAATCTATCAGCAACTGATACTTGTCCATCCAGTCGTCAAAGTCACTGAATTCCTCTATTACTTCATCCTGAAGCTCATTAATTGTTTTCATCTTTTATGTTATTGTTTGTTTATTGTCTTTTTAGTGTTTTTATTTCTCGTTGTATATAACATTCATAACTGTTTGTCCCACAGCTTGCAGTGTCGATTTGTCTATATTGTCCATATTATCGTTTACTGTATGCCAGGTAGGGTTGAATCCTGTATTTGTAGTCATATCGTAATGTATGATGTCTACACATGGAATCTGGCGGTAACGGTTCACATAAATATGGTCATCTGTAACTTCTCCTCCATTCTCTTTTATGAAAAGATTTCCGTATCCGGCCTTATGGGCTGCATTCCATATTTTTTTCATAACGTTATTGGCTGTTCTCTGTGAGTAGCCTTCGTAATAGAAGGTAGCGTTTTTACCGCCAACCATATCAAGAAGTATTCCGTATTTTGCCTTATAGTCGGCTACATGAGGGATTCTTCCCCAATACTGTGAGCCGAGACACCATGTATCAGCCTTGTAGTTTCCCTGATAGAAATCAGGTATTCCATAATCTTCGGCATCGAAGAAAGCTATGTCGATACCAATTGCCGGCGACTGCTGCTGCAGCTGTCGCGCTATCTCAAGTAATACTCCTACGCCACTTGCTCCGTCGTTAGCTCCGTCGATAGGGGTATGATGGTTCTTTTCTTCATCATTGTCGGCATACGGACGGCAGTCCCAGTGAGCAAACAGGATGACTCTCTTCTTTGCATCGGGATTGTATGAACCTATTATGTTTCTTGCCTTGAGAAGAGTACCGTCGTATGCCACAAGGTCGGCATACTGGTTGTATACCTTGGCTCCGAATTTCTCAAGCTGTCTGGCCAAATACTCACCACATTCTTTGTGAGCTTCCGAATTAGGTACACGCGGACCGAAGTCTACCTGTTTTTTCACATATATATATGCACTGTCGGCATTGAATACCGGAACCTGTACATTGCTTGCTGTCTCTTCTTTTTCAATGGTAGTACTGTCGCTTTTCTTGCTGCTTCCGCAAGCTATGAGCGATGCACTGCCCATAAATAGTAGTGCTGCAGATAATGTCTTGCTTATAATATTCATTGATTCTTATTTAGTATATATGTTTTTAATTTATATGTTTATATGTTGATATATGTTGGTCTTTCAATTATACGGCAAATGTAAGTCTTTTTATACCATCAGTTGTTGAAAGTCCAAGTGTTTTTATGTTTTTTTATTTCTTGTTTTACTTTTGAGAGGCCCTGTTTATCTGGTATTAGTTTTCAGAATATACCTTTTTTCTGTACTTCTTCCATAACCCTCAGGAAGTTGCCTCCCCATATTTTGATGATATCATCCTCGCTGTATCTCTCGCGCATTAGTCTACGTGTGAAATTTATGAGTTCCGAAGAATCGTTGCAGCCTATAATTCCTCCGTCTCCGTCGAAATCGGTTCCTATACCAACATGGTCTGTGCCTGTGAGGTTTACTATATGGTTCAGGTGTTCTATAGCGTCAAGAATGTTTGCCTGGCGGTCGGAACGCAGGAATCCACTGTACAGGCAGACCTGTACTACACCTCCTTTACGGGCTATGCTCTTAATCTGGTCGTCGGTGAGATTGCGCGGATGGTCGCAAAGTGAGCGGCATGATGAATGTGAGCAGACTACAGGCATACTGCTGATATCCAATGTATCATAGAAAGACTTTTCTCCGGCATGAGAAAGGTCCACCATCATACCTGTCCGGTTCATTTCTTTTATAACCTGTTCCCCGAATTCACTTACTCCAAGGTTCTCGTCATTGTATCTTGCCGAGCCACAGATATCATTGTTGCCGTTGTGGCATAGTGTCATATACACCACTCCACGTTTTCTGAAACGCTCTACGTTCGATATGTCTTTTCCTATGGCATATCCGTTTTCTATTCCAAGCATAATGGCCTTCTTGCCTGAGTATTTTAGGCGGTACAGGTCGGATGGTGTATATGCTATATCTACCGCTGTACAGTTTTTTGCCACCATTTGTTCTATTTCATTAAGAATTCTGTCGGCTTTGGCTGTTGCTGCAAGTAGTGCATCGTCTGTTCTTTCTTTCTGTTGGAGATAGGCTACCATAATAGTGGCATCCTGTCGGCCTTCAGTCATTTTATGGAGGTCGACTTTTATTTTACTATCTCTTGTCTCGAATTTTATACCCTGCTGAAAAAACATTGGTGTGTCGCAATGGGTATCAAGGGTAAGTATTCTGGAGTGCAGGCGCTTTGCCTCTTTGAATGATGCCGACTCTTCAATAAACCAGTTGAAAATAGGCATCATACATTCATCGCCATTCAGTATGAAGCATTCCGGGTGCCACTGCACACCAAGCATAGATTTATATTCTGTGCTTTCCATGGCTTCTATTATACCATCGTTGGAGCGTGCACATACTCTGAATCCGGGAGCAACATCCTTTACTGCCTGATGGTGGAATGAGTTAACCGGCAGTTTGGTGGTTTTCATTATTCCGGCAAGCATACTGTCGGGTTCTATATTCACTGTATGCGAGGCAAATGAGCGGTCGAGGTTTTGGCTGTGTTTCATTATCTTTATTTCAGAACCGGATGTTTCAGCCTGTGAGTATATATCCTGATATAGTGTTCCGCCAAATGCCGCATTCATTACCTGTATACCACGGCAGATACCGAGAACAGGAATCTGTCTGTTGGCTGCCATTTTCACGATAAGAAGTTCCTGACAGTCGCGGTATGGGTTAATGTCATGAAGTTCCCTTACAGGGTCTTCGCCGAGAAAAAGAGGATTGATGTCGGCTCCGCCACTAAGCAGAAGTCCGTCAATAGAGTCGAGTATATTGGAGATAATTCCTGTATCTTCTGATGGAGGGATAACCATAGGTATACCTCCTGCGGCAAGTACCGATTTGTAATATCCCGGGAACAGTGAAACATTTCCGTCGCTGACATTGGCTGTAATTCCTATCACCGGCCTTTGTTTTGAGGAAGGAAGCGAATTGTGCAAATTGTTATAAATTTCTTCAATATCGAATGTCTGATATGTTTTCATACGTTAAATCTTTACTATGATTTACTATAACTCTGACAAATATAGATATAAATCCAGATTATTTTCGCATATTTGTTTAAAATCTAATTGTATGGAACCAATAAGAACCCTTAGTCAAATGGTAAATAGTCTGCGTGCAAGGAAAATCAGACGCAGAGTTGCAGTGGTCTGTCCTAACGACCCGCATACCGAGTATGTTATAATCAGAAGTCTGAGAGAAGAAATAGCAGAGTATCTGTTGGTTACAGACGAAGACCACCAGGAAATGTCGCATAATATTTATCTTGCTTCTCCCGATTTTGTCCGTGTATATACAGCTCCTTCTCCCGATGATGCAGCCATTCTTGCTGTGGAACTTGTACGTACCGGTCAGGCCGATGTTCTTATGAAGGGGCTTATCAATACCGACAATTTGCTTCGTGCTGTTCTTAACAAGGAAAAGGGACTTCTTCCGGCTGGAGGAGTGCTCAGTCATATTGCTGTGGGTCAGGTCCCTCTATATCATAAACTTCTTTTCTTCTCGGATGCGGCAGTTATTCCACGTCCTACACTCGATCAGTTCAGAGCCATGATAAAAAATGACATCGAGATTTGTCATCGACTGGGATGTGAGGAACCGAGAGTGGCACTTGTTCACTGTACAGAGAAGGTAAATGCAAAATTTCCTCATACCTTGTGTTATACAGAGTTAAAGAAAGAAGCTTCGGAAGGGAAGTTCGGTAGTGTGTTTATAGACGGACCGATGGATGCCAAGACAGCCTGTGATGCACACAGCGGTGAGATTAAAGGTCTGTCATCGCCTGTGATAGGAAATGCTGATATTATGATTTTCCCTAATATTGAATCGGGAAATACTTTTTACAAGACTCTTTCTCTGTTTGGCGATGCCAATATGGCCGGAATGCTAACAGGTACAATCGCTCCTGTGGTGGTTCCTTCGCGAAGTGATTCCGGAAACTCAAAGTATTATAGTCTTGTATTGGCCTGTATAGCGGGTAGATAAAACCATGAAAAAAAGAAAATAATTAACCACAAATAAACTCATAACAAACTATGAAATTGCTCGTAATTAATCCCGGGTCAACTTCAACAAAGTTGGCTGTGTATGAAGATGACAATCAGATATGGGCTGAAGGAATTAATCATCCTGCAGAAGAGATATCACATTTTTCGCATGTGAATGAACAGTATGAGTTCAGAAAACATCTTATTATTGAGGAAATAAAAAAAGCCGGTTTTGAAATTGCATTCGATGCTGTAATTGGTCGTGGTGGCTTATTGAAGCCAACTAAGGGAGGTGTGTATCTTATTGATGATAAGATAAAGTATGACCTGATTAACTCTCATCTTGAACATGCCTCTAACCTTGCTGCTCTTATTGCAGACGATATAGCCAGATATTGTGGCTGCCCTGCATATATTGCCGACCCGGTAGTTACGGATGAGTTGTGTGATGAGGCTCGTTTTACAGGAATACCTGAAATAAAGAGGATATCTGTCTTTCATGCTCTGAACAGCAGGGCAGAGGCAAGACGATATGCTAAGAGTTGCGGCCGAAGATATGAGGATATGAATTTCGTTGTTGCTCACATGGGAGGTGGTATATCTGTAAGTGCTCACAGATATGGCAGGGTAACAGATGTGAATAATGCTATAAATGGTGATGGACCGTTTAGTCCGGAAAGGGCGGGAACTGTTCCTGCAGGACAGTTGGTCGACTTGTGTTTTAGTGGTAAATACTCTTATGACGAAATTAGCAAAATGCTCAATGGACGCGGTGGAATGGTTGCATATCTTGGTACTACCAGCGGTAAGGATGTTGCCTTGGAGATTGAAAAGGGTAATGAGGAGTATAAGAAAGTGTTCGATGCAATGATTTATACCATAGGCAAGCAGATTGGCAGTATGCATGTAGCCCTGAAATGTAAGACTGATGCAATAATACTTACCGGAGGTCTTGCGCATAATAAATATCTTGTGTCTAAACTAAAGGAGTGGATAGAGCCTCTTGCTAATGTAGTAGTTGCTCCTGGTGAAGATGAACTTGGTGCTTTAGCTCTTAATGCATTAGCCGCATTGAAAGGAGAAATAGAATTGCAGGTTTATAATCCAGACTGATGTAAATAGTGTCCTAAATTATGCAGGTCTGGAATAATAAAAGATCTGCTATGGAAATATGCATATTATGATGAAAAGTGTGTCTGGAATGTGAAAAATGTAACATGTCAGACGTAATATATTAGAATGTAGGCAACTTTTTATTGTACGGGATGTCTTCCGTCAATGTAAATTTGCCTACATTCAACTTTTTTCATACCTTTGCAGAAGATGAAGAGTTTACGTTACATAGTTGTTTTGTTTCTTGCTTTCGTAGTCTTTGTTTTGGGGACAGGGGCAGGAGTCGTTCATATTTGTTCTGCTTATTGTAAGTCGCAGGTATGTTCTTCATCTTCTTATACCGGTACTTGCTCTCATAATCATATTCATGAAGGTGGCGGATGCTGCCATAACAGGGTGGAAGACAATTCCGGTAACCGTACATCCTTGTCGCATCACTGCGACTGTATGAATGTGGAGTACAGTATTGATTATATCCTCAAACTTACTCAGGATGATGATGCAGTATCTTTTGTGCAGATTCCTATGGATATACCTGAGTATATTTCTTATAGTTTCCAGCCGGTAGTATCACTTGTATTACTTTCACAGGCGCCTAATGCTCCTCCTGTTCTTAAAGAAGGAAGAACATTGTTGGCTTTGCATTCTACGCTTATTATTTAGTTGTCTGTTTATTGGATGCCGGTATGGTGTCCGGTAGATTATGTTTCTGCGGAATCTTTATCTGTGTTTCGTAGTGTATCTTATTTGTATTCAACTAAATAAATTAAGTTTTTATTCAGAATGAAATTATTATCTTTTTTATTTTCTTTCGCGGCGCTTCCTGTAATCGCCGGAAATACTCTTACTGGTACAGTAACCGACAGTAACGGTGACCCTATTCCTGGAGCAAATCTTGTATGGCTCAATTCTTCACATGGCTCAAGTACTGATATGAACGGCGAGTTTACTCTCGAACGTGACGGAAAATCAAATAAGCTTGTAGTGAGCTTTATTGGTTATAATACCGATACTATAAGTGTTGAATCTTATCAGGAATATATCGATATAGTCCTTAGTGAAGGTGTTCAGTTGGATGAGGTTAATGTAGTGGGACGTAAACTTGGATTCCAGAAACTCCGCAGCAGTGTATCGAATTCCGATCTTATAAATGCTGATGAACTCTGTAGGGCTGCATGTTGTAATTTAGGTGAAAGCTTCGTTACCAATCCTTCTGTGGATGTGAATTATTCTGATGCGGCAACAGGAGCCAAGCAGATTAAGTTGCTCGGACTTTCGGGTACATACGTTCAAATGCTTACCGAGAATATTCCTAACTTCAGAGGGGCTTCCGCTCCATACGGATTGGGTTATGTTCCGGGACCTTGGATGAGCAGTATCCAGGTAAGTAAGGGTACTTCTTCTGTTAAAAACGGATATGAGGCTCTTACAGGACAGATTAATATCGAATTTAAAAAACCTCAGGTAGAAGAAGCCGACTGGGTATCGGCAAATCTTTTTGCAAGTACAACCAACCGTTATGAGGCTAATGCCGACGCATCTGTCAAGTTGAACGATAAACTCAGTACCATGATTTTTGCTCATTATGAGAATGAGACTAAGGCTCACGACAGTGATGGTGACGGATTTGCAGATATTCCTCAGGTAGAGCAGTATAATCTGTTCAACAGATGGGCCTATATGGGAGAAAAATATAAATTGCAGGCTGGTATAAAGTTTATCAACGAGGATCGCTCGAGCGGACAGGTTGCGCATAAGGGCAACTCTATTGCCGATCCGTATATGATTGATATGAAAACCAACCGTTATGAGGCTTTTATCAAACAGGCTTACATATTCAATCAGGAACATAATACTAACATTGCTCTCATAACTTCGGGTACAATTCATAATATGGATGCTGTGTATGGCCGCAAACTGTATAATGTAGACCAGCAGAATGCTTATGCCTCACTTATGTTTGAAACAGAGTTCAACAAACAGCATTCTATTTCTACCGGTCTTTCACTCAATTACGACAGATACGACCAACAATATCGTCTTACTAATGATGCTCAGGGAGAACTTACTCCAGAACTTGACAAGGAAACTGTTGGTGGAGCATACGTACAGTATACATTTATGCCAAGTGACAAGTTTACTCTTATGGCTGGACTTAGAGGTGACTATAGCGACTGGTATGGTTTCTTTGTTACCCCACGAGCAAATATAAAATATGCTCCTAATGAATATGTCAACTTCAGAGCTTCGGCAGGAAAGGGATATAGAACAAATCATGTTCTGGCCGAAAACTGTTATATGCTTGCAAGTAGCCGAAAGGTTATGGTAGATCCTAATCTTGAGCAGGAAGAGGCATGGAATTATGGTGCAAGTGTAGCGACTTATATTCCTGTTGCCGGAAAGACTTTGAATGTTAATCTGGAATATTATTACACAGATTTCCAGAATCAGCTGGTTGTGGACATGGAATCAGATGCGCATCAGATTGCTTTTACCAATCTTAACGGCCGTTCGTATTCGCAGGTATTTCAGGTTGAGGCTTCATATCCGTTCTTCGAAGGCTTTACACTTACAGCTGCATGGCGTATGACTGATGTAAAGCAGGAAATCAATGGAATATTATATGAGAAAGCTCTTACAGGAAAATATAAAGGACTGCTTACAGCATCTTACAAGACTCCGCTCGGAAAATGGCAGTTCGATGGAACTCTTCAGTTGAATGGAGGAGGAAGAATGCCTACACCGGAAAAACTGACCGATGGCTCTTTATCCTGGAATGAGAGATATAAGGGATATGAACAGTTGAGCTTGCAGGTTACACGTTTCTTCCGCAACTGGTCTGTTTATATAGGAGGAGAGAATCTTACAAACTTCAAGCAGAAGAATGCCATCATTGGTGCCGACAATCCATGGGGAGAGAATTTTGATGCTTCAATGATTTGGGGACCTATGCATGGTGCCAAGGGTTATATAGGTGTAAGATATAACTTACCAAGAAACTTGTAATCTTATTATAAAACGTATTGATTCGATAAATAAATTAACAGGATATAAATAACCATTTAAAATATTATGCTTATGAAACGAGTTTTATTATTGACAGTAGTATCTTTGTTCTTGTGTGGTCTTCAGGTTTCGGCTAAAGAACTTCGTAAAATCGTATTTAAGGTTCAGCAGATGGAATGTGCCAACTGTGAAAAGAAAGTAAAGAATAATATTTCTTTCGAAAAGGGAGTGAAGAAGCTGGAAACAGATGTGAAGAAGCGTACAGTTACCATTACTTACGATTCTGAGAAAACTGACGTAAACAAGCTTAAGGAAGGCTTTGCCAAGTTTAAATATGAGGCAAAGGTTATCAGTGATGTGGAAGTTAAAGACTGATAAATGTATAGCTTATTGATTTGATTCCGGGAGTATATCCCGGAAGTATACAGAATATAATAAAACAATAAAAGTCCCGTTCCTGTTGTGGAGCTCAACTTGTATAGCTCGCATGGAACGGGACTTTTATTATATATATAGTTTAATTTCTTTTGTCTCTGTTCTTTTTTATAAACTCCTCATATTCTGATTCCCTTTGGGGGTTCATGGGAAACCATCCTTTTACAACCCTTTCTCTCTGTTCGAATAATTCTTTTATTGTCCAAAATGAAGAAAATGAGAAAACACCAAGCAGTGAGGATATAAGAATATCATCTATAAAAACAGAACCGGCAATTCCAACAATACCTAAAAGGAGAAAAATCCACCAGCATCCGGTACCCCAATAGTACTCAGCCTTTACCACTATGGGATGAAATAACCCGATGATAAGAAATGTACAAATACCTATAACAATTCCTCCTAAGTGAAGTTCAGATAGGAAACTCATTTAGAATTCTTGTCTGCACGGATAGGAACTTCTTTCTTGATACTCTGCTCCAAAGAAATGAGAGTTTCTGTTGCAGTTACACCAGGAATTTCCTGAATCTTGGAATTCAATAGTTCCATAAGGTCCTCATTATCTCTTGAGTATAATTTTGCAAGCATAGTGTAAGGACCTGTAGTGAAGTGACATTCTACTATTTCCGGAATCTTCATCAGTTCTTCTACAGCACTTCTGTACATTGAACCCTTTTCGAGTTTGATACCTACATAAGTACAAGTCATATATCCTAAAACTTTCGGATTTACATGGTAGCCTGAACCAACTATAACACCCAAGTCAAATAGTCTCTGAACACGTTGATGGATTGCTGCACGAGAAACACCGCATTGCGCTGCTACATCTTTGAAAGGGATTCTGGCATTCTGAGATATTATTTCCAGAATCTGTTTGTCTAATTTGTCAATCTTGTCCATAATATTATTTGTTTGTATCATTTTGTAAACAAAAGTATGAAAACTTTTTTATAATATCAATATAAGAAGCAAAAAAACAAGTTTTTTTAGTAAATGAGGTACTTTATCAATAATATAACGATTTTAACCATGGTTTTGTTTGCTAAAAGTTTAAAAAAGAAACTATTTGTTACAAACAATTGATGAATCTGAATTGTTCTTTTGTTAGATAATCGTTTTCTTCCATTATTTCTATTAACTTTGTGATTGGAAATTAAAATTTTGGATTATGCATCCTTTACATTTATTTAAATATTGCCCTGTTTGTGGGTCGTGTCACTTCGAAGTGAATAATGAAAAGTCAAAGAAATGCGCTGATTGCGGCTTTGTTTATTACTTTAATCCGAGTGCTGCCACTGTTGCTTTTATCCTTAATTCGAAAAAGGAACTTCTGGTGTGCCGAAGAGCCAAAGATCCGGCAAAAGGGACTTTAGATCTTACAGGTGGGTTTATAGATATGTTTGAAACAGGAGAAGAAGGAGTTGCCCGTGAGGTAAAAGAGGAAACAGGTCTTACTGCGGTTAGTGCAAAATATTTGTTTTCGTATCCTAATACATATCTGTATTCCGGTTTTTTGGTGCATACACTCGACCAGTTTTTCTTGTGTGAGGTAGAAGATGATTCTAAGATTGGTGCTATGGACGATGTAGCCGAATCATTCTGGATGCCTTTGGACAAGATTAATCCGGATGATTTTGGGCTGGATTCTGTTCGTAAAGGACTCGTTAGATTCCTTAAAGAGTATGGAGATTTAAACTAAAGAAATGATATTTTAATCCGTTTATACAATGAAAAATAAAAAGTACGTTTGGATAGCCGGTTTGATTTGTGCTATGCCACTGGCTATGAATGCACAACAAACGGAACCGCTGACTGATTCAAGACGCCTGTTCGACGACGGAAGGCAGTTGTTCTTGCGACATGATTATGCTGCCGCACGTCAGACTCTTACACGTTATATCAACGATAATAAAGATGCCGAATTTACCGATGAGGCTGAGTATATGCTGGCTTGTACTGCATACGAATTACGTATGGACAACTGCATAGAATTGCTTGATTCATATCTGGCCGCTCATCCTGAATCGAGATACTATAATCGTGTGCAGTCTCTCATTGCTTCCGCATATTTCTTCAAAGAAGATTATCTGAAGGCTATTGCATGTTTTAAGGGTTGTGATTTTGATGCACTTGGCGACAAGGACCGTGAAGACAGTGCGTTCCGTATGGCTCAGTCGTATGTGAAGATAGGAAACCTCGAAGAAGCGGCCGTATGGTTCAGAGTGCTGAAGGATACTAATTCTCCTTATCGTGTAGATGCTGTTTATAATATTGCTTATATAGATTATACTCAGGCAAGATATGCTGAAGCCTTGAAGGGGTTTGAGGAGGTAGTAAACGACAAGAATTACTGTGAACTTGCTCCTTACTATATTGCTGATATAAACCTTATTCAGGGAAATTCAATAAACGCACGCAAGCTTGCCGAGGAATATCTTAATGATTATCCCGGAAATGAAAAAGCCGCACAGATGAGGCGTATTGCAGGTGAGGCCGCATATACGCAGAGAGATTATCGCAAGGCTATAGAGTATCTTGAAGAATACAGGTCGGAAGAAAGCAAGCCTACAAGAAATGCTATGTATAAGTTGGGTATGAGTTATTTCAATACACAGGTTTACTCAAAAGCCGCTGCATGTCTTGGTGAGACAACAGTCGGCAAAGATGAAATGACTCAGAATGCTTATCTTCACATGGGTGTGGCCTATCTGCAGTTGAAGGACAGAAATCAGGCACGTATGGCTTTCGAGCAAGCTGCCGCATCCGATGTCAATAGGAAAATAAAGGAACAGGCCTTGTATAATTATGCTTTGTGCATTCATGAAACTTCATACTCTCCGTTTGCCGAATCGGTTACTGTGTTTGAACGTTTCCTTAATGAATTCCCTAATTCACAGTACACAGATAAGGTAAACGACTATCTTATTGAGGTATATATGAATACTCGCAGTTATATGGCTGCACTCAAGTCTATTTCCAAAATCAGCCGTCCGGGCGACCGTATTCTTGAGGCAAAGCAGAAACTTCTTTTCCGTGTGGGTACTCAGGCGTTTGCACAGGCTTCGTTCGAGAATGCCATAGATTATTTTACACAGTCGCTCCAGTTGGGAAGGTATAACGTACAGACTAAGGCCGATTCTTATTTCTGGAGAGGTGAGTCGAAGTACCGTCTCAACAGATTTGAACAGGCTGCTGCCGATTACAGACAGTATCTTGAGTTTGCGACCGACAAGAGAAGTAATGAGTATGGTCTTGCTTTATACAATCTTGGATATACTGCCTTCAAGCAGAAGAAGTATGATAATGCACTTACATGGTTCAACCGTTGTGTCCAGTCGGGCGCGGCAATCGAATCTACTGTAAAGGGTGATGCCTATAACCGTGCAGGCGACTGTTATTTCTATGCCCGCCGTTTTGAGGATGCCCGCCTTCAGTATGCACAGGCTGTAGCTGTTGAGCCTTCGTTCGGCGACTATTCTCTGTTTCAGGAGGCCTTCGTGAAAGGATTGCAGAGAAATTATACCGGCAAGATTGAAACTCTGAACACTCTTCTTTCAAAGTATCCGGCTTCACAGTATATTGATGATGCCCTTTATGAACAGGGACGCGCATTTGTACAGATGGAACAGGCCGACAATGCCATAGGACGATATAAAATCCTTGTAGAGAAATTCCCCGAAAGTCCGCTGTCAAGAAAAGCAGCCAATGAAATCGGACTTCTGTATTATCAGAACGACAGATATAATGAGGCTATCGCAGCCTATAAGAAGGTCGTTTCCGATTATCCGGGCAGTGAGGAAGCACGTCTGGCTCAGCGCGACCTGAAATCGCTTTATATTGATATCAATAAGGTGGATGAGTATATGGCTTATGCTTCAACTATACCGGGAGGTGCCAATTTCGATGTTAATGAGCGCGATTCTCTTACATATACTGCAGCCGAAAGAGTTTATATGAGAGGCAATATAGCTGAGGCAAAGAGCAGTTTCGTAAATTATCTTCAGTCGTTCCCTCAGGGGGCTTTCAGTGTAAATGCTTCTTATTATCTTGGTATCATTGCTTATAATGAGAAAGATTACAGCAATGCCGCACTTTACCTGAATAAGGTTATAGAATATCCCGACAGTAAGTTCTCTTCCGAAGCTATGACTCTATGTGCCGATATGGCTTATAATGGAAAGGAATATGATAAGGCACTCGGACTGTACAAGAGACTGGCCGACCGCGCCTCAAGTCAGGAAGATCGTATCCAGGCACAGACAGGTGCTTTGAGAAGTGCATATATGACAGGCGATAATAATGAGATTATAACTACTGCTTCGGCACTTCTTACCAACAGTAAGCTTATGCCTGAACTTGAAAACGAGGCGAGATATTATAGAGCAAAAGCCTTGCTTAAGTTGGGACAGCAGAACGATGCCCTTGCCGACCTTAAGGTTCTGGCTAAGGATACACGTAATGTATACGGAGCAGAAGCCAAATATCTTGCGGCGCAGATTTATTTCGATGCCGGCAATACAAAAGAAGCGGAGAAGGAAGTGCTGGAATATATAGAGGTAAGTACTCCTCATGCATACTGGCTGGCAAGAAGCTTTGTCCTTCTTTCGGATGTATATGTTAAATCGGGCCGCAACCTCGAGGCTAAGCAGTATCTTCTTTCATTGCAGCAGAATTATCAGGCTGATGATGATATTGCAGGAATGATAGAAACAAGATTGGCAAAACTTAACTCAGAAAAGCAATGAAAAATTATAATAAACTGATAATGATTTGTGCCGGACTGGCTCCGGTTATGGGAGTTTCGGCACAGCAGCAGGCAAACGATTCAACGGTCAACCGTACTGTGGTGGTTGAGAATCAGTATAACCCTGAAGTGATGGATGCATTTAAGGTAAATGTACTGCCTAAGATTGAGGAACCGGCTGTTGCCAAGAAGCAGATAGATTATGCTACAACTCTTTATCCTCTTTCTGCTTTTCATGTATCTCCAATGGAGGCTATCTCGAGAGACTTCACTCAGACTTCTGCTAAGAGAGGGTATCTGCGTGCTTCCTACGGCAACAGAAACAATACCGATATCAAAGGTTCGTATCTATGGGATATAACATCACGCGACCGTCTTGATGTTATGGCTTCTTTCTATGGATATTCGGGTGAGATAGGCTCAGGCTTCGATTTTGATGATGTTTCTGGAATACCTGTCCTGAATTCCGACAAGGAATGGAAACATCGTTTCTTCCGTACAGACGCTTCTCTGAAATACCAGCATGACTTCAGAAAAGTCAGCATGAACTTGGGAGGCGCATTTGCTTCACAGGTGTTCAGTTATATGCCTGACGTGTTGCTTCCCGGAAGTGAGAACTCAGACAATAGCGGTATTTCGAATGATACTTATTCATTCGGACACCAGCATTTCACAATTGGTGAGGGATATATAGGATTTACTTCTGTGAAGGATGCGCTTCCTGTAGAATTTGGAATACAGACAGGCTTCAAGTCTTTTCAGAGAAAGTATGCTATACCGTTGATGGATGATATTACTGAAAAGACTGTTCATACCGAAGGATATATGTCGGGAGCTATCAATGAAGAGCAGAATGTAGGGGTTGCGTTGTCTATGGATAATATGATGTATGGCGAACCGCTTAAGGATTATTCTCTTATAAAGCTTAATCCGTATTATTCATTGCAGAATGAAGACCTTTCACTTAGAATAGGAGCTCATGTAGATTTCCAGACTGATAATGGAAGTGGCATTAAGGTTGCGCCAGATGTGAAATTTGCCTATACATTTGCGGGGTCTTATGTTTTCTATGCTAATATTACAGGTGGCACACGTCTGAATGATTTCCGTACACTTAATGAAGTGTCTCCTTTCTGGACTCAGACAGCACAGTTGAAAACCTCTTACACTCCATATGACCTTAGCGTGGGACTGAAGGCTTCACCGGTCAACGGACTTGGACTCAACTTGTTTGGCGGTTATCGTGAGACACGTGATGAGTTGTTTACACAGATTCCTATGGGTATCTCATCTACTGGTGGTATATACAGTGCTTTCGCACAGGCAAAGGCTAAAGTGGCATATGCAGGTCTTTCGCTTGATTATGCGTATCGCGATTTGTTCGACTTTGGTTTTGCAGTCAACTACTACAACTGGAGTATAGGTAAAGCCGGCAATAATTCTGAATCGGGCACAGGAGCCGACTATTCTGATGGTTTGTTGTGGCTTAAACCTGAATTATTATTTGGCTTCCATGCCCGCGCGAAGGTATTCGACGGTATGCACGCATGGTTGAAATATACCTACGAAGGCAGAAAGAAATGTCTTGGAATTAAGGCTGATCCTGTAAATGAACTTAATATTGGAGCAGATTATTCATTCAATGAAAGAGTAAACATATTCCTTAGTCTGAATAATATTCTTAATAAAAATTATCTAACTCAGACAGGATATCCGGTTCAGGGATTCAATATAATGGCAGGAGTGAGTCTTAACTTCTGATTGTAGATATACTACAACTTAAAAATCCGGACACAGAAGTGTAGTATTGTATCATTATCTTAATATGATTACAGTATTACCTCCTATGTCCGGATTTTTTTATTCAAACTCTATTACAAACGTAGTGTTCCATCCGTTACTTCCGGCTTTCAGCAGACTGATGCTTCCACCCGACAATTTAAGAATCTGTCTTGAAAGTGATAATCCTATACCACTTCCGTTATTCTTTGTTGTGAAGAAAGGAACGAATATTTCCTCTGCCACATTTTCCGGAATAACCGGTCCGTCGTTTGAAATATAGATAAATATATGGTCATCGGCAGTTGTATATGCCTTGAGATGGATTCTGCCTTCATTATCGCCAATGGCCTGTACTGCGTTCTTTATTATATTAATGAAAACCTGTCGCATAAGATTGGTATCTGCATAAAGCATAAGATCGTCCGGTTCAATAAGTTGGCTGAACTTTATTCCGGCAGGAATTATATGAAGTTCGGATATCTGTGTCATCAGATCTTTAAGGTAGAAAGGTTCCGGCGACGGCTTCTGAAGAGAAGAAAACTTACGGTAACTGTCTACAAATGATATTAGTCCGCATGACGTGTCGTGTATGGCTTTTATACCTTCATAGATAGGACTTTCTATAACATCCTTTCTGTTCATGAATGTTTCGCTGAGCGAGGATATTGGTGCTATGGAGTTCATTATCTCATGAGTAAGCACCCTTGTAAGCTTAACCCATGAGTCGAGTTCTTTTGCGTCAAGTTCGCTGCGTATGTCGTTTATGGCTAAGATTTTAACCTTCTGGCTTCCTAAGTCGATAGACGAAGCTTTTACAGATATCTGGACCTCCTTCTTGTTGGTAGAATACTGTATGTTGCATTTCTCTCCCGCATGAAGATTCTTCAATGTATCCGACAGGCCATTGGAAAACCGGTCGAGTTGTGTCAGTGTACTTAGTACAGGAAGTTCTAACAGTTGCGGAGCCGCCGGGTTAGTCTGAAGTACTCTCATCTCATTGTCGAGCACTACTATTCCCGATGTGATATTCGACAAAATCAGTTCATAGAATTTTTCTCTTTGCTCCATAAGCTGCTTCTGTTCTCCCATCATGTCGCCAAACTTATTGAGAGTATCCTGTAGAATACGTTCGCTGCCGGAACAGCCGTATGACGGCAGGCGGAACGAATAGTCTCTGTTCTTTATAGCTTCAAGCATAAGCCAGCTTTTCTCCTTAAGCCGGCTGTTGGCTGTGCGGTATATAATAAGGCAGGCTATATACATCAACACACCCGTAATAATCATAAGCACATTAGTCTCCATAATTCCTATAGTGATACATACTGTTCCTACCATAAGAATAATGGTACGTACTGCAACCGTGAAAAGCCTGTTATATTCCATATTTCTTCATCTTGTTATATAAAGTCTGCCGGGTAATGCCCAATTGCGATGCCACTTGCGAAAGATTACCCTCACACTGGTCTATTGCTTTCTTAATCATCTTATATTCCATTTCCTCAAGTGTCTGTACCGGTTCATCTTCCTGCTTTCCTCCGTTGTCGCCGGTAGAGAATTTTTCGGCAGAAGAACACGACAGACTTATATATTCGGCTGCAAGTTCATCTTCATCGCATAAAATAACAGCCTTCTCTATGGTATGCTGCAATTCTCTTATATTGCCATACCATTGATGATCGAGCAACATTCTGCCAGTTTCCGGACTGAAGCATTTTATGTCTTTCCCATATTTGGTATTATACATCTTCAGGAACATTTTGGCCAGAGGAATAATATCTTCCTTCCTCTCACGCAACGAAGGAATATGAATATGTATTGTATTTATTCGGTAAAGCAAGTCCTCGCGGAACTCACCTTTCTTTACCATATCCTCAAGATTGCGGTTGGTTGCACATATAAGGCGTATATCTGTTGGCTGCGGTGTATTGCTTCCCACTTTAACGAAATATTTCTTCTGAATGGCAGTAAGCAGTTTGGCCTGAAGATGATAAGGCAGATTGGCTATTTCATCAAGAAACAGAGTACCTCCTCCTGCAGCTTCAAATCTTCCGGTACGGTCGGTATGCGCATCGGTAAACGAGCCTTTTACATGTCCGAACAGCTCACTCTCGAACAGAGACTCCGTTATGGCACCCATGTCGACTGCCACCATAGGTCCGTTACATCTTTTCGACAGGCGGTGTATTTCCCTTGCAAGCATATCCTTACCGGTACCGTTCTCACCGGTTATTAAAATATTGGCATCGGTGCAGCTCACTTTCTCAACAAGCAGTTTTACCGGACGTATAGCAGCAGAGTTTCCCCAATACATTTCATTCTCGTTGTCTTGTGGAACGGCTGCGGTTTTCTTTTTCTTCCTGTCCTTGCTGTCTTTCCCGTTCATATTGAGATATGCGTCTGTAAGACTTTTTATGAGGGTTGTATTATCCCATGGCTTGACTATAAAATCGCAGGCCCCTTCCTTAATACCGGTTACCGCCAGATTGATATCGGCGTATGCGGTGAAGAGTACCACCTGTGTGTCGGGTTTTATCTTTTTTATCTCATGTAGCCAGAACAGTCCTTCATTTCCGTTGTTTATTCCCGATGAGAAGTTCATATCCAATAAGACTATATCTATATTTTCTTTCTTCAATAAGGAAGGAAGACTTACGGGTGAGTCGAGAGTAAGCACCATTTCAAAATAATCGGAAAGAAGATATCTTAGAGAAGTGAGAATGCTGCGGTTGTCGTCTACCACTAATAATGTACCTTTTCTTGTTGCCATTTTTATGTGTTTTTATACTGATTCAGTTCTTTGCTTAATAGAGTCATGGCAAAGTTATATAAAAAAGAATTATACAAATAAACTGACTATGCCAAAATATTAGACACAGCGTGTCAAATATTTAGACAGTTGTATTATATGGTGTAAATGCTAATCCGCTGAAAATCAATTGTAAAATACTTTGGCATGATATTTGAATTATATTAATCGGAAAAAATATCAATTAAGCAACAAAAAGATTTTCGGATATTATGATGATAAAGAGTAAACCAATATTGTTGATAACTGTCGGTCTGTGTATGCTGTTGTTAGGCAATGCTGATGTATATTGTCAGGAAGCACAGATATGGAGTATAGACAGTTGTATGAGATACGCAGTCGACCATAATCATACAGTGAAGCAGAAGCAGGCTGAGGTCGATAACTATAAGCTCGACAAGATGCGGGCCATTGGAAACTTTCTTCCTGGGGTAAGTGCAAGTTCCGGAGCCACATACAGTTTCGGACGATCTGTCGACCCTGAGACCAATACCTACAACAATGTGTCTACATTTCAGAACTCATATTCACTTCAGGCATCATTGCCGGTATTCCGTGGTGGAAGCCTTATAAACGAAGTCCGCCGTTCAAAGGCTGCGTTGCTTCTTGGCAAAGCTGCTCTTCAGGAGGCAAGAGACAATACCGCCCTTGAAACCTTCCAGGCTTATATAGATGCTCTTTATTATTATGGCACTGCAAAACTTGCAAAAAAGAAACTTCTTGAAAGTGATTCTCTGTTGTATAAGACACAACGCCAGGAAGAGTTAGGATTGAAGGGAATGGCCGATGTGGCACAGATTAAGGCACAGCAGTCGACCGATGCCTATAACCTCACACGGCAGACTAATCTTTTCGAAACAGCCATGCTCACATTAAAGCAGAAAATGAGCTTGCCGCCCGACAGTGAAATTTTGCTTGATACATCCATTGTAGAATCAGACATTATAAACAATGTCCGGCTTTGCGACAATACATCAGATGAGGTATTCAGTACAGCCTTGCTTGTTAATCCTACATTAAGGCAGTCGGAACTCAACAAGAAGATTGCTCTTATGAACAGAAAGATTTCCTGGGCCGACATTCTTCCGTCAATATCATTAAATGGCGGAATATCAACATCATATTATAAGGAACTGCATAAAAGCGGTTATCCTAACTTCTCATCGCAGTTCAATAATAACTTAGGACAATATTTCGGAATAAGTATAAGCATACCTATATTCAACCACTTTTATGGAGTGACAGAGATGAAACGGATGCGCAATAATTACAGAATAGCCTGTCACCAGTATGAAGCCCAGAAAGAAGAGCTTCACAAACTTGTTGCCCAGGCGGTTCAGGACCGTGAAGGTTATCTTAAGGAGAGTATCCAGATGGAGAAGAAAGTAGAGGCCGATTCAATAGCCTATCATGTTACACGCCGTAAATTTGAAGAAGGACTTATGACATCTCTCGATGTAAAGAACAATGCCTCAACACTCCTTGAGAGCGAAACACTTTTACTTCAAAGTAAACTTACATACATCCTTAAATGCCGTCTGGTGGATTATTATAAGGGAGAAGATATTATTAAAGAATAAAAACAGAAACATTATGGATATACAATTGGAACAGAAAAAAGGATTACAGAAGAAACACATCCCATATATATTGGCGGGAGCGGTAATTCTACTGTTGTTGGGCTGGATAATATTCGGAAACCATGCCTCAACCATGCGTGTTGACGGGAAAGGCCTCAACATTGCAGAAGTAAAATACGGAGAGTTTAATGATTATATCAGAGTAAACGGACAAGTACAGCCTATCTCTGTAGTACAGTTGAGTCCGGAAGAGGGAGGTATAGTACGCGAGAAAGTTGTAGAAGAAGGAGCACACGTAAAAAAAGGAGATGTTATTCTTCGCCTCAGCAATTCCAATCTCGACCTGCAGATTCTGAATGCCGAATCAGAACTTGCCGAAAAGCAGAATCTTCTTAGAAACACACAGGTTACCATGCAGCAGGACAAGCTCAACAATGAGACCGAAAAAGTTCAGTTGGATATAGATACACAACGAAAAAAGAGAACATACACCCAGTACAGCAAACTATATTCTGAGCGTCTTATAAGCCGTGAGGAGTATCTTCAGGCAAAAGAAGATTATGAAGTATCAATGAAGAAACATTCCCTCATATCGGAGCGTCTGAAACAGGATTCCATTTACCGTACTATTCAGATGGACCAGATGGAAGACAATCTTCAGAATATGCGGAAGAATGTTATTCTTATTCGTGAAAGAAAGGAGAAACTTGAAGTACGTGCCACTATCGACGGCGAATTGGGATTGCTTGATGCCGAACTCGGACAGAATATTGTGGCCGGACAGATGGTCGGTCAGATAAACGACTTGTCCGACTTCAAGATAGAGGCTATGATTGACGAACATTATATAGACAGAGTTTCCAACGGTCTGCCTGCAACATTTGAGCGTCAGGGCTCGTCTTTTAATTTGAAGCTCCGTAAGGTTTATCCCGAAGTGCGTGACGGACGTTTCCGTACCGATTTCATATTCCAGGGAAAGAGACCGGAGAATATAAGAAGCGGACAGACTTACTATATCGACCTGCAATTGGGCGAGCCTACCCAGAGTGTACTTATACCAAAAGGAACATTCTTTCAGGTTACAGGTGGCAACTGGATATTTGTTGTCGACAAGGACGGCAAGAAAGCATATCGCCGCAAGATTCGTATAGGACGCCAGAATCCGCAGTATTATGAGGTGATAGAAGGACTTGAAAAAGGCGAAAGAGTAATTGTCTCGGGATATGAAAGCTATAAAGACAATGAGGTCCTTATTCTGAAATGATTTTAAATGCAACTTAAACAATAAAAGAATAATACTTAAACAATAAATAAAGAATAATACCAGCAATAAAAACAACTGCCAATAGAATTCATAAAATCTCTCTAACATATATTACGGTACTTTTATGGCTTCATACCCCATGATGGCATTTGGTTGGAGCAGGGTATGGCCATAATGGTATCGGTATATTTAACAAATCTGCATTATGAAAGAATTTAAAACATACATGACATTTTTGAGCAGAAACAAACTCTTTACAGTGGTAAATCTTGCCGGACTGAGTATTTCGCTCATGTTTGTACTGCTTATATCAAATATGGTAATCAGGCAACTTACTGTGGATAAGAACATGAAGGATGCCGACAGAATATATCTGATGGCGAGTGAAGAAGCAGCTACCGGACATTATAATATCGGAGACAAGCTTCAGAGCCGTTATCCCGAAATCGAAGACTGGTCTGCCATGTCCGCTTATACCGGATATCCTGTCATGGCACAAGATAAACAAATTACGCTCAATGTATCTTTGGTAAAGAAGAATTTTTTTGATTTCTTCGGATTTCCTCTTCTGTATGGGAATCCGGAAGATGTACTGTCTGCCAATGATAATGCGGTAATATCACGTTCGGCTGCAATAAAACTGTTCGGAACAACTGATTGCATAGGAAAGACATTCAGAACAATATTACCAATGTCTACAAACAGTTATAAAATAGCCGGTATAATGGAAGATATAGATAATTCCATCATACCTTCCGAGTGGGAGATTGTTCTTCCTTACGAGAATATGAAATACTGTAATAGAGCAAGTGCTATTGAAGATACGCACATGAGCAATTCAGGGGGAGCAAATCTTTTCTTTCGTCTGCAGCCTAATTCAGATT
Organism: Phocaeicola sp.; assembly: GCA_034094155.1. GTDB lineage: Bacteria > Bacteroidota > Bacteroidia > Bacteroidales > Bacteroidaceae > Phocaeicola. The sequence goes on from JAXEBI010000064.1 coordinate 40,103, forward strand.
TAAATACAAAGGCAGAGGATATAGTATCTTTTTTTAAAACTTTTTTCTGGGTATATGAACATGGCTCATATAAGACAGTGAGATTCATTCCTGTTCATGACTTCTATTTCTCTGGAGTAATGTCTTCTATAGGACTCCGTCAGTATGACTATAAGATAGTAGTTACATTTATAATTGTAGGTGTTCTTGTGTTGCTTATGGCTATATTCAATTATGTGAGTATGAGTGTAGCCCAAACCAGCTATAGAGCAAAGGAAATGGCAACACGTCGTCTTCTTGGTTCTTCACGCAAAGATATTTTCTGGAGAATGATACTTGAATCTTTTATACTTACATCTATATCTTTCTTTATATCTTTTGTTTTGGCGTTGTCTGTTGAAAAATATGCAATGGATCTGCTGAATGTAAAACTCGATCTTTGGGGAGATTTGTCGGCTGCTGTTATTGTATCATACATATTGCTGATATTTGTTCTTGCATTTGCGTCAGGACTTGCTCCTGCTTCAATATTATCCGGATATAATCCTATGGATGTGGTAAAAGGAACATTCAGACGTAAAACAAAGTCGGTATATTTCCGTGCGCTTAATATATTCCAGAGTAGCTTGACTATTGCCATGCTTTCATGTTCAATATATCTTGGCGTTCAGATTTACAGAATACTTAATGCGCCATTGGGTTATGAATACGGCAGTATAATAGACTATCCTTCCATGGCTGGTAAAGATAAGATGAGGCTGTTCCGTAATGAAGCCTTAAAGCTACCGTTTGTAAAAAGAGTTTCTTTTGCATGTGGTACTCCTAATAATGGAGGTAATAACAATACAAATTACTTCAACAGTTCTGATACACTTAAATGCATGAGTTTCCAGACATTTCTGGCCGATTCATCATTTATAGAGATGTTCAATATCAAAATAACAGAAGACCGTGGCTTGGGTAATACGGATGAAGGTTATTTCATAAGTGAAAATGCCATGAAAGATTTGCTTTCCATAGGTCAGGGGCCCGATTATTATGTAAACACTTATGGAGGAAAATTTAATATTCTTGGCCAGTTCAAGGATTTCAAGATACGTTCACTGATGAATGAATCTCATCCTTTACAGATAAAGATTCTCCCTGTAGACAGTATTTATCCATGGAGTATACTGGTAGAAACAAATACTGGCAATGAAGACTACAAACACCAACTTGATGAGTTGTTTAATGATTTTATAGGAGGTATACCTTTCGAATCTAAGTGGTATCACGATGAAGTTCTTGAAACATACAGTAACATAACACGCCTAAGCAAGGTTATGATGACTTTTACTTGTGCGGCATTGATAATATCTCTGCTTGGACTGACTGCTATGAGTATATATTTCATAGCACAACGCAAACGTGATATTTCAATCCGTAAAGTTTTTGGCTCAAGTTCATGGATAGAGCAGTGTAATATGATGGCATTCTCCTTGAAGTCATTGTTGGTAAGTCTTGTAATAGCTATACCTGTAATCTATTCCGGAATACAGCAGATAGATAAGTTCGTGAAATACGAATCGTCTTTTCCGTGGTGGGTTCCTTGTGCGGCATTTGCTTTTGTGGTAATAGTCTCATTGGGCTCTGTATGGCTTATCAGTCTAAAAGCTACAAACGACAATCCGATTAATAATCTTAAGACAGAGTAACAGTAAATATAGAAGTGATAAATTATAAATTGTTTTATGAAAGAATTTAAAACATACCTGACATTTTTGAGCAGAAACAAACTCTTTACAGTGGTAAATCTTGCCGGGTTGAGTATTTCGCTCATGTTTGTACTGCTTATATCAAATATGGTAATAGGTCAGTTTACTGTAGATAAAGATATGAAGGATGTCGACAGAATATATCTGCTTGCAACGGACAATTCAGTGGCAGCACATTACAATCTTGGTGATAAGATGCAGTCGAAATATCCTGAGATAGAAGAATGGTGTGCCGTAAGTTATACGCCTGGAAATGCAGGAGATTCTTATGTCGAAGTGGAAGGCGAGCGAATAATAGTCAACCGCCTTTTGGTAAGAGACAATTTTTTTGATATGTTTGGATTTCGTCTTATTGAGGGAAATCCGTCTTCTGTATTATCTGATAAATATAGTGTTGTACTTACCAAGTCGGCAGTAAATAAACTTTTCAGAGGTGAATCTCCGATAGGTAAAAAGTTGAAGATGAACTTTAATCCCCAGCAGCTTTATACTGTATCGGGAGTAATGGAAGATATCAGTAATTCTGTGTTTCCTGAGGGAACAGAAATTGTACTTCCTTACGATGCTATGGAGTATATAAATAAATATGCGGCACCTTCGGCTCCAGAAATGAACAGTATAGGAGGAACCGACCTGCTGTATAAGTTGAATTCTAATTCTGATATCTGTCGGAAAACCGAAGATGTTAATAAATTTCTTAAGGAAACAGACTGGAGATATAAGTGGAATGAAGGGACCAAGGCAAGTTGGATAAAATTGAAAGACTTCTATTCTTCAGATATCATCAGTAATAATCTCAACCGGTGTTCTTCTATAATAACATATATATATATGACCATTGGACTGTTGATTTTAATAATGGCAGTTTTAAATTATATAGGTATGAGCATAGCCCAGACCAGTTATAGAGCCAAGGAAATGGCAACCCGCAGGTTGCTTGGTTCTTTAAAACAGAATATTTTCTGGCGAATGATAGCAGAGTCGTTTATACTTACCTTTGTGGCATTTGTCTTAGGGTTTATACTTGCACTTTATTCAGAGAATATTGCATCCCGTTTGTTTCAGGTTCATATTGATTTGATAAAAGGCTTGAATGTAACGGTAATATCTGTGTATCTGTTGTTCTTGTTGCTCTTGTCTGTACTTTCAGGCATAATACCAGGAGTTATTTTGTCGAAATATCATCCAATGGATGTGGTAAAAGGAACATTTCGCAGAAAAACCAAGATGATATATTTACGTATTCTGTTTATATTTCAGGTTGGTCTTACTATGGCATTACTGAGCTGCTCGTTTTTCATAAACCGTCAGATGAATCATATATTCAACGAACCTTTAGGATATAAATACGGTAACGTATTATGTTATCAGACCATAGGAGATATGAAAGAGCTGCTTCGTTTCCGTAACGAGGTATCCCAAATGCCAAACGTAAGAAAAGTATGCTTTACAAGAGGTATGCCGGTAGACAGAGGATATAATAATACAAACAATTTTCAGGTTGGCGATTCCATAAAACGAATACCGTTTCAGATATTTGAGGCAGATTCTTCGTTTTTGTCTATTTTCAGTATTCCTGTAATTGAAGACAGACACATGTCGGGCGATGATGTTTATATGCTAAGCAATAACGGATTCTACGAGACTGGAACCGATTTTGATGCTGAAAAGATTGTAAGTAACGGCGGTTGGAATATTGAAATAGGAGGCAGATACCAGGATTTTGTAATAGGAACAGTCATGTCATATCAATGTCCCACCGTTATACAGATAAAGCCTGTAGGAACTTTCTATCCATGGGATATATTGGTAGAGGTCTCGGGTGAGGATATCGAATCTGTAAGAAAAGATATAGACGAATTATATTCTTCAGCAATCCGGAGCAAGAGTTTTTCTTCTGTGTGGTACTCTGATTTGATGAAAATGATATACGAACCTGTAGCGCGTATAAGTGATATACTGTTTTATTTTACCTGTGCAGCTATAGTAATATCTGTTTTAGGCCTGACATCAATGTCTATGTATTTTATTTCACAACGCAAACGCGACATTGCTATCCGGAAGGCATTTGGCTCCGACAGTACGAAAGAAATGTTAAGCTTGCTAAGGTTTGCTTTTATCTCAATCATTTTCGGACTTGTAATTGCTATTCCAGCTATGTGTTTGGGTATGTATGTACTTAAGTCTATAACAATGTATTCCGATTACAATCCATGGTGGACTGGTGTTGTTGGTATATTTATAGTTATTTTTGTTTCTTTATTATCTGTATGGATAATAAGCCTGAAAGCTGTTAAGGAGAATCCTGTAAATAATCTTAAGACAGAGTAACAGTAAATATTAGATATAAATATTAAAACGTAATTATCATGATTTCTGTATATAAAAACTTATTAAACACATTCAGGCGTTTCTTTACGGCAAGTATGCTTAATATTTTAGGTTTAAGCATAGCTCTAACGTCTTTTTTTGTTATTATGTTGCAGGTAGACTACGACTATAATTTCAACAAATCCTATAAAGATTATCAGAAAATATATAGAGTGGAGATCTATCCTTCGGCAGAATGGGGATGGCAAATATGGACACCGGCTGCCTTATTGGATATATTGAAAAGTAGCTCTCCATATGTCAAGTCAGTTTCCATGCATTACTCTTTTGTAAACAAGACCAATTTTTATGTAGGCGACAAATTATACACAGAGCAGGTTCTGCAAGGATTTGATAACTTTGCTGAATTATTCAGTCCTGAAATGATATCCGGAACATTAGAGTCTCTTGATAACCCGGAGAATATAATCTTGCCTGAGTCTGCAGCTCTTAGAATGTTTGGAACATCAGATGCGACAGGTAAGACGGTGTTTATGGGAGAACCTTCGGACAACTTAGTCCTCACAGTGGGTGGAGTATATAGGGACTTTCCGGAAAACACAAGTTTCGGAAATAATATATTGCTTTCTTTTCCCAAAAACATGAACAGAAAAGACATCCGAAACTTCAATTACAACTGTTATGTATATATTGATAATCCAGATGCGGTGCCCGGAATTGTTGACAATGTAATACAGAATTTTGTGCCATTGTTTCCCGAGGAGATAATGAATGATACTGATGACGGTTCTGATAAGATTTTACGCCTTACTCCAATTTCAGAAATTCATTTTTCTAAGGTCGGAGACAAGAGTGCGGGAAGTCTGTCGATGGCGTATCTGCTAATAAGCATATCCTTCCTTATAGTTATAGTGGCGGTAATAAATTTCATGAATTTCTATCTGGCTGAGACCCCAATGCGTATAAAAAGTATAAACACTCAAAAGGTATTGGGAGCATCTGTTTTTTCTCTTCGCCTGAATCTTTTGAAAGAAACAGTTCTGGTAGGGTTGATTTCTTTTGTAATTTCCTTATTGTTATTACTTGTTCTGATAAAATTAGGTCTCCAGGAGATTGTTGTTGCCAAGCTTGATATAGCAGGTCATCCTATGCTTCTTATATGTACGTTTATATTAAGTCTTGTAGCTGGATTTATGGCAGGAATATATCCGTCGTATTATGCCACATCTTTCCCGACAGCTCTTGTGCTGAAGGGAGCATTCGGTTTGTCACCTAAAGGACGTGTGCTACGTACTGCTTTGGTTTCTATACAATTCTTTGTTTCATTTGTTCTTATAATATCGGTGGGAATAATGTATAAGCAGAGTCATTATATACGTACTTCTGACTATGGATACGACAAGGATGCCATAATAATAGGAACAACCAAAAAAGAAACAAAAAAGAATAAGGAAGCAGTTGTGAACGAACTTATGAAGTTACCTGGAGTAGAAGGCGTATCGTTTTCACAGTTCGCATTGAATTCGTCGGATAATTATATGAACTGGGGACGTGGAGAAGGAAACAGACACTTGCAGTTTGATGTTATTCCGGTTGACTGGCGTTATCTGGATGTGATGGGAATAAAGATAATAGAAGGACGTAACTTTAAGGAAAACGATGGCGATGTATATATCTTCAATGAAGCGGCAAAGAAGAAATTCTCATGGCTGGAAATTGATAAGCCTGCTACAGAAGGCGACTTGCCTGTTATAGGCTTCTGTGAGAATATCCGATACAGCAGTTTCAGGAACAATGACAGGTCGGAACCTTTGGCTTTTATTGTATATGGAGAAAGCTATAATGGATGGGGAGGTGACAATGTTATAAATATCCGTGTCTCTGATAACATAAACCGGATATCAGTAATGAACGACATTCAGAATGTAATGGAAAAGTTCAATCCAGGGTTTGACAATAACCTGCTTTTCATGGATGAAGTGCTCGACTTTAATTACAGAAACGAGCTCCGCTTTACCAAACAGATGCTGGTTTTTTCTGTTATAGCTATAGTTATCAGTATAATAGGTGTGTTGGGACTAACAATTTTCGAAAGCGAATATCGTAAAAAGGAAATAGGTTTACGCAAGATAATGGGAAGTTCTATAACAGAAATATTGTATATGTTCAATAAACGTTATATTCTTATACTTTTATCATGTTTTGTGGTGGCTGCTCCTTTTGGATGGTGGATAGGAGTGAACTGGCTTGAAGGATTTTCAGAGAAAACACAGATTGGACTATTTGTCTTTGTACTTTCATTCTTGGCAGTTTTGGTTATAACAGTATTTACGGTTACTCTGCAAAGCTGGAAAAATGCGTCAGAAAATCCTGTAAACAGTATAAAAAATGAATAATATAATAAAGAGATGATAAAATAAGATTAAGAATTAAAATAGTAAGATTAATGAATTAATAGATGTAGAACTTAAAAAAAACAATTATGAGAAGAAAATTATTATTGATGTTCGGTGCGTTTGCAATGATGACTTCAAACGTGTTGTCGGCAAAGACTTTAGAAAAAGTAAGTGAAACAAGAAACCTTTCTGGTTTCAGTAACATAGAGATGAGTTCGGTAGGAGCAGTATATTTTACTCAAGGTGATAGATACTCTTTCAGAATTGAAGGCGATAAGAAGTTTGTTGAGAATACTGCTACAAAGGTAAAAGACGGTTGCCTTAAAATTACATCTATAGAAAAAATCACTACGAGAGGAACAAACAACGGAGTAAAGATTTATATAACAGCTCCCGATCTTGATTATCTTGTATTATCGGGTGTAGGATCATTCGTATGCGATGATAAATTAGAACTCGACAATATAGAATTCGAACTTAAAGGTGTAGGCTCACTTGAAATATCAGACTTGAGATGTCAGTCGGTTGATGTCAGTTTGAAAGGTGTAGGCAGTGCGGAACTGAATGTAGACTGCGACATGATAAACGGTGAGGTCAAAGGTGTGGGAAGTCTTGAGGTAAGCGGTAAGGCTGGCAAAGCAAATTTTAAGAAATCCGGTATTGGAAGCATAGATAGAGATGACCTTAAAATAGGAAGCAGATAATTTATTAAGTCTTCTAACAGAACTGAGATTCTAACCTGTTGTCCGAGGATTGCTCAATCTTTATTCAAGGATTGCTCAATCTTTATTTAAGGATTACAATTTTGCCTCTTTGGACAACAGGTTAGAATCTCAGCTGTTTTTTCTGTAGCTGAATATAGCCCATCCCCATACTGTAACAGCATAAATCACCAAAGCCCTGAAATTTGGAATAAGATCTGTAAACGAACTGCCTTTGAGATATAGCATACGCATGGCCTCGATAAAATAACGTAATGGGTTTATTGTGGTAATAGCTTTGGCCCATTGAGGCATTCCTGCTATAGGAGTCAGTAGTCCGCTCATCAAAATGAATATCACAAGAAAGAAAAACATAACAAGTGCGGCTTGTTGCGTGGTGTCGGAATAATTTGATACTATGAGTCCCAAACAGGAGACTACAAGAATAAATAATGAAGAAAACAAATAAATCAGTCCGATATTTCCTGCTGGAAACAGACCGAATATTTTCCAGGAGAGGAACATTGAGTATGTAAGTATGAACAAGCCTACACACCAATAGGGAACGAGTTTTGAAAATATAAAATCAAAACGTCCTACGGGAGTTACGTTGATTTGTTCTATTGTTCCTTTTTCCTTTTCGCTTACAATATTGAGTGCAGGGAGGAAACCCACTATGAGAATAAGAAGCATAGCTATCAGACCGGGAATCATGAATGTCTGATAATTAAGTTCGGGATTGAACAAATAGCGTGGAAAAATTTCATAGCCATAATTGCTTGTATTTCCAGACATCATACTGCTTTCCTTTTTGATCTCATCTGAATAGTCGGATATGATTTGTGCCAGATAAGAACTGCCCAATCCGGCTTTTACTCCATTTACGGCATTGGCGGAAATCATAATATGAGTTTTCCCTTCAACAAAAAGATCACGTTCGAAATTCTGTTCTATCTCTATTATAAAATCAGAATCGCCCGATTCTATATCGGTCATGGCTTTATTGTAAGTAGGAAGAATCCCTGTTACAGTAAAATATGATGATGCCGACAGTTTTTGTATCAGTCGTGCCGACAAGGTGCTTCTGTCGTTGTCAACAATGCTTATCTTAAGATTCTTTACTTCCTGAGTTGCTGCCCTTGGAATTATGTTTATCATACCAAAGGGAAGAAGTATGAATACTACTGGCAGAATGATGTTGCGCATCATCTGCTTGAATTCCTTTTCAATTAAAAATCGTATAATCATATATTACTCAAGTCTTGTTTTAAACAGTTTCCATGAAATGCCGAATAGTGCAACAGCCATTATTGACAATATTATGGTTTCTTTTGCGACATACCTTAATTCAACTCCTTGTATCATAAGCTTGCGCGCGGCTTCAACATACCATCTGGCCGGTATAATAATGGATACATTCTGCAAAGCAGCTGGCATACTTTCTATTGGGAATATTATTCCGGACAGATAAACAGTAGGAACAATAAGCAGCAGTGAAAGGAGCATGGCAGCAAGTTGGCTGTTTACTGCGTTCGAAATAAGTAAACCTAACGATAAGGCAACAAATATATATAGTAGCGATATCCCAGTAAAGCCAGCCAGACTTCCTTCTATAGGGATATGCAGCATCCCGGTGGAAAGCAGCAGAATGGTAGTAAGGTTTACGCACGATATTACAAAATACGGGATAAGCTTTGCCAATACTATGCAGATGGGAGGAAGGGGAGAAGCCAGCAAAACTTCTATAGTTCCTAATTCTTTTTCTCTTACTATCGATATACTTGTCATCATGGCACAAATAAGAATCAGTATCAGGCCTATTACTCCAGGAACAAAATTGTACTCGCTCTTGCCTTGGGGATTATAAAGCATACGTGTTATGGGAACAATCTGCACATGAGGCTGCACTCCTGCCGATTCTGAATATCCGTGTAAATAACTCATCAGCACTTGCCTGATATAGCCCATACGCACGGAAGCCTGATTGGGCTCTGTACCGTCAACAAGTATCTGAATCTTTGCGCTGCCTGAGCGTTTCATCTCTTCAGCGAAATTCCTGCCGAATACTATAACCATATCGGTTTTGTTTTTTAGAAACATGTCATCTGCTGTAGTATAGTCGTTCAGCTGGGCTGTAATGGTAAAATATCTGTTGGCTGAGATATGTTCTTCTATCTGTCCGGTAATTTCATCTTCCGAAAAATCAAGAATTGCTACCCGTGTATCTTTTACCTCATTGGTTATGGCAAAACCAAAAAGAATAATCAGTACAACAGGCATAACCAACAATATAAGCATAGTACGCTTATCACGGAATATATGATAGAATTCTTTTTGAACGAACGATAAAAACTGTTTCATATTAAACCTCCTTTCAGTCGCTTTCGCGTTTGGCTTTGCGGGCAAGTGCCAGAAAAACATCATACATGGTCGATACCTTAAAAATACGTTTCAGATTCTCGGGAGAGTCGAGTGCCTCAATTTTTCCGTCCACCATGATGCTTACTCTGTCGCAGTATTCTGCCTCATCCATATAATGAGTGGTTACAAATACAGTGATTCCACGGTCGGATGCTTTGTAGATAAGTTCCCAGAACTGCCGTCTGGTAATAGGGTCCACACCCCCTGTAGGCTCATCTAAAAATACAATCTTAGGGTCGTGAAAAATACTCAGAGAAAATGCGAGCGTTTGTTTCCAGCCTAAAGGCAATGAAGAAACCCGCGAGTTACGTTCCGACGAGAATCCTAATTCTGTCAGCAGCAAATCACTCTTCTCGCGTATGGCTTTTGAGGACATTCCATAAATACCACCAAAGAGACGAAGATTCTCATATACAGTAAGATCATTGTAAAGAGAAAATTTCTGACTCATGTAGCCGATGTTCTTTTTAACTTCCTCGGCCTGTCTGTATACATCAAATCCGGCAACTGTAGCTTTACCTTCAGTTGGTTTGCTCAGTCCGCACAACATTCGCATGGCTGTGGTCTTGCCGGCACCGTTGGCTCCGAGGAAGCCGAATATCTCTCCCTCTCTGACTTTGAAACTGATGTGGTCGGTGGCTGTAAATGTACCGAACTTCTTTGTCAGTTCTTCGGCTACTATAACATAATTATCTTTCATCATTTCTATTCATTAATGACATGAAACAGTCTTCTATGGTAGCGTCAACTGGATATACAACTGTATTCTTGTGTCCATTTGCATTGAGATAGTCTTTTAGATTTTCGGGTAAAGCATCGGATGTGACCGTTACGTGAAAAGTCTCGCCAAAAGAAAATGCGGTTTTGGTATGAGGGTAATTTCGCAAGTCGTCAAGCAGTCTGTGCATATTGTCGCTCTTAACCGACCAAAGTATATCCGAATATGAAGATATTATACCTTCCGGTGTGTTGACTTGCAGAAACTTTCCTTCCTGAATTAACGCTATGCGGTCGCATTGCATTGCTTCGTCCATATAAGGTGTTGATACTACTATGGTAATTCCATTTCTCTCTTTCAGCCTTTTCAGCATTTCCCAGAACTCCTTGCGCGACACAGGGTCTACTCCAGTGGTAGGCTCATCCAGAAACAATATACGCGGAGAGTGAATAAGGGCACAGCTCAAGGCTAATTTCTGTTTCATACCACCCGACAGTTTTCCTGCTTTTCTTGTTTTGAACTTTTCTATCTGACAGTATATGTCACGAATAAGTTCGTAATTTTCTTCAATAGTTGTATGGAATATGGTAGCAAAGAAACGCAGATTTTCTTCTACGGTAAGGTCCTGGTAAAGAGAAAACCGTCCTGGCATATAACCTATCCGCCGGCGGATTTCCTTATAGTCTTTTTTAACGTCACATCCATCGACTACAGCTGTCCCTTCATCGGCAAGCAACAGAGTGACAAGTATACGGAAAAGTGTAGTCTTTCCGGCACCGTCGGGACCTATGATACCATAGATCTCACCTTCACGAACATCTAAGTCGATGCCTTTTAAAGCAACCGTCTTGCCACGATTATAGCTTTTCTTTAAGTTTCTGACAGATATAATGTCCATAGTTGCCGCTGTTTAGAATTTCACATCACCATACATCCCGCGTTTTATCAGTCCGTCATTCTTTACGCCTATTTTTACGGCATAAACAAGATTTGCGCGTTCGTCTCTTGTCTGTATGGTTTTGGGAGTAAATTCCGCTTCATCCGAAATCCATGAAACAATGCCCTCATATTCTGCATTCTCATCCTTGCCGCGGTCGGCGTATACTTTTACCTTTTGTCCTATTTTCAATGATGTAAGCTGGTCGCCTGTGATATATACTCTCAACTTCATGTTTTCAAGGTTGCCTACCTTGAAAAGTGCCCTTCCCGGAAGTACGTACTCTCCCGGTTCGGTATATTTTGTAAGTACCGTTCCGTCCGACGGACTCGAAATGATAGAGTTCTCTATTTGATTCTCAATCTGTGCCAACTGTGCTTCTATGCTTGAACTCTGACCGTCCAGACTCTTGTTGTTGCTGCTTATCTGTTCTTCGGCAGCCGAAAGCTGCTGTTTTAAGACTTCAATCTGATAGTTTATTTCGTCGACTTGTTTTTCGGTAGCCGCATCAGCTTTAAGTAAGTCGCTGAAACGTTTCTTCTCCCGCTGCAGGTTGGTTATCTTCTGTTTTATAGAAGCCAATTGTCTTTTTTCGTCGAGCCATTTACTGCCTGTAGCCGACAGAGTGGCACACAACTGCTTCTTCTTGAGTGAAAGTTGCAAAGTATCGACAAATCCCAAATACTCTCCGGCTTTAACCTGTCTGCCTTCTTCGGCGTTAAACTCAATTAGCTCTCCTTGTGACTGTGCAGAAACAATGATTTCTGTAGTCTCAAAGATACCGGATGCATCATAGTCTGTACCTCTGTTTCCACAGGCATATAATAAGACAGATACTCCTAATCCTAATAAACAATGTATTTTCATATGACTGAAGTTATTGTATTGCTAAAGTATTATCTATTGATTGTGTTTCTCAGTTCGTAGATGTTTTTCAGCATTTCCAGTTCGTGAGAAGAATGTTCTATTCTTGCTTTGTTTTCTTTTGTAATTTCCTGAAGCAGATTATTGACATCAATAATGCCATGCTCCAGTTTTGCTTCGGCAGCCCGGCGTACAGAAGTCCTTAATTTAATGATATCCGTATCATCTTCCATCATCTTGCGGTATTGTTCTATAGCTTCGGTTTCCTGGGCAGACTGTAGCCTGCTTTTGAAAATGAATGTTTCTCTTTCTGTTTCTATTCGTTTTTGGGCAATATCAAGTTTATTTCTGTCGGCCCTTAAAGTGTAAAACTTGCTAATATCCCATGTAAGCTTAACTCCTACTATCCCATAAAGTTTCATGTTGTGATAGAACATGCTGTTGAACAAATCATATCCCGGATAACCGTAGAAACCTTGTGCAAACAGACTGAGTTTAGGGCGGATACCTGCATTAAGCAATTTCTTCTGCACTTCGGCATGCTGCATCCGTAAAGAATAAAGGTTAAGCTCCGGACGCTGACTTTCATAAGTATCGGGCAATATAGCCGCAGGTTTTTGCAGCATGCTTATATAGTCTGTATCTTTACCTGTGAAGATGGCGAGCATTTGCTGATACCTCTTTCGCATGGATTTCAGTGCAGTCATGTCTTGTCTGGCTTGCAGAAATTCGGCCTGTACTGCATCTACGTCCGATTTCATGGCTGTTCCGGATTTTCTCTGTGCCTCCAGTTTCCTGCAATTGTCCTGAAGCAAATTCTGCAGTTCCTCGTTCAGCTTTATTTTTTCATCAAGGAGTAGGATACCGAAGAACAATTCATTAACACGACTTCGTATGGCATACATCTCTACATCAGTCTGTGCGGTCTGTATTTTTTCTTCAGCTCTTGCCAGTTCTTTTTGTGCCTTAATATTACCGCCGTCCCAGATTACCTGATTCATGTTGAGTGCAATCTTGTACTGGTCTTTTTCCATTCCTTTATAATCATATCCGTTGCTTGCCAGCATATTGCTCAACGCCTCTGGTAAATCGGCTACCTCCGACTGATATGAAATATCACCGCTGAATGAAAGTTGAGGCATATATCCCTTGTTGATATTCCTGATGTTATACCCGGAAGTCTGTTTTATCAAATCGTATTTTTTAAGGAGAGGGTAGTTGTACCTTGCCAGTTCCTGACATTCTTCGAGTGTGATCTGTGCCCATGCCGGATGGGATAGTGCCGTAATCACTATAAAAAATAAAATTACTCTGAATCTTCTCATTTTACAGCCTCCTGTATTATATTAAATCTGAATACAAAGTATTGATTGATGAAAATGTAATATTATTTTTCATACGGAAAAGAAATTAACGAAATAGGTTAGAATAATGCTCATAATAATGTTCAGAACATATCTTTCCATTTACAGACAAGTTCTGCTACATTCTTTGCTTCAAACTTATCTAAAAGTCTTTTTCTGTATGTCTGTACCGTGTTCTGGCTAATGAACAGGATTTCAGAGATTTCCGGAGTGTTCATTCCCTTGGATATGAGAGTCAGTACTTCGATTTCTCTTTTTGAAAGTTCCGGTACTTTGCTGTAAGGCATTATCAGACTGCTGACCTTAAGCAAGCCGGAAAAAGATTCACTGAAATATTTTTTCCCGTTTTTTATTTCCTGTATAGCCGTTATAACATCCTTTATTCTGTCGTTTTTCGAAACGGCTCCATTGATTTTGTATTCAGATAGTTTTGCTATAACCCATGGCTCCTCATGCATGGTATAAATAAGAATCTTGCATTTTGGCATATTGTCTGTAATGTATTCTATGGCCGAAAAACCGTTTTCATTTTTCAGCTCCAGGTCGGTAATGCACAAGTCGAAAGCATCCTTATCTGCAATTTCTCTTATCTGTGATACATTCTCTATACATGTACACACATTATTGCTGTCGGATGAAATAAGCCGGCTTATACCTTCTGCCACAATGGGGTGGTCGTCTATAATAAGTATTCTATACATAGTAATATTGTCGGATGAGTTAAACATTACAGCATGGATTTTATATCATCATACCATTATACAAGTTTGTTTCTTTACTTTCATTTCAAGCTTTTATCTGTTATCTGTCTGAATGCTGAACTTCAAGATAAATGTCTGCTGCTCGTCTGAAATTATATTTTCGGTTTCTGCATTTATAGACTTTGCGCGGTCTTTTACCGTGCGCAATCCGATACCGTCGTTGTAAACCGGCTTGTCATTTGTCCTGACTTTTCCGTATCCGGATATTTTCAAAGTATATTGAATGCAGTCGCCCGTAATCAATTCCAATACAATTCTACTTACAGATGTATGCTTTACAATATTCATTGTAACTTCCTGAGTTATACGATAGACCTCGTATGCCACTTCATCGGGAATAAGTCTGTAATCCTTGTTGTCGGAATGAATAAACTCAATATCTATACCTGTACTCTTATTCATGTTCTTAGAATAATGGTCTAGAATCTCATTGAGAGCAAGTTTGCCGAACTCAGGCGGCATAAGCTCGTGAGATATGTTTCGTACATTATTCCTGAGTTGTCCGATATATTCCCCTATTTCTGCAATATCCTTGCCGGAGTCTGTACATTCTATTTTCATTTGCAGTCCAAGCAGGTCGTTGGCTATTCCGTCATGAAGTTCTTTTGCAAAGTATTTGCATTCTTCTTCAAGACCTTCGATATATCTTCTGGCAGAGTTAAGTTCATTTTCCTGTTTGAGAAGAGTGACTTTCTTTTCGGCTATACGTTTCTTGTAGAAAAAGAATAACACTAATATTACACAAACGGCAAGCAGGCATCCGGCACTTATTATGGTCTTTAATATCAGAGTCTGATGCTTAAGTTGGTCTTGCTGCAACCTGGCTATCTGAAGTTCTTTTTCCTGAGTCTGATATTTTACGTTGAACTCAGCCATTTGTTTGGTAAGATTATGTTGTGCCAAAGTATCGGTCCACATACGTGCACTGTCCATGTATTGGTATGCCAGTTTTTCTTTTCCCAATGCATCATAGCATCTGGCTATCTGGAAAAGTAATGTCTTGGGTTCACTTCCTATATCTCTTTTTCTCAGCCACAGAAAGTCATCGAGTGCTTTCAGGTAATTATTCCTGTTCATCTCGGCTGAGGCTCTTACTTGTATATAACCTATTGCAGGAATAGATGTTACAGACATTTCTTCAAGCAGCCTGTCCCCCATGTTTAAATAATACTCCACAGAATCGGGCTGTTCCGTCTTTTCGAAAACCCTGATAATAGAAGGCATACATCTCATCTTAAGATTGACTGAATTATCTTTATCATTGCATGCAATTTCCCATGCTTTTCTGATAGAGGCCTCAGCTTCATCAGGCTTGTTGAGCTCCGATTTGATAGCCGATCTGAATTGCCAGTAACTAAATTTTACGAACATATCATCGGTTTCTGTTGCATACCTTGTCGCCATTTCGTTATATTTTTCGGCCTCATCCAGTTGCCTTATATTAAAATAATATACAGATATGTTATTATAGATATGTGTAATCCAACTGTTGTCTTTATATTGTAAGGCTTTATTGAGAGCCTTATTATAGTAATAGATTGTAGAATCGTTTACATGTCTCTGACGGTACATGATGGCAAGGTCGTTATACACACTTATCTTGGTTTCGAGATTATCTATCCTGCCGATATAGTTCAATACATCCTTTTTCATTTCGAATGCTTCTTCTATTTTACCTATATATACCAGTAGAGTAGCCTGTTCATTAAGAAGTATAGGATATACATACGATTCTTTTACTCCCTTAGTAGAAAATGCACTGTCGAAAGTTTCCTGCGCTTCGCTGTATTTACCAATACTCATAAGGTTGGCCGCACGCGAGAAGTAACGTGAAAGGATAGTGTCTGTCGGCACTTTTTCTGCAAACATTGCAGTGAAATGAAATAGAATCAATAATAGTGTAATGTAACGATTCATGTCTTTTTTTTTGCAAAGATAGTGTTTTTTATTTATATGTGCATTCTGTTATAAATTTCAGTGAGTTACAGCTTTTAAGTTGTTCTGCAGGGATATCTGGCGCATATACCGTTGTCATTATATTTATGGTATCTCCAATGTCAGGATAACCGTACTCAGTTGTAGAACCATATCCTACCACTGTCTGGTCTTTCATTATATTATAAGCCAATCTTAATGGTGTTTGTATCTTTTCTGTTATGAGTGCTTTGAAATATATTTCAATACCCAAAGGCTTATTCCGGCCGTTTATGATAGCCGTTTCAGGCAATTTTACATGAAGCAGTCTTATATCAGAGATTATTCTATATGGCAAGCTGTCGTTTGCAGTAAAAAGGATTTTTCTGTCTTTTATTTTTTCAGTATAAGTCAACGCTTCTTTCTCAGTCTTGTTTATAAGATCTTGCATCCCGGTAAATAAACCTAAGATATCATCCAGGCATATTTTTTCGCCGCTTCCCTTTTTACTGTAAATATCCTCTATCAGTCGTTTTATTTTATAATCTTGTTTTTCGTATATTTCTGGTATATCACCAAATAAACTATACTCAGATTCTGGGTTTCCCGGTTTCTTAAATACCAATATTACTGTTGATGTGATTATTGTGCATATTGCAATAGCTTCAATAACAAGTCTTGTAACAGGAATAGCAGAATAGTCAATGTAGTTTCCTTCCTTATTCATTTGCTTAATGTTTTTTGACGAATCTACATAGTTTCTTATTTACGTTCTGTCACTCAAAATGGTGATTTTATATAGTTTTTTTATTATTGACTCATATTGCTATACAGAGTAATTGTCTAAAAATAATACACGGTATGTCTAATAATTTGACAGATGTAAATACAGTGGTGTACGCTAAGTTGCTGACTATCATTTGATAAAGTTTTTGGCATAGCTTTTGCTTTATGTTATACAAATAATGAACAAACAATTAAATTATAAAGCCATGATAAAGATTGAAAATTTAACAAAGAAGTTTCGTACAACAGAAGTTGAAACTATTGCATTAAACAAGGTTAGTCTTGAAGTCAATGATAAGGAATTTGTTGCCATTATGGGTCCATCCGGATGTGGTAAGTCAACCCTGCTTAATATCCTTGGCCTGCTTGATAATCCAACCGACGGAAATTATTATCTCGACGGAAATGAAGTCGGCCATTTGAAAGAAAAAGACAGAACGAATGTTAGGAAAGGCAGTATAGGCTTTGTCTTCCAGAGTTTCAATCTGATAGACGAGCTTAATGTTTTCGAAAATGTGGAGCTTCCTCTGACTTATCTTAAGGTTCCTGCAGAAGAGCGTAAGAAAAGAGTCAGCGAGATTCTTTCAAGGATGAATATCAGTCATAGGGCAAAACACTATCCGCAACAGTTGTCGGGTGGTCAGCAGCAGCGTGTTGCCATAGCCCGTGCTGTAGTTTCTAATCCTAAGATAATACTTGCCGATGAGCCTACAGGTAACCTTGATTCAAAGAACGGACTTGAAGTAATGCAGCTTCTTACAGAACTCAACAAGGAGGGAACTACTATAGTAATGGTAACCCACAGCCAGCGTGATGCAGGGTTTGCAAGCAGAGTAATAAATCTGTTCGATGGTCAGGTGGTTTCTTCTATATCAGAAATGTAGTTTATAGGAAATGCGTTTATTCTTAAGTACGGTATCGTAAGTGTAGTTTTTGTATTTATAATATCAGTATTTGTAAATCAGTATTTATAATATCAGTTAATATCAGTGATATAATTGATGTATCATCTGATTCTACTATGTGATTTGCAAAAAACGCAAATGATACGTGTAAGTGATTTACTAATGTAATGTTTTTATGACAGCATGAAAAGAGCATTCAAAAGTTTATTCAGAAAAGGAGAGTCGAATGTTGTGAAGATACTTTGCCTTGGAATAGGTCTTGCCATAGGTCTTACTCTCATATGTGAGGTGATTTTCGAATATTCATACGACAATTTCATTCCCGGCCTGAAGGATACATATAGAGTAGAAGAGAATTTTAAGAATAAAAACAGTGACTGGGACAATTATTCACGTACTCCGGGTGCTGTGGCACCGGGTCTGAGAAAGTATTCGAGTGCCGTAGAGTGTGCTACAAGATTTACGCCTATAGATATGATGACTCTGCAGGATGAAAACAAGAATGAGTTTTCAGGAAGAGCATGGTTGTGTGACAGCACATTTTTCAAGATGTTTCCACGTAAAATACTTATGGGTGAGGATCCTTATACCGGTCTGGAAAAGTCTAATAACGCTTATATATCTTCAGATTTACTGAAAGTTGTAGGAACAGATATTATAGGAAAAACATTCTCCTGGAATAACTTTTCGAAAACAAGAATTACCATAGTGGGAGTTTTTGAGGCTTTTCCCGAAAATTCACAGCTTTATGGTATGGATATTCTTGTAGCTTTGCCTACAATATCACAGTTTTCTTACGACGGACGCAATAACTGGATAGGTAACGACAGATATTACTCATACGTAAGGCTTCAAAAGGGCACCAATCCTGATGATCTGAAAAATAGTGTGGAAAGAATGATCAATGACAATGTTCCTGTTGAAGAAATGAAAAGGGCTGGTATAGAAGTGGCTCTTACATTCAGGCCTATGAATGAAATATATTTCTCAATAGAGTATAACAGGATAATGAATAGCATTATTCTTGCTTTCGGTATATTGATGCTTCTTGTCGCTGTATTCAACTATATATTACTTGTAATATCCTCTATGGTAAACAGAGCTAAGAGTATAGCGACTTACCGCTGTTATGGAGCCGGAAGTACTGATATATACAAGATGATATTATCTGAATCGCTTCTTCACGGACTTATTAGTTTAGTTTTGGCTGTTCTTATTATCTTCGCCTTGGGAGATTTTATACAGGAGCAGATGGCACATAGTCTGTCGGCACTCTTCACACCTTTTGCCATAGGAGTGTGTATACTTATTACATTGGCTGTTATTTTGTTATGTGGGTTCATGCCCGGATATCTTTACACCAGAATTCCTGTTACATACGCTTACAGGAGGTACTCGGAGAATAAGCGTTTATGGAAATTAGGATTACTTTCCGTGCAGTTTATGCTTACAGCGTTTTTTGTCGCAATTCTTACCGTAATCAGTCTTGAATATAAGGCTCTGACAGAATATGAAACGGGATTTGCATATAAAGATGTTCTATATGTAGACTGTGGCGGAGTAGATAAAACCGAAAGTATGCGTTTTATCGAGGCACTGAAGAAAAATCCGGAAGTTAAGAATATTACGTGGGGATATCAGTTTGTGGGTAATTCCTGTAGCGGAAACAATATCTATAATCCCGATACCGGTGAGGAATATATGAATATTGCTGATATGTATTGGGTAGGGACAGATTACCATAAAACATTTGATATACCTGTTATAGAAGGACAAGTATTCGATTATAGCTTGAATGATTCACTGTCACAACAGATAATGGTAAGCCGTAGCTTTGTGGAAAGGATGGAAAAGCTTGCCGGCTGGGAAGGCTCGGCTATAGGCAAACCGGTTTTTATAACCGAACATGAAGGTATGTTTACTATATGTGGAGTATATGAAGATATACATTTGGGATCTCAGATTGCTCAGGCCACAGACAGCCGTCCTACTGTAATGTTCTCATCTTCGCGACCTTATGGCGGATATATTTATATACGTATGAACGATATGTCGCCCGAAAGTCTGGATTCTGTACAGAAGGTCGCAGATGCAACAATTTTTTCGCAGAACATATTTGTAAAGAGCCTTAACATTGAAATGCGGAACATTTACGATATGTTGTTGCATATACGCAATAGTGTAATGTTTGCCGGGTTAAGTATTCTTATTATTGCTATAATAGGTCTTGTGGCTTATATTCGTGATGAGATGTCGCGCCGACGTTCGGAAATTGCCATTCGCATCATTCATGGGGCACGTATTATTGATGTACAGAGATTGTTGCTCAAAGACCTGTCGAAGATTGCAATCCCTTCTGTTGTTTTCGGATTGTTGCTTTCATGGCATGTTAGCGAGTATTTATTACAGTTGTTTTCTGTAAAGATACCTCTGACTTTTGGACTGTTTGCCTGTGTGATGCTTGTTGTGACAATAGTGATTTATTCTATATCATCTTATCTGATATATAAGGTAGCATGTGTGAATCCGACGGAAAATCTCAAGTCTGAATAAGTCTTTTGAGTGTTGAGTGCATTGCTGCTGTTACGAAAACGCAGATGCCTGTTTCAAACTAAATGTTTTGATAGACAGGTATCTGCGTTTTCATTTTTATTGTATTAATGAGAGGAATTTGAATTATGTATGTATATTTTTTGTTTTTTATTAAGTTGTACATTGTACACTTATTTGTATCTTTGTATGGAAAGATGTTAACGTTAAAATTTATATGATTTATGCACATTCTTGATAGAACACAGAAATATCATAAATTACATGTATGTTTTTATTTTATTCTGATATTATTATGTCAGAATATATTAGCACAGAATCCTCAAAATATAAAGATAACAGATATACCGTCATTGTCGAAGCTTCCTGTAAGCGCTGTTCATAGAGTGTTTCAGGATAGTGAAGGTTACATGTGGTACGGAACAGTAAATGGATTGTGCAGAGACGACGGATATCAGATAAAGGTGTTTCGCTCTGATTTTCATACTCCTGGTATAATAAATGACAATATTATTCAGTGTATATCAGAATCTGATGATAATAAAATATGGTTTGGAACAGATCATGGCGCATATATTCTTGATAAGAAAGACTATATTATTACTCCTCTTGATACAAAACATCTGTCATCTTCATTTATAATTGCAATATGGAATTCAGATGGATATATGTGGGTTTCCATAAGTGGTGAGTTGCGTAAATACGATATGAAAGGTAATCTTGTTTATACTTACGAAATAAAAGACAAGAATGGAAATCCTTCTCATGTAAACGGCTTCTGTAAGTCGAGACAAAAGGAAATCTGGATAACAGTTTCCAATAGTGGTGTATTCAAATATGATTATGAAAAGAAAGACTTTTTCCCATTTAAGTATCCTTTATTATCATATAATCCGACATCAATAATTCAGGATATTAAAGAAGATTATTTCTGGCTTGGAACATGGGGAAATGGAGTGATAAAGTTCAATCCATGGACTTCGGAAAGTGAGGTTTATGAAAATTATTCATTGCCTGAAAACAGTATTGGAGAGAAGGAATCTACCGTATTATATCTTGCACAAGATAGGTTTAATGGTTTTTTATGGTTTACCACAAGATCTGATTTGATGGCTATGAGATATGACAAGGCTACTGATAATCTTATTCAGATAAGTCTGTCGGGACAATTGCAGCCTAAGAACAAGATGCTTAATGATGTTATATCCGATAAGAATGGTAATATATGGGTATCGGCTTTTGATATGCCAAGTATGATTGTAAGTTTTGGTGATAATGCTCCTAAAGAATATGATTTGGGAAGAATAACAGAGAGAGTAGGTTATAATCCGGCAGTGATGTCATTATGTGATGCAGGTGAAGGGAAAATATGGATGTCGCAGGAACGTACAGGTTTATGTCTTTATGATCTTGTTTCTGACAGGGTAGCGTTATATCAGGATTGCATGTCTACAAGAAAATTGCCTCTGTTTTCTGTAAAGCAGATGGCACAGTCGGAGTCAAAAGGGTGTGTATGGGTAATACCTGAAAATAAATCTCTTCTTTATAAACTTTCTCACGATGATATGTCTTTGTATTTGGATTATAAAATCGAATTGTATAGAGATTATTTCCATTATTTTACAAAGGTATGTGAGGATAATTATGAGAATAAAAATTTAGTCTGGATAGGTACCGACAATGGAATTATAGGGTATTCTCTAACTACTGACTCTATTGTATATGAAATACCTGAGTTGGGTAATGTTACATCTATAAAACCGGACGGCAACGGTTCTATATGGGTAGCTACATCTGATAGAGGTATTTATAAGATAAAAGGTAGAGAAGTGGAATGTAGCTTTCAGACTCCCAAATCTGTTTCTTGTATTGATATCTTAGACAATCAGTTATGGGCCGGAACATGCGAAGGCGAAGTGGTTATGTTTGATATTTATACAGAACAGATGAAAAACTTTACAGAATCATGTGGACTTAATGGAGATATTATAAACCAGTTGGTTGTGGATGTTTATAGACACGTATGGATTTCTACAAACAGGAGACTTATAGAGTATAATCCGGCCAATAATTCCCAGTATTCTTATTTAACTTCCGATGATTCGTTTATGCTCGACAGATTTATTCCTACTGCCATGTGTATAGCTGAGAATGGGAAATTGCTTTTTGGAGGAATTCCCGGAGTATGCTCTTTTACTCCTTCCGACAGACTGGATAATACCGGAGGCAAATCTACTACGGTGATAACAGATATTATGGTAAAGGATGAGTCTGTCTTTTTCGATGATAAAGAAAACAGATTTATGCCGGGTGATAAGTTGGTCCTTTCTAAAAATGATAATAGTGTTACTCTCTGTTTTTCATCTCTTGATTATCTTAATTGTAGGAAAATCAGATATGCTTATAGAATGCAAGGGCTTGATGAGGAATGGAACTATACATCTGTTGGCGGAAATTCGGTAACATACAAGCATTTGCCTAAAGGTGATTATGTCTTTCAGGTGAAAGCTACAGATGAATATGGCGTTTGGAGTGATAATATTACAGTTTTAGATGTGAGATGTCTGCCTGCTTTTTATGAGACCTGGTGGGCGAAACTTCTTTATTTTATATCGGCTGCTCTGTTAATTTCTTATATTGTTTACTATGATTTCAGAAAAAGGACAATGAAGAATGAAGAATTATATTCCGACAGTGTAGAGTTGTCGAAGATGCGTGAGTATCTCATGATGTCGGAATATAAAAACAGTTCTGAAAATAAAAATAATATAGACAGGCCGGATATTAAGATTACAGAAACAGAAATTGTACAACTTGATGAATTATTGCTTCAGAAAATTCTTAAGGCTGTAGAGGATAATATGGCAGAACCTGATTTCGATGTGTCTGTTTTGGCTGATAAGGTAGGAATGTCCCGTTCCTCACTTACAAGAAAACTTAAGTCGATTACTGGTCTTACACCACTTGAATATATCAAGAAAGTTAAAATGAAACATGCCAAGTTGCTTCTTGAAGATCATAGTAAGACTGTAGCCGAAATAGCACTTACCTTAGGCTATTTTAATAGAAAACATTTCACTCAGTGCTTCAAGGAAGAGTTCGGTGTAACTCCGAGTGAATATCAGAAAAGTGTTTTTGAGGAGCATAAAAAAGGGTAGTTTTGGTTCAAAATAGGGGTGAAAATGCGTAAAAAGCTACTCTGAAGCATTAAAACCCCAATATTGGTTCAAAAAACTTGATGGGTTGGATTTTACATTATTTCCTTTGTAGTGCTTAGCTGATGACGAATAAAATTTACCTGATAACTAAATAATAAGTAATAGTTTTATGAACCGTATTTACCTTTTGGCTGCAGCATTCATAGCTGCAGCCTCACTCGAAGCTCAGACTGTAGAGAAAACTGCGAATGGTGTCAAGTTTTCGACAGCACAGCCTACTCTCAACGGAGAGATTATCTTTTACTCTCCTTCCATAGTTCGTGTAGTGAAGTATCCTTCGGCTCAGATGCCTGAAAAGAAAAGCTACCCAGTAGTAATGACACCTCAGGAAGTGGAGATTTCTTTCAAGCAGGAAGGCGATAACATTATTATGAAAACTGCCAATGTTATGGTGGTTCTTGATACTAAGACCGGACAAGTTGAGTATTCCAGACCTGATGGCGGAAAGCTTCTTTCAGAAAAGCCTTATGGCACTAATTTCCTTCCACGCAAGGATGTCGATAAGGATTCATATACCGTAAGTCAGTCGTTCATGCTTCAGCCGGAAGAAATTATCTATGGCCTTGGACAAAGACAGATGGGAGTGATGAATCACCGTAATCAGCAGATTGAGCTTAGAAACGTGAATACCAATATCTGTATTCCTTACTTTACTTCTGAAAAGGGATATGGGGTGTATTGGGATAATCCGGCTATCTCTCAGTTTAATGATACTCCTTACGAAACTTCTTTCTCTTCACAGGTTGGATTGCTCTCTGATTATTATTTCCTGTATGAAGATGGTACAATGGATGGTGTTATTTCGTCTTTGCGCGACCTGACAGGAAAGGCTACCATGTTCCCTTTGTGGACAATGGGTTACTGGCAGTGCAGGGAAAGATATAAGAGTCCGGATGAACTTTGTGATATTCTCGACAAGTATCGTGAACTGAAAGTGCCTCTCGACGGTATAGTACAGGACTGGCAGTATTGGGGATGTGACTCCAACTGGAATGCCATGAAATTTATGAATCCAAGATATATCAATAAAATTGGTGATAAGGAATGGATGAAGTATATTCCAAAGGGACATAATGCCGATGATGAGGCTGCAATGAAAAAAGAACCTCGTATAAAGAGTCCTCAGGAAATGGTGGATCACGTGCATAAGCAGAATGCTCATCTTATGATTTCTATCTGGGCAAGCTTCGGACCATGGACCGACCAGTATAAGGAACTGAAGGAAATGAATGCGCTTCTTCCTTTTGATACATGGCCAATGAACTCGGGTACTACTGTTTATGATCCGTTTAATGAAAAGGCGCGCGACTTGTACTGGAGATATCTTACACCTATGTATAATATGGGTATGGATGCATGGTGGACAGATTCTACAGAGCCCGATCATTTTAACGTGAAGGATAGTGACTTTGATCTTATGACTGCCGACGGTTCGTTCCGTTCTGTGGTAAATGCTTTCCCTCTGGTTACAAACAAGGGTATTTATCAGCATCAGCGTGAGGTGTCTGATGATAAGCGTCTCTTCCTAATGACACGTTCTTCTTATCTCGGACAGCATCACTATGGTTCGTTCAGCTGGAGTGGTGACGTGGTTTCAAGCTGGAGAACTATGCGCCAGCAGATTCCGGCCGGTCTTAACTATATGCTTTGCGGTATACCTTTCTGGACTACCGACCTTGCCGGATTCTTCGGATGGGAATATAACAACGACTGGAATAATGTGGCTTATCAGGAATTGCATGTACGCTGGTTCCAGTGGGGATGTTTCCAGCCTATGATGCGTAACCACTGTTCTTCTCCTATGATGAACGAAATTTGGTTGTTCGGTAAGGAAGGTGACTGGGCTTACGATGCTCAGAAACGTATTATTGAACTTCGCTACAGACTTCTTCCTTATATTTACAGTACTGCAGGTGAGGCTGTTCATAAGGATGGTGTAATGATGCGTCCGCTTGTAATGGATTTTACTTCCGACAGAAAGGCTATTCAGCTTGACGATGAGTATATGTTTGGACGTAATATTCTTGCCTGTCCTGTTACCGAGCCTTTATATACCAAGAAGGTTGAAGGAAACAAGGGTGTGACTATAGTTGATGATGTGGCTAAGGCAAGCAAACCATATGAAGTGTATCTTCCAAAGGGCAGCAAATGGATTGACTTCTGGACAAACGAAGTCCTTGAAGGTGGTCAGGATGTGAAGCGTGAATGTCCTATTTCTATAATGCCTGTTTATATCAAGGCCGGAAGTATTATGCCTCTCGGTCCGGCTGTGCAGTATGCCGAAGAAAAGAAATGGGATAATCTTGATATATGTATATACCCTGGAGCTAACGGAGAGTTTACTCTTTATGAGGATGAGTTCGACAATTATAACTATGAAAAGGGTATGTATTCCAATATCAAGTTTGTATGGAACGATGCAGAGCGTACTCTTACTATTTGCGACCGTGAAGGTGAATTCCCTAAGATGTTGAAGAAACGTAACTTCAATATTACTGTGATGCAGCCTGGCAAACCTTCAGCAGAAAAGGTTATAGGTTCTGCCGACAAGAAGGTGCGCTATACTGGTAAGAAGATTGTTGTTAATATGAATTTATAATCAATTTTTAGGGAGAAAAAAGCGGCCGTATCTTGAATGGAATGTCTCGTCAGACTCAATAAAATGACGAGACATTTTTTTATTTTGCCATAACAGTTTATGAGTAGTTGTGGGCAGCCTTGTTTGGTTGGATGCCTTTATATACTCTATTGTCTTGTATCGGCTCCCCACATCATCTTCTCTCTAAGGGTATTGAAGAATGAATGGCCACATCTTTTTACTATTTTTATATGATGGTTGGCGCGGCGGATGGTAAGTCTTGTGCCTTCATGGCAACTTTCACTTCTTCCGTCTATCGAAATAAGGAAGTTGTGGCTCCGGCTTTCTACATCCAGTGTAATTTCCCAGTCATCTTTAATAACTATAGGACGTACATTTAGTGTATGTGGCGCAACAGCAGTAATGCTTATTGTACCGCTTTGAGGAACCATAATAGCACCTCCTACACTGAGAGAGTAACCGGTAGAGCCGGTAGGAGTGGCAACAATAAGTCCGTCGGCCTGATATCTGTTGAGTAACTCTCCATTAATATATGCATCTATGGAAATCATAGAAGAACTGTCTCTTTTCAGGACTGCAATTTCGTTAAGTCCGTATGGATTGCCTTTCAAGACATGATTACTGCATGTCAGTTTAAGAACCCTTCTTGCTTCGGCAATGAATTTTCCTTCATATATCTCATTGAATGTTTCTTCCATCTCGTCGGGAGATATATCTGCCAGAAATCCTAATCTTCCGGTGTTTATTCCTAAGATAGGAATCTCTTTTTTGCCAACACGGCTGGCCGCCTTAAGAAAGGTACCGTCTCCCCCTATGCTTAATGCCATATCAGCGGTAAAGTTGTTCCCCTCAAAAATCTCCAGTCCGCCTAAATCGGCCTTGGTATGCATGCGCAGGAAATCATAAAACTCACTGCTGATGCATATCTGTGCTTTCTTCTTCCGCAGAATTTCCAGCAAATGTGTTACATGAGCCGATTTATGTTCCTGGTATGTATTGCCGAAAATGGCAAATTTCATCTCATTTTGCATATAATGTAGCTTTTTTATCAATCTTTTTAACTTTCATGTTAGTTAGTTTCTCATAAATCATACTAACTTTGCATTTTGTAGACGCAAAGATATAAAATTTTTCATGCAATATGACTAAATTAAGTGTGAATATCAATAAGGTGGCCACCTTGAGAAATGCCAGGGGCGGCAATAATCCTGATGTGGAGAAAGTGGCCCTCGACTGTGAAGCTTTTGGGGCGGAAGGTATAACTGTTCATCCTC
>JAXEBI010000065.1:0-31440 GCA_034094155.1 Phocaeicola sp.
CAATACTTACATGCTTGAACGATTTATTTGCGTGTCTGGGATTGAACCAAACACGCAATTAATTGACAAACTTTTCAAAGAACTCATTTTATTTACTGCCAGAGCCGTTTAGGCTGGGCTAATTTTTAACGAACTATTGAATATTTACACCTTTATATATTAATAATGTAGCATTTGTGTGTCTTGCCGAATGAAAAGAAAAATGTTTGTTTATGCCGGCAAGTTTAGCTATTTTTATAAGATCCTTGTCTAAAAAGGAATTTGATTTTATCTTAAAGAAATATTCGTACTTATTCTTATATTTCTTCAGAATAGATAAAGCTTTACCGTTGAATAAAATATTTAACGGAAGTTTTACTTCTGTATCTGTTTTCTTTGTTCTTAATATAATCCATGTTACATTGTTCATTTTGATAAAATTATCATCCGATAGTGAAACGAAATCTGAATATCTTAATCCTGTATAGCAACAAAATAAAAAAGCATCAAGAGAATGAGAATATTTTTTGTTTTTACCTTCAAGAATCAATGATTCCAGACAGACTAACTCTTCAGGCAATAAAAAAGAATATTTGGTTTTATCCGTTTTTATAGAATAGTGTTTAAACGGGGATTTCTCTGCAACAGTAAGTCCTTTTTTAACTGCATCATTATACAAACAACGAATATGTCTCAAATGCTTAGCAATAGTGTTAATCTTATAGTTGTTTTCTAACAAGTAATTTTCAAATTCAGTAATAAAAGTATAGTCCAATTGTTCTATTGTAATATTATGCTTATAGTTGGATAATAAATTTAATGTTGTTAGCAAGTTCTTTTTTGTTGAGGTCTTTCTTTTTGTCGAATATTCAATGTTTTTTCTTGCAAAATCTATGAAATTGCATTCAAAACTTGTTGCAGAAGAATTTTCAATAATATTGTTCAGTTCTTTTAATCCGATAGGTGTACCACGTTTCCAGTAATTAAGTTCCATAGTTTCGAGATGCAAGACAAATTCTTGTATCATTCTGTTTAGCAGTTCTGCATTTGGATGATTTATGATTAGAGATTTATTCTTATCCCATTGTTCAGTATTAATTAAAACGTGAGTACTGAAAAGTTCTTTTTGCTTATTTAGCGTAGCTTCTACTTGTATTGGTTGTTTATTAAAACCATTTAATCCTTTTTCACAATTAAGGATTATGTTAAATTCTATCTTGTTCATGATGTTTTGAAATTAAAATAAAAAAGTTATTATGATAGCATGGGTAACAATTTAAAACAATAACCAAACGTTTAATTATAAATTGTGAGCCAAAATAGCAAAAGTAATACAAGTGCAATAATTAATATGATTTAAAAAATCTTACTACCTGTATGTGATAAATAATGGGATATTTAGTGTAATTTTATAACTTATTATGTGCCTAAAGTGTTAAAATGTGGCATTATTATGTATTTAAATGGAAAAAAGTGTATTTATTTCAATTTAATTGCTAATTTTGCGTCTTGTTAGAGTGAACAAAATTTTATTAATGTAAAGTTAAACTTTAAGAGAGATTTTTATGAAAAGAAAATTGATGCTGTTTATGACCTGCCTGTTTATAGGTATAGGTCTGGTGAACGCTCAGATCTCAAAAGTAACTGGTAAAGTTACTTCTTCTGAGGACGGTTTGCCTGTAGTGGGTGCATCTGTATTGGTAAAAGGTACTACTGTAGGTACTGTCACTGATATTGATGGTAATTTTATCCTGACTAACGTTCCAAGTTCCGCCGAAACTTTGCAGATTTCATTCATCGGAATGACAACTCTGGAAGTGAAAATATCCAGTAACGTAAAAGCTGTATTGCATCCAGATACAGAATTACTTGATGAAGTTGTTGTAGTTGGATACGGTTCTGGTAAAAAACTGGGCTCTGTTGTGGGTTCTGTTGCTAATGTAGGAGGTGATAAAATAGCCAAAACTCCTGCAGCCAATGTTGGCGATGCACTTCAGGGACAGGTGGCAGGTCTTCAAGTTTTTACCCCATCTGGTGAACCGAGTGAAGGAGTTAGTATGCGCCTTCGTGGTGTGAGTTCAATTGAAGGTAGTTCTGCGCCTTTGTTTATATTGGATGGCTCTCCTATTTCTTCAAGTACATTCACATCGTTGAATCCTAATGATATTGAAAGTATGACTGTACTTAAAGATGCAAGTTCAACAGCTATTTATGGTTCACGTGCTGCAAATGGAGTTGTTATTTTAACATCTAAGAAAGGTAAGAAAGGTGAAAAAGCAAGAGTACAATTGAGTGCTCGTTATGGCTTATCAAAGATGACAGGTGATAATGTAACCATGATGAATGCAGAACAATGGTTAGGTTTTCAAGAAATATTGGATCCTTCTTTAAAGACAAATGCAGATTTTCAAGCTGAAAAGAATTTTTATATCGACAATGGAATTTCTACAGACTGGTCAGATGTTTTCTTTGGAAAAACAGCACCTATGCAAGAATATAATGTTAATGTAACTGGAGGAACAGAAAGTGTAAACTATTTCTTCTCTTTAGGACATTATGACATGGAAGGTATCATGGATGATTCTGATATGCGCCGTGAAACATTGCGTTCAAACTTAGAAACAAGCATTACAAACTGGTTAAAAGCTGGTGTTAATCTTAATTTGTCATATCAAAAGTATAAAACTGCAGCTTTTGGTTCGACTGCTAATAGTGTATATAATAAAGCTTATGCAGCTCGTGTTTATCGTCCTGACCAAACATATTATGAAATACTGAAAGACGAGAATGGAAATTTCTTGGGCTTTGGCGATAGACTTGAAGTTTTTGATAAATTAGGTGGCTACTATAATCCTTATTATTTGTCTGAAATACAACCTTCAACAAACGATTTGATTCGTGTAAATGGAAATACATTTATAAATATTAATCCAATTAAAGGTCTTAATATTAGGGCTGCCCAAGCTGTTGAGGCTTACGATTATAGAACTTCTTATGTTGCTCTTCCTGTTGGTCCATTTGCAGGAAATGGTAGTGCAAGAGAAACATTCCAAAGATATTATTCATTTACATATACTAACACTGCGGAATATAAATTTAATATTGATAATCATAATGTAAGCGTTCTTGCTGGACAGGAATCTATTATAACTAAAAATCAGAGTTTTGGTGTTAAAGTAAACGGCCTTACCGATGAACGCTTATTGTTAATGAGCGCAGGTGCACAAACAGATAAACCTTCACATTCAAAAAGTGAGACTGTGTTTAATTCTTATTTCGGAACTCTTAGTTACAATTTTGATGAGAAATATTATATTGATGCTTCATTCAGACGTGACGGTTCTTCATTGTTTGGTTTAAATAATCAATGGGGTAACTTTTGGTCTGCTGGTGTAATGTGGGATATTAAAAAGGAAAATTTCCTTGCAGATATTGATTGGATTAACGACTTGCAATTGAAAGGAAGCTATGGTACTGTAGGTAACTCTTCAGCTCTATCTGCTTATATGGCTTATGGACTTATAGGTTCAGGATCAATGTATGGAGGTTCAACTGGTACAGCAATTGCAAATCCAGCAAATCCAGATTTGACATGGGAAGTTGTTAAAACAACAAATATAGCATTAAGCACAAGAATCTTCGACCGTTTAAGTTTAGATATAGAATTCTATAATCGTCTAACCGAAGATATGTTAATGAAAATTCCATTCTCATTTACAACAGGTTATTCATCTGGTTGGGGTAATGTCGCTAGTATGCGTAATAGAGGTGTTGATATCACAGCAAACGTAGATGTATTAAAAAATGTTTCAGGCTTTAATTGGAGTATATCAGCTAATTTCAATTACAATAAGAACGAAATTACAAAATTATTCAATGGTCTAGACGAATACGTACTTGCAAATACAGGTTTAAAACTTGAAGTAGGCAAACCATATGGAGAATATTATTACACTAGATGGGCAGGCGTAGATCCTCGTGATGGACACAATATGTGGTATGATAAAAACGGTAACCTAACAAAAGTATACTCTGAAGAAGATGCTGTGTTTACTGGTAAACAAAGATACGCTCCTTGGTCTGGAGGTTTTGGCTCTGTTTTGAGTTGGAAAGGAATAACTATTTCAGCAGACTTTGCATTTATGCTTGGACAGTATATGCTAAACAATGAACGTTGGTTTACAGAGAACCATCAATTTGCAAATAAAAACAATCAAACTGTTAAGATGTTAACAATGTGGCAGAAACCAGGTGATGTGACTGAAATATCATCTCCTGAATCTCCAATGCAGTTTGATACACATTTGCTTGAGAATGCCTCATTTATGCGTTTGAAAAATCTTACAGTTAGTTACAATCTGCCTAAACCTTGGATGAAAAAGACAGGATTTATAAATGATGCTCGTATCTTCTTTGTAGGAAGAAATTTGTGGACAGTAACTAAATATCAAGGATACGACCCCGAAATAGATAATAATATTCAATTAGGAAATTATCCTAATACTAAACAATTTACTTTCGGTGTTGAGCTTGTATTCTAATTCTAACTTAATATTAAATTTAAAATGAAAAAAAATATATTTTTAGGAATAATATTAGTTTCTGCATTAGGATTGACTTCATGCGATATGGAAAAATATCCTTATGATGCAATAGAAGAAAGTCTGTATATGAAAAATATTTCGGACTTTAAAAGTGCACGCAATGGTATATATTCAAATTTCCGTGCATTAACTTCAGGGGCTTATGTACTTAATTCAGAATTCCAGTGTGATGATTTCCATGCTACTGCTGGGTTCTCTAATAATTATGGTAATATGTTCCGTTGGGATTTCCAACCATCAGACGGAACAATTGAAAGTATTTGGTCTGGGAATTATTCAACAATAGCACGTTGTAATTATTTTCTTGATTCATACCAAAAAGTTTTAGACGGAACTGTTAGCAGCATTAGTGACTCTGATAAAGAAATCATTTCTGCATATGCAGGAGAAGCATATTTTGCACGTGCTTTCTGCTATTATACCTTATCTACATTTTTCTGCAATGCTTATTCAGAAGAAACTGCAGAAAATTCACTAGGTCTGCCACTTCAGTTGCATTATAATTCTAACGCTACAGATAATACTCAATATCCTGGACGTTCAACTTTGAAAGCAACTTTTGAACAGATTTATAAAGATATTGATGAAGCTGAGAAATTAGTAAATGAGGAGAAATCATTAGATAATACACAAAACTCAGTTAATTATATATCTAAGAATCTGGTAAAAGCACTACGTGC
Organism: Phocaeicola sp.; assembly: GCA_034094155.1. Taxonomy (GTDB): domain Bacteria; phylum Bacteroidota; class Bacteroidia; order Bacteroidales; family Bacteroidaceae; genus Phocaeicola. The sequence goes on from JAXEBI010000065.1 coordinate 5,264, forward strand.
GCGTGTATCATTATGGACTAAGAATTATGATAAGGCTATAGAACTATCAACATCTTTGATAAATACTAATAATTATCCTTTGATTAATGACCCTTCAGCATTCAGAAGCATGTGGGTACAAGATATGGGAAGCGAAGTTATTTGGCAAATATATCTTAGTGCACCAGATGAAACAGCTTCTACAAATGGAACTATTTTTTGGGGACAATATAAAAATGGAGGTCCGCAAATAATGGACTTTATACCTTCTCAAAGTCTCTTAGATTTATATACAGATGGAGAAAAAGATATGAGATACACATCATTCTTTACTCAATATCATATTTCTTTACCTACAGGAGCTGAGGCAGATGTTAAGGTTTTTGATAAATATCCAGGAAATCCAGATTTATATGAAAAATTAAATGTGGATAATCATTATATGAATAAACCAAAACCTTTCCGTATCTCCGAACAATATCTTATTGCTGCTGAAGCTTATGCCCAAAAAGGTGATGTAACAAATGCTACAAAATATTTAAATGAATTACGTAAAGCTCGTATTGCTGAGTATAATGATGAATCATTTACAAATGCAAATATTTTGACAGCCATTGAAAATGAACGTCATAAAGAACTGGTTGGTGAAGGATTTAGGTTTACAGACCTAAAACGTTGGGGTAAAGGACTTGATAGAAATGATGCTTATCAGGATGCCAATGCTGTATTAATGCCAGGTAATAGTAATACAACAGCTTTAAGCAAACAAGCTAATGACCACCGCTTCGTATGGCCTATACCAAAGGCTGAATATGACGCTAATCCTCAATTAAAAGGACAGCAAAATCCGGGTTATTAATTTATTAATAAAGTTTTAATCATGAAATATATCAAATTATTAGCTTTATGCCTACTTCCATTTGTATTTTCAGCATGTGAAGAAGACAATGTAATTAATTCAGGTAACGCTAGTGTTGGATTCTCCTCTACAGAAATGGTTGTAAGTGAAAATACTTCTATAATAAAAGTTCCAATTAATGTAGAAGGTGAACATAACGGATTAATTAAAGTAAATATTGAAATTGCTGATATAAAAGGAGAAGAAATCAAAACAGATGAAACACTTCTTTTAACATCTGGTTCTTTGCTAATTCCAGAAGGGACAGAAACAGTATATGCAGAGTTAAGTTCTTCTATATATACTATAACTGATAATTTAAATCGCTCTTTCACTCTAAATATTACTTCTTCTGAAGGTGCTAAAGTTTCAACATCTAGCTGTGTTGTTAAAGTAGAAGAAGTTCCAGATGCTTATACAGCTTTAGCTGGAAAATGGCAATTATCTGATGGAGATGGAGGAAAAATAGACTTTGATTTAATAGCGAAAGAAGATAGATCTGGCTATGATTGTAAGGTTTCATATCAAGGCTTAACTGGTAATGTCAACATAAAATATTCCAATAACAGTTTAACTATAGTTACAGGCGATGTACTATTTAAGGGTGTAGAATTCGATGGTATAGGAGTTGTTGATGTAGTTTTGGCTTATGTTGATGGTAATCAATTATATACAGGAGAATTAGGAGCTACTTGGAATGAAGACTTTACAATGATAACACTTGATAAATCATTAACGGGTGCATTATTTAGTGGTTCATCATTTACAGGATATACATGGTTTATGAGTGGAAATATTTTAAATAAAGTCATTGAATAATTCTGTTATAAATAAAGGGTATTCGTATATATGAGTACCCTTTTATTATTTTCATACCTATAAACTCAAAATTATGAAGCACATATATTTTAACATCTGGTTACTGTTGTCATTCATTTTTATAACATCTTGTTCTAATGATGAAAATTTTGCCCCAGAAATAAGGCTTGATTCCAGTATCGACAAATTAGTATTGGCAGCTGATAAGGATGCAAATCTTAATATTGATTTCACAACAAATGCAGATTGGAATGCAAAGTTAAATGTAGATTGGGCTATTTTATCTCCAACATCTGGTAAGATGGGAAAATCTTCAGTGAGACTTATATCAAAAGAAAATAATAACACAGGTGAAAAACGAACAGGTACAATTACAATATATTCAAAAGATGTAAGTGTGGATATTCCATTCATACAATTAGAAAAAAATGTAATAAATATAACAGAAACATTATATCAAATATCATACATTGGAGGAGATATAATAATCAAATATTCTACAAATATTCCAAAAGATCAGATCAGGATCAAATGTCTAAATGAGAATATAGATTGGATTGATTTCGACTTAAATAAATCAAGAGAACTTTCCTCTGAGAATTTAACATTAGATATAAAATCAAATCCAGCAAGAAAAGAAAGAACTGCAAAATTCAAATTATACGCAGTAGATAAAACAGATTCCAATAAGATTATTTTTGAATCTGAAACTATAACTATTAAGCAAGAAATGGTTCCAGTTGGGACATCTTCTGATTTTAGCAAAGATAAAATTATCAATGTATTGCAAGAACATACTATTGGGAAAGGAATTCCATTAGTGTTCCTTGGTGATGGATTCTTAGATAAAGATATTGAAAGTGGATACTATATCGAAGTGATGAATAAAGCTATGGAAAACTTTTTTACAGAGGAACCAATCAAAAGTTTAAGAGATTACTTTGACGTTTGGGCTATTAATGCTGTATCATTTAACAATGCTTTTGGATCACAATATACAACAAAATTTAGTTGTAAACTTGAAGGTGGAGGAAGTACACGTATAGATGGAAATCATGAAAAGGTAATAGAATATATTGGAATTATTCCAGAATTAAATAATAATGATAATTTAAAAAGTGAAACTACATGTATTGTTATATTAAACACAACAGATTATGCAGGTACATGTTATTTCGGTTTCAATGATCTTACAACGAATAAAACAATAAACTTAGCTATAGGATATTGTCCAATGATTAATGGTATAGAAGACGATATGTTTAGAAGAGTTCTTTGTCATGAATGTATAGGCCATGGATTTGCAAAATTATTAGATGAATATTCATATCAAGAAATGGGTACAATACCTTTTTCAGAAATAGAACAAAATCAAAAAGTACAGAAAGAACTTGGCTGGTATATGAATGTAGATTTTGTGAATGACCGTGAAAAAGTTTTATGGAATAAATTCCTTAAAAATTCTCATTACAAAGGAAAAGATAATTACGGAGAACTTTTAAGCATATATGAGGGAGCATGTACCTACTGGAAAGGAGCTTTTAGACCAACAAATGAAAGTATGATGAGAAGTAATACACATGGTTTTAATGCCCCTTCAAGAGAAGCTATATACAAACGTATAATGTCGCTTGCAAATGGGAATAATTGGAAATATGATTTTGAAAAATTTGTAGAATTTGACATACAACATCTTCCAACACCTGACAAGTCAAGGAGTTTAACAGAATCATATTTTACAGATATAGTACCAACAAAACCAATATTCACTAACATGTATATTAATTTATACTGATTAATAATGAAGAGGGAATGTTAAAATGTTACAATCTCTATTTTTATGGGAAATAGATGTAAAAAACATTATTTATATGTATATACTATAAAACAAATTTAAATATTTATATTGAAATCATGAGAAAAAAACTTTATTTATCTGTTGTCAGTTTAATACTGATGTGTTTTTTTGTCGGCTGTAAGGACGATGAAAATCCTATCGTTGATTCCTCTTATGTGGATTTGAACAATCAGAGTCTTACATTGACAGAGATTGGTGCTTCAACATCAACTTTCACTTTTAGCGTCAATGCTTCAGACCCGAATGTCCCTTACCTTGTTCTTTATGTAGATAAAGATATTATAGATGAAGTACCAAAAGGTGAATTACCTCAATACCTGATGTCTGATATTGAGAAACAGGCCACAGCTGCCGGTAAAGGACTTGAAGAATTTGTAGCTTCGATTTCAATAAAAGGTAACCTTGAAGAAAAGAAAATTGAAAATCTGTTGCCTGGAAAGATATACGAACTTGTTGCTTTTGCTGTTTCAGGTACAAGAATAGCTGATAAGGCTGAATATTTGTTTTTCCAAACTCTTAAAGCAGACCCTGTAGAATGCTCTTTTGATGTAAATATTGAGCCTGATGTTACTACAGCAATTGCAAATATAAGTCCATCGAATAAAGAAGTCAACTGGTTTTGTGCTGGATTGACAAAAGATGTATATGATAAAGCTATAGCAGAAGGTGGATATACTAATGAAACAATAGCTCATTCTTTATTTACACAGCAATACCAGCAGATTCTTTCTCAGTTGGTTCCTGAAGGCGGTGATCTTACTGAAGAAATTATTCAGGAAGCTTTGTCGTATTTGCTGTTTAAGGGTGATATGACTTTGAAATTCCAGAATCTTGCTGCTGATACTGAATATCAATGGGTTGCTGTTGCTTATCAATTAGTGAATGGTGATGATGGACTTGAAATTGTAATGGTTTCTGATGCTTCTACCGGTTCATTTAAAACTCTTGAAAGAGCTAATACTGACTTGACTTTTGATATAAAAGTTGAAGACTTGAAAGCAACTTCTGCTCATATAACTGTTACACCTTCAAATCTTGAAGAATCCTTTATCTGGTATTATGACGCATACAATTCTGAAACAGAAAATCTTTCTGCTGAAGAAATGATGAATCGTTATATTGAACAAAACCGTCCTTTCCTTGGTTGGCTTATGACTAAGGGTGTTCAGGATGTTCCAGATGCCAAATTAGTTCCTAATTCTAAAAACTTCATTCTTGTATTTGGTTACAACCAGGGTGTTACAACAGAACCTGTTTTGTATGAATATCAGACACCTGCTGGTGGTGATCCTACAAAAGTGAAATTTACTCATACTGCAAAATTTGCAGGACCTTATGAGGCTCATGCTTTAGTTCAGCCATCTGATATGACTGTTCCTTATGTAACAAATATTGTTACAGATGAAAAATATGATGAGGAATACTATAAAAATTACATTGAAACAGCTATTGCCGAGGATTATAAGATGCAGACTATGTACGATCCTGGATTAACAATGGAATCTTATATTTATAGTGGTTCAATGTTTAATTTAGGTGAAATAGAAGCTGGTTTCTATGATGTTGAGCCTGGAACTTCATATACAATCTGTTCTTATGCTATAAATTCTAAAGGAAAAGTTGCTACACTTACAGCAAATAAATCTGGAATAGTAACTGCCGCTTTGTCTGATGCAAGTATTTCAGGTGAAATAATAGGTTATTATGATGGTGATGAAGAACAGGGTAAATTCTTTGGAGATCCTGAAAGAACTAAAGGTAGAACTATTCTTGTATTGAAATTTAATCTTGGAGAAAACTCTTATAAGCCAAGATATGGTGTAATGCTTGAAGATCCTGATAAAGATGAAATGAATCCTGAAAGTTGTTCAGACAAATTCTTGGTTAAGAATTATGTATCTTGGAATGACTTGAGTGAAAAATTGTATGCTTTTGTATTGTGCGATTGGGAACAGTCTTATTATAGTTTCGCTTATGCAAAAGATAAAAATGATTATGAAGGTAAAGTTAACCGTATGAGTATTCCTGTGTTGAAGAAGTCGGGTGTTAATGATTTTTCTGAACTTGAAGAGTTGATGGCTAAACTTGATTCAGAAACTAAATCATCTCTTAAGGCAGCTTCAGTAAATCACAATAATGCGATTGCTTCGGATAATGTAATATGGGCTACAACTGATAAGCCGAAAGTTGGTGAGTGGCTGAACTATAAAAAGCAAAATGTAGCAGCTAAAGTGATGAATGGTAAGAAAATGCCAGAACATAATAGCGTTTCAGCAAGTAACTATTTACCAAGTGTTTGTATAATAAAATAATGTAAACTATATAATCAATAAAATATGAAATCTAAAATTTTCTTTATTCTGTCGTTCTTCTGCTTGCTTTTTGCGGGTTGTAGTGATGACGTGGAAGTAGTAAATATTTCAAATACAGAATTTAAGGATATACCAGCCGATGGTAACACTTATCAGGTAAAACTTGACATTGCTGGTGAATGGACTGCAACAAGTCTGGTGGACTGGTGTAGTGTTACAAAAACTTCTGGTTATGGTCCTAAGGATTTGTCTATTATTGTAGAAGGAAATCTTGGTGAAGAACGTACTGGTGAAATAGTTATTTATTCAGCTGGATCTAAAAAAAGTATCTATTTAAAACAGGCCGGAAGTACTGAAGGTTTGGAATCACATTATAAGTTGCCTATTGTTTTCCATATTTTATATAATGATCCTAATGATAGGAACCAGAATCCTGATTCTGCAACAATTTATAAGATTCTTGATGATGTAAATGCTTTCTATGCCAAGGCAAGTGAAAGCAGTCCTAATCTTAAACTGGAATTTGTTCCGGCTCAGTTTGACCCTCAGGGTAATAAAATGGATGAACCAGGTATTGAAAGAGTGAAATGGGTTACTTCAACTTTAAGTGCAGAAGATGTAATGTCTGATAATACAAATAAATATACTCATTTCTTATGGGAACCTAATGATTATATTAATGTATTGGTATATCAATTCTCAAATTCACAGATCTTAGGTATTTCTACTTTCCCTTATAGTACTGAATCGCATCCACTTGAAGGTACTGATATAGTTCCGGATATGAATATTTCATTGGAGAATCTTACATACGTGAGAGGTGTTTCTTTAAATAGCAGTTATATTTATAATAGTGATGATTATTTTGTGCAAATGGGAGTTGTTCCGGATGAATGGAAAGATTTGATGAATAAACAAAATAAGACTTATATAACTTTGGCTCATGAATTAGGACATTATTTGGGCTTGTTCCATACTTTCTCTGAAAATATAGGAGGACCATGTAAGGATACTGATAAATGTTCTGATACTCCTACTTACGATAAATATGGTGAAAATGGTTATGATGTACAGGTTCAAACTATATTGCAAATGATATCAATAAATCCTGATTTCGCTGCAACTTTTGATTGGGGAAAATTGTTCTTAAGAACAGATGAAAAAGGTGAACAGTTTGAATCTCACAACATAATGGATTATGCTTATTCATATTTGGATGAGTTCTCACAGCAGCAAAGAGATAGAGTTCGTCATGTGTTGAATTATAGTCCGATGATTCCAGGTCCTAAATCAACTCGCTCAACATTATCACGTTCAGTAAGTGGTCCTATGGATTTGCCATTCAGCATTTCTGATGGATATCCTGTAAAAGGAATCAAGTAATTATATAAATAACATCATAGATATATTCTTATAGTAATTGTTTCTATGATTTTTAAGCCGGTTAGTCATTTGTTGGCATTTGACTAATCGGCTTTTTAATATATGTTCTTTAATAATTCAGTGATAATATAATATTAAAAGTCTTTAGGTTTAGTGTTATTTACACTTCTTTGATACTTATCTTTTATTTATAATGTATTAATATACAGTGATGATATTGGTTTTTCTTTGGAACTGAATAAATATTTGAGAAAAATTTGTATTTATCCATAATTTGACTATTTTTGCGCTCCGTTTGTGAAAAACGGTAAATATAACTATTATTTAACTAAACTTTAAGAGAGAGACTTTTATGAAAAAAGTGATGCTGTTTATGGCCTTGCTTCTTATAAGCATAGGCTTTTTGAACGCACAGGTATCTCAGGTAAAAGGAACTGTTGTCTCAGAGGAGGACGGTTTACCTGTAGTTGGTGCGTCGGTATTAGTGAAAGGTACCACAGTGGGTACAGTAACAGACATTGATGGTAACTTTACTATTTCAGGAGTGCCTGAAGATGGAAAAGTAATTGTAGTGTCTTTTATCGGTCTTCAAAGTCAGGAGTTGGCTATTGAACCGGTTATGAATGTAGTTCTTAAGGCTGATGCAGAGGTGCTTGAGGAAGTTGTTGTTGTGGCATACGGTACTCAAACTGCACGTACAGTTACAGCTTCTGTTTCTTCTATCAGAAGTGATGCTTTGAAGGATGTGCCTAACACCAGTCTTGACCAGATGATGCAGGGACGTGCTTCTGGTTTGAATGTAACTTCACCTTCTGGTGGTGTTGGACAAGCTCCGGTTGTTCATATCCGTGGTGTAAATTCTATAACTTCTGGTACGCAACCATTGTATGTTGTAGATGGTATGCCTATTCAGTCTGGTGATTTGGCAGGTGGATTGGGTAATGCTAATGCCTTGGCTGATATTAATCCAGCTGATATTCTTTCTATTGATGTGCTTAAGGATGCTGCAGCTGCTGCTCTTTATGGTTCTCGTGCGGCTAATGGTGTTGTTCTTATTACCACTAAACAGGGAAGTAATGGTAAGGCAAAAGTTACATATGATGCTTCTTTTGGTTTTTCATCAAGAACAAAGTTCATTGATATGATGAATGCTCAGGAGTATGTAGACTTTAAGAATTTGGCTTTACGTAATGCTTATGGAACTGATAATGCGGCAGAGTTGGCTCAGTTAAGCAAGACATTTATTTCTAATCCTGCTTATGGTGATAAAGGCTTTAATATGATGCCTGGAGTTGACTCTAATTGGGCTGATGCAATATTCCAAAATGGATTTACACAGGATCAGACAATAGCTGTATCTGGTGGTACTGATAAGGTTAAATATTATATGTCGGCTAATTATAATACTCAGAAGGGTATTGTTGTAGGTGATAGCTACGAACGTCTGGGTGGTAAGGCTAATGTTGTTGCAAATGCAACAGACTGGTTGAAGATTGGTATGAATGCCGGTGTTAATGTAAGTTCTACAGCTCAGGTGGATGCTGCAAGAAATGGCTCAAGTTTTGCTGTCGGTGGTTTCCCGAGAATGGCTCTTGTTAATGCTCCTAATATTCCTGTATATGCTGAGAATGGAGCTGCATACTATGATGAAGATGGATATTTGGGTTATGGACCTAATGCTGTTTATAGTACATATTCTAACCCTGCAGCTTTGGTAGAAATTGGTAATAATACAAATGTAGATGTAACTCGTATCTTAAGTAGTTTCTTTGCAGAAGTAAATCCGGTAGAAGGATTGACTCTTAAAACTCAGTATAATATCGATGATGCAAGAGTAGAAAACTCACGCTTCTGGTCGCCCAAACATGGTGATGGTGTCAATGCCAATGGTTATGCTTTCAATGCTGCTGTACATACTAGTATTTGGACTTGGACAAATACAGCTACTTATGACTTTACACTTAATGACCATCATGTAAACTTGTTGGCTGGTATGGAAGCTACAGAATCAAGCTATAGTGACTGGACAGCTTCAAGAACAGGTTTGCAGGATGATAAGTTTACTGATTTCCAGGGACCTTTTGCAAATGCAACTGCAGATGGTAAACTTTCAAAGAATTCTATGGTATCTTACTTTGGACGTATTAATTATGATTTTATGTCTAAGTATATGCTGTCTGTTAACTTCCGTCGTGACGGATTATCCGCATTGAGCAAAGATAATCGTTGGGGTAACTTTGGTGGTGCATCTGCTGCATGGCGTATTTCTGAGGAAACTTTCTTCCAACCATTGAAGCATTATGTAGATGACTTGAAGATTAAGGCAAGCTATGGTATTGTAGGTAATACAAATATAGATGACTATGCTTCCCGTTCATACTATTCTTCTTATAATTATGGTTCGAACGGAACTTACTTGTTGTCAAAAATTGCCGATCCTAATCTTAAATGGGAGTCTTCGGAGAAGTATGATGTAGGATTCAGTGCACGTTTGTTTAATAGAATTGATATTGATTTTGATTATTTCTATACAAAATCATCAGATTTGATTCTTGATGTGCCTCAGGCTCCTTCAAAAGGTCTGCCTGGTAATATTCTTACTACAAATGCCGGTAAGATGAAAAACTATGGTGTTGAGTTTACTATATCTGCAGATATTTTAAGAGATTCTGAATTTAAATGGAATACAAGCTTTAATATTACAACAACTCAGAATAGAGTAATTGCTTTGGCTGATGGTCTTGATAATATTATCGGTGCCGATGAAAGTCAGTTGGAGATTACTAATATTACTGTACCTGGTAAGTCTATCGGTCAGTTGTATTTGTATCCTACAGGTGGAGTAGATGCTGAAACTGGTCTTAGAGTGTTCTATGGATCTAATGGAGAGAGATTGTTGTTTGATTATACTTCTGATGCACGTTGGCTTAATGAGGACGGAACTCCATATACAGGCGATTTAAATCCTGTAATTTGTGGTAATACTTTGCCTACTTGGTATGGTGGTTGGAGCAATACATTCTCTTATAAGAATTTTGATATGTCGATATTCTTCCAATTCTCTGGTGGTAACTATATTTACAATGGTACTAAAGCAACTGTCAGTGATATGCGTTATTGGAATAATTCAAAAGAAGTTCTTGAGAATTATTGGACTGAAGATAGAAAGGATGCAATGTTCCCAAAACCTATTTATGGTGATAATGTTTCAAACGGTTCGTCATATCCTATAAGTGACTGGGTAGAGAAAGGTGACTATTTACGTTTGAAGAATATTTCTTTAGGATATACTTTCAACACTAAGAATTGGGCAAGTGCAATAGGTATAAGTAAACTGCGTGTGTATGCTCAGGCTCAGAATCTGTTTGTCTTGACAGGTTATTCTGGTATGGATCCTGAGGTTATGTCGAATACTACAAATGCAACTCTTGCACCGGGTACAGATAAGAATACTTTGCCTCAGGCACGTACATTTACTTTTGGAGTGAATTTGGCTTTCTAACTATTTAAAATTGCATTAATGATGAAGAAATATTTTGCTTATTCAATTATATTTGCCGGTCTTGCACTTGGCAGCTGTAGTGAGAGTTTCCTTGATCAGAATCCTCCACTATATATTGAACCCGATGACATATATAATAATCCGCAGCGCCTTGAGTCTACTCTCTTAGGATTATATTCGGCTATAAAGAATACTTCTGATGAATCTTTCCTGGGAGGTAAAACATATATGGTGTTTGATAACCGCAGTGAGGATATTGTAAATGTAGACGAGAATCTGATAACTTTGGCTAATACTTATAATTTTAAGGTTAGTTCTACTGATACAGAAAATACTACAACATGGAATAATGCTTATGCTGCAATAAATAAGGTTAATACTTATCTGGAAAACCTTGAAACAGCGAAAGATGTTGCTGGTGATAAATATGGACAGTTTAAAGCTGAGGCAAAGTTTGTTAGAGCTATTGCTTATTTCTATTTGAACAATCTATATTCTAAACCATTCTTGTTAGATGAAAATGCGAAATCGGTTCCTCTTAGACTTAAAGCTGAAGGAGATGGTTCGAATAATGGAATGCCAAGATCTACTGTAAAGCAGGTATATGAGCAGATTCTGGACGATTTGTCGGATGTGAATAGCTTGCCTGTAAAAAATAAATTAGACGAATCGAATGTAACTCGTGCCACTCAGGCTGCTGCATACATGTTGAAAATGCGCGTTTATATGGCAATGGGTATGTGGAAAGAGGCCGTAGAAGCTGGAAAGGCTGTTTCCGGTTATTCTCTAACTGCCAAATTTGCAGATTTGTTTAAGGCTCCATATTATACAGATGAGACAATATTTACATTACCTATGAGTGATACCAACCGTCCTAATACTCAGCAAAGTCTTGGCGAGTATTATAATGCTTCGAAGGCTATACTTGAAGTGGATATGAATAATGGTATTATGTCAAAAGAAGGTTATAATATCTCATCAGATGCCAGAGTTCTTATGAAGAATGAAGATGGCAGATTACAGAAGTTTGTAGATTATTCTACAAAACTGGACTGGGTTCCTATCTTCCGTTATGCAGAAACTATACTTAACTTAGCGGAATGTTATGTAAATTTAGGTTTGGAAAGTGATGCGCGTGAATGTCTAAAGATTGTTAGACGTCGTTCTGTTTCTGCGGAAAATGATATTATAAATATTGATTCTCTTTCTGGAAATGAACTGAAGACAGCTGTTTATAATGAAAGACGTCTTGAGTTTATAGGTGAAGGTTTGAGAGGTATTGATGTTATGAGAAGAGGAGACAGTTTTGAGCGTGTATCGCCTGTAACTCCTTCAAATAATGGATATGTTTGGCCTATTCCTCAATCAGAACAGTTGATGAACCCTGACTTAAACAAATAAGAGATCCATATAATTTATATAGTTGTATATTTTTTATAATTATATAAATAAATGTGCTTGTCCTGATATGCGTTCTGTATATCAGGACAAGTTTTTTATTGTTCGCTCAATTGTTAAATCTATACATTGAAAATGTATTCAAATGTAAATCAAATATCTGTTTTTGCTAATAAAACTTATGTTTTACCATCTCTTTAATGTATAAATTGTATTATTATTTGTTTTTTATTTATATTTGGGGCACGTTTGTGAAAACGTATAATATGACAAAACTATATATTCTATAATTTAACAAAACTAAACTTAAGACTTTTATGAGAAAAATGATGCTGTTTATGGCTATGCTTTTTGTTGGCATAGGCCTTGTAAACGCACAGGTTTCACAGGTGACAGGAACTGTTGTTTCGGCAGAGGATGGTTTGCCTGTAGTAGGTGCGTCAGTGTTAGTGAAAGGTACCACAGTTGGTACAGTAACGGACATCGATGGTAACTTTACCATTTCAGGAGTGCCTGAAGATGGAAAAATTATCGTTGTTTCTTTTATCGGGCTTAAATCTCAAGAATTACCAATAGAACCGGTAATGAATGTTACTTTGCAGTCGGATGCTAAAGTTTTGGAAGAAGTGATGGTTGTAGCTTATGGAGTTGCTAAAAAAGAATCGTTTACGGGTTCGGCAGAGGTAATTAAATCTGAAAAAATTCAGGCTCGCCCTGTTGCAAACGTTACAAAAGCTTTAGATGGTCTTGTCTCTGGTGTCCAGACAACTTCAGGTTCCGGACAGCCTGGTTCTGGTGTTTCTGTTGTTGTGCGTGGTTATGGCTCAATTAATTCTTCACAAAATCCTCTTTATGTAGTAGATGGTGTTCCATATGATGGTAATGTAGTTTCCATCAATCCCAATGACATTGAATCAATGACTGTACTTAAGGATGCTTCTGCCGGTGCTCTTTATGGATCTCGCGGAGCAAATGGTGTTGTTATGATTACTACTAAACGTGGAAACTCTGGTAAGGTAAAAGTAAATCTTAAGGCTAATTGGGGAGTCGCTTCCCGAGCTATTCCAAGATATGAAACAATGGATGAAGCTGGCTACATAGAAACTGTTTATCAGTCTTATAAGAATAATCTTGTTATTAATAATGGTATGTCTCCACAGACTGCATCAGTTGTAGCTCTGCAAAATATGAAAACTGGTCCGACTGCAATATTCGGAGCTAATGAACAATATAATCCTTTTAATTATTCAATAACAGAGCTTATCGATCCTGCCACAGGTAAAGTACGTAGTGATGCTGTCTTGAAATATTCAGAAGACTGGATGGATGAAGCAATGAGAAATAATCCTTTGAGACAGGAATATAATGTATCGTTCACTGGTGGTAATGAGAAAACCAAATATATGTTTTCAGTGGGGTATCTTGACGAAAAGGGGTTATTGAAGACAACAGGATTCACCCGATATAATGGTCGTATGAATATAGAGTCAGAAGTAACAGATTGGTTTAAGGCTGGAATGAATGCAAGTTATTCTCGTAATGAAAGTAATACGGCTGTAGAAAATTCTTCCGGTTCGTCAAATGTCTGGTATACAGCACAACTTATGGCCCCAATATTTCCAGTTTACGAGAAGGATGCTGAGGGAAAAGATATAATTGATGTAAATGGTAACAAAGTATTCGATTATGGTACTAATCGTCCTGCCGGAGCAAGTGCTGACTGGCATACAATAGCAACTTTGTATGATGATAAATATGCAAATAACAGTGATAATTTAAGCGGACGTTTATTTGCTGAAATAGGCAATTTAAAAGAGGGTGTTCTTGAAGGTTTAAAGCTTTCTGTAAATTACGGCTTTGATTTGGTAAGTGCGGATAATATGACATATTATAATCCATATAATGGAAACTCTGTATCAGTAAAAGGTAGTTTACAGAAATCTGCGTCACGCACATTTAGTTTTACTTTCAATCAGCTTCTAAGTTATGATAGAACATTTAACAAACATCATATTAATGCTTTGGTTGGTCATGAATTTTATAAATATAATTATCAATATTTAGGAGCTTCCAAAACAGGTTTCCCTTTTGGCGGATTGTATGAACTTGATGCAGCAACAAATATTACAGGGGCTTCTTCTTATCAGCATAATTATGCTGTAGAGTCTGTCCTTTCACGTTTTGCATACGATTTTGATGACAGATATTATTTGTCTGCAAGTTTCCGTACCGACGGATCTTCACGTTTTCATAAAGATAATCGTTGGGGACAATTCTGGTCAGTTGGTGCAAATTGGCGAATCTCTCGTGAAAAATTCATGAAAGATGTGTCTTGGGTAGATAATCTGTCAATGAAAGTAAGTTATGGAGTACAGGGTAATGATAATATAGGTACTTATTATGCTTGGCAGTCATTGTATAATTTTGGAAGTTCAAATGCCGATTATCCAGGTCTGTCAGCTTCATCGCTTGGTAATCCTGATTTGAAATGGGAGAAAAATGCAAATCTTAATGCAGGTGTTGAAGGAAGATTCATGAATAGATTTAATGTTGCTGTAGAATGGTACAGTCGTAAAACTACCGATATGCTTATGCTTTTCCCTATGGCAAGCTCTTTGGGATTTGACGGATATAATAAGAATATTGGTAGTATGCGCAATACTGGTTGGGATATCACTCTTGGAGCTGATATCTTCCAGGGAGACAGCTTTAACTGGAGATTTACAGTTATGGGTTCTACGGTGAAGAATAAAGTATTGCAACTTGCAGATAAGCCTGAGATTATTTCTGGAAACTATATTATCAAGGAAGGTGAAACTCTTAATTCTTTCTATACTGTTACTTCGGCTGGTGTGGATCCTGCAACAGGTAAGCAACTGTATTGGGTTTGGGATACAGATAAGAATGGAGTAAGAGGGGAAAAATATATCTCTGACAGTCAGTCTAAAGCTACCGCTTGTAAGGAAATTCAAGGAAGTCGTATTCCTGATATCTATGGATCTTTTAGTAACGAGTTCAGTTATAAGAATTTCGATTTATCGGTTCTTTGTACATATTCTGTTGGTGGAAAAGTCCTTGATGGCGTTTATAATACGTTGATGTATGGCAATTATATAGGTCAGGCTAAGAGTGCTCACCTTGAGCGCGCTTGGAAGCAACCTGGAGATATTACTGATGTACCAAGAATAGAAATTGGTAAGAGTTATATTATAACAGATAATAATCTTATAAATGCGTCTTATCTTGCCATAAAGAATATTACTTTAGGGTATACCTTACCGGCAAAGGTATTGAAGTCTTTAGGACTCGAAAGCCTAAGATTAACCGCAACAGGTGATAATCTCGTATTGTTCAATCATTTGAAAGGTATGGACCCTCAGTATAATTTTACAGGAGGTACTAACTTTGGATATGTTCCAGTGAGAACTATTTCTTTTGGTATTGATGTCACTTTCTAATTTTTATGTAAATAAGGTTTTTATGAAGAAATTAATATATATATTATCAATGGCAGGTTTTTTGGCTGTCAATACTTCCTGCCTTAATGAATTGGATACTTTGCCTACAGATCAAGTGGGATCTTCGGAAGTTTTAAAAGATGTAACAAGTGCACAAGCTGCAATGAACGGTGTTTACCGTATGCTTTATACTGCTGGTTGGAGCCAGGGATGGGGCTCTGAAAATAGTGGTCAGACTACAATTCAGTTAATGGCTGATTTAATGGCTGAAGATCACCTGATGCTGGAACAGGGTCAGGGATGGTTTTATGAAGATTATCGTCTCAATGTACATGGTGATTATGCCGGGAAAAATGGGCGTTCATACTCTGTATGGAACTTCTATTATACTATGGTTAATAATGTAAATTATATTATTTCTGCTGAAAAAACTATGGCAGGTGATTCGGAATCTGTCAGAGAGTTGGTGGGTCAGGCACTTGCAATGCGTGCTTTTTGTCATTTTTATCTTATACAGTGGTTTCAGCAAACTTATAAGGGACATGAGGATGCTCCTGGTATACCTTTGTATACCGAACCTACAGTTCCTGGTTCTGAAGGAAAGCCTCGTGGTACAGTTAAAGATGTATATGAGCTTATTAATAGTGATCTTAAAACTGCAGCAGAATATCTGAAAGGAAAAAGTCAGTCTCATATTTCGAATATTGATTATTATGTAGTAAAGGGATTGCAGGCAAGAGTTGCTTTGGTTCAACATGATTATGTTGCAGCTGCAGCAGCTGCCGAGGAAGCTTTGTCTAAACCTGGATTAAGACAGGCGTCGGTAAGCGAATTGGGTGGAAATAATGATTCTAATGTAGCGGATGTTATGTGGGGTGTAGTTATAAAGGCGGATCAGTCCAGTGGATTTGCGGGATTCTTTTCTCACATGGATGCTGATGCTCCAGGAATGTATGGCTCTAAGGCCCGTAAGTGTATTAGTACGGGGCTTTATAGTATGATATCTCAAACTGACGAAAGATTAAATTGGTTTCGTGGTAAAATGAAGCCTGAAGATGAAGAAAGAGGAAACTCTAAAGTCAGCTATTGCCAGCTGAAATTCAAGATGGCTAATTATACAACTCGTACAGGTGATTATCTGTTTATGCGTGCAGAAGAGATGATTCTAATCCAGGCTGAGGCTGAATGTCATTTGCAGAAGTATGCCGAAGCACGTAATACAATCTCTAAGCTTGGTGAGGCACGCGACAAGAATTTTGCTGAAAGACTTGCTTCAAGAACTGATTCTAACGAGTATAATCAGGATACCAATGCTCCTCTTAAGACTCTTATGGATGAAATTCTTTTCCAGCGTCGTTTGGAATTATGGGGTGAAGCCGGACGTATTTTCGATTTGCAGCGTTTAGGACTTGGATATAACAGGGATTTTGCAGGTTCAAATCATACCGAAATGGTTAAGACCAAGAATACAGATGCCGCTTCAGGCTTGTTTATCTTGCCTTTGCCTCAGTCTGAAATAGACGGTAACGAAAATATTTCCGACGCAGACCAGAATCCTATTATACGATAATCTGTGTCTTAATAATAGGATGGATATATCGGAATACAGTATGTATTATGATAGAATTGTTATAATCATTTAATTTAGATTTTCATGAAAAAATATATATCAGGTATTTGCTTTATGATGTTTGCGGCTTCAATGTCGCTTACATCTTGCAATCAGGATGCAGAGGGTTCTATCTACGAACAGAGCCAGTTGGCTGTTTCTTTTGCATCGACTATGCAGTCGGAGGTAGTATCGGCAGATAATAATGGAGTGATTAACATTCCTGTATATCGTTCCAATGGTAATGGTGAGGCTACCGTGGCTCTTACAATCAGTGGAACAGGTGTTGAAGCCGGCGTTCTGTCTCTTTCTTCAAATGACGTTAAATTTGCGGATGGTGAGACTGTTGCATATGCTGTAGTGAAATTTGACTTGTCGAAGGTTTCTGCAAATCCGGAAAAGAAGGATGAGGCAAAAATCAGTTTTGCCGATTCAAAAGTGGTATCTATAAGTGGAGTTCCTTCTATAGATATTGAAGTTTATAAAAAATGATTTTTAAGTAATTTACAAGTCGTTTTTTTACGATACATAAACTATTTGTTTAGTATTTCATAAGTACGGTCTGAGCTTTTACTGTTTTTTTAACAGTGATAAGATTCAGACCGTACTTTTTTTCTTATCCTTATTCTACACTTTATTGATGATTTTCTTTATCTTTGCACATATTTGTATATAATATACTATTAATGAAAGAATTTGTAATATCTGAAGCACAGTCGGAAAAGGCTGTATTGGTGGGACTGATAACTCAGAACCAGAATGAAAGAAAGACTAACGAATATCTCGACGAACTTGCTTTCTTGGCTGATACTGCAGGGGCTGAGGTGGTAAAGCGATTCACTCAGAAACTTGATTTCCCGAACTCTGTTACTTATGTTGGTAAGGGTAAACTTCAGGAAATTAAAGAGTATTTGTCGCAGATGAATGAAGAGGAAGAGACTGAAATCGGTATGGTTATATTCGATGACGAGCTTTCTCCAAAACAGCTTAGAAACATAGAAAACGAGCTTAAGGTGAAAATCCTTGACCGTACTTCGCTTATCCTGGATATTTTTGCCATGAGAGCACAGACTTCGCATGCAAAAACTCAGGTGGAACTTGCTCAATATAAATATATGCTTCCTCGCTTGCAGAGGTTGTGGACACACCTTGAACGCCAGGGTGGTGGTTCCGGAGCAGGTGGAGGTAAGGGTTCTGTGGGACTTCGTGGTCCGGGTGAAACTCAGCTCGAAATGGACCGCCGTATCATCTTGAACCGTATGGCTTTACTGAAACAGAGACTGGCTGAAATTGACACCCAGAAATCTACCCAGAGAAAGAACAGAGGCAGAATGATTCGTGTGGCTCTTGTGGGATATACCAATGTCGGTAAGTCAACTCTCATGAATTTGCTTGCTAAAAGTGATGTTTTTGCAGAAAACAAGCTTTTTGCAACTCTCGATACTACTGTGAGGAAGGTGATTATTGATAACCTCCCGTTCCTGTTATCAGATACAGTAGGTTTTATCCGTAAACTTCCTACTGACCTTGTTGAGTCTTTTAAATCTACTCTTGACGAAGTGCGTGAAGCCGATCTTTTAGTACATGTAGTGGATATATCTCATCCTGACTTTGAGGAACAGATTCAGGTAGTGGAAAAGACTATCGCTGATATAGGTGCAGGCGGAAAGCAGAATATGATTGTATTCAACAAGATTGATGCCTATACTTATATAGAGAAGGCCGAGGATGACCTGACTCCGAAGACAAAGGAGAATATTACTCTTGAGGAACTTATGAAGACCTGGATGGCAAAGACCAATGATACATGTATGTTTATTTCTGCAAGGAATAAAACAAACATAGAGGAATTCAAGAGTACTCTTTATAAAAAGGTTAGGGAAATGCATGTGCAGAAGTATCCGTACAATGATTTCTTGTATCAGACTTACGATTATGAGGAAGAACAATAGTCTGATAAGACTGGAATTGATTTAATGTGGACAATTAACTTATAACCAACTAATAAATTATAAATATATGGCAACACCAGAATTTAAGTATCAGCCAATGTTCGAACACGGACATGATAATACTGAGTATTATTTGCTTACTAAAGACTACGTGTCTGTAGGCGAGTTTGAAGGTAAACCTATCTTGAAAATTGAAAAGGAAGGTTTGACTGCTATGGCTAACGCAGCTTTCCGCGATGTATCTTTTATGTTGCGCCGTTCTCACAACGAACAGGTTGCTAAAATCCTTTCTGATCCTGAAGCAAGCGATAACGACAAGTATGTGGCTCTTACATTCTTGCGTAATGCTGAAGTAGCTGCAAAAGGTGTGCTTCCTTTCTGCCAGGATACAGGTACAGCTATTATACATGGTGAAAAAGGTCAGCAGGTATGGACCGGATATTGTGATGAAGAAGCTTTGTCACTTGGAGTTTATAAGACTTATACTGAAGAAAACTTGCGCTACTCACAGAATGCTCCTCTTACTATGTATGAAGAGGTTAATACTCGCTGCAACCTGCCTGCTCAGATTGATATCGAGGCTACTCAGGGTATGGAGTACGAATTCTTGTGTGTAACCAAGGGTGGTGGCTCTGCAAATAAAACTTATCTTTACCAGGAAACTAAAGCAATCCTGAATCCTGCTACTCTTGTTCCTTTCCTTGTTGAAAAGATGAAGACTCTTGGTACTGCAGCTTGTCCTCCTTATCATATCGCATTTGTTATCGGTGGTACTTCTGCAGAAAAGAACTTGCTTACTGTTAAGCTTGCTTCTACTCGTTTCTACGACAATTTGCCTACTACAGGTAATGAATATGGACGTGCTTTCCGTGATGTAGAACTTGAAAAACAGGTTCTTGAAGAAGCTCATCGTATCGGCCTTGGTGCTCAGTTCGGTGGTAAATATTATGCACACGATGTACGTATTATCCGTTTGCCACGTCATGGCGCATCTTGTCCTGTAGGTTTGGGAGTATCTTGCTCAGCCGACCGTAACATACGTTGTAAGATTAATAAAGATGGTATCTGGATTGAAAAACTTGATTCAAATCCTGGAGAACTGATTCCTGAAGAATTGCGTCAGGCTGGAGAAGGAAATGCAGTTAAGATTGACTTGAACCGTCCTATGAATGAAATTCTTGCAGAACTCGACAAGTATCCTGTTGCTACACGTCTTTCATTGAATGGTACAATCATCGTTGGTCGTGATATCGCTCATGCTAAACTTAAAGAACGTCTTGACCGTGGTGAAGACCTTCCTCAGTACATTAAGGATCATCCTATTTATTACGCTGGTCCTGCCAAGACTCCTTCTGGTATGGCTTGTGGTTCTATGGGACCTACAACTGCCGGACGTATGGACCCATATGTTGATCTGTTCCAGAGCCATGGCGGTAGCATGATTATGCTTGCTAAGGGTAACCGTAGCCAGGCTGTTACTGATGCATGTAAGAAGCATGGTGGTTTCTATCTTGGTTCTATAGGTGGTCCTGCTGCTATTCTTGCTCAAAACAATATCAAGAGCATTGAATGCGTAGAATATCCTGAACTTGGTATGGAAGCTATCTGGAAGATTGAAGTAGAAGACTTCCCTGCATTTATTCTTGTTGATAATAAGGGAAATGATTTCTTCAAGCAGATCAAACCTCGTTGTGCAGGTAATTGCAAATAAAATCTGATTTGATTTTAAATACTAATAGCGCGGATTATGCCGATACCGTCGGTATAGTCCGCGTTGCTATATATTGGTGTCTGTATATTTGTGTCTTGAAGTTTATTGATATTATATACTTGTCTGTAATTTATCTGTAATTTGTCTGTAATTTAACAATATCTGTAGATATGGGAATTATAAGGTTTATAAAGAACTGGACTTTGCCTATTGCCATGATTTTAGGAGTGGTCCTTTATTTTGTTTATGTGAACATTCCTTTTCTGGAACCTACCAAGCCGTTTGTAGAACATGCTGTGGCTGTTATCCAGCCGATACTTATTTTTCTTATGCTGTTTCTTTCGTTCTGTAAGGTAAATATCAGTGAGCTGAAGCCTTGCAGATGGCATATCTGGCTGCTTTTGGTACAGGGAGGAAGTTTTCTGATATTGTCTCTTGTTCTGTATTTGTTTCCTGATATTTCTGTAAGGGTTCTGATAGAAGGAGCGATGTTGTGTCTTATTTGTCCTACAGCAACGGCTGCGGCTGTTGTAACCGGAAAGCTTGGAGGTAATTCTGCACACTTGATTTCTTATACTATTTTTGTGAATCTTGTCACTGCATTGTTGGTACCTCTTGTGGTTCCTATTATTCATCCTCATCCAGGATTAGGGTTTGTGGCTTCCTTTTTCATGATTTTAGGCAAGGTATTTCCTTTGCTGATAAATCCTCTTATAGTTGCAGTCTTATTACGGTATTTTGCACCTAAATTGCACTCTGTTATAGCTCAGTATCATAATGTATCGTTCTATCTTTGGGCTGTAGCTCTAACTCTTGCGATAGCTGTTACCGTTAAGAGTATTGTGCATAGTGATGTATCCGTGTGGTTTCAGGTGGGACTTGCCGTTATTTCTTTGGTGTCTTGTGTTCTTCAGTTCTATGTCGGTAAGAAGATAGGTAGCAATTATAATGATACTATCAGTGCCGGTCAGGCTTTAGGACAGAAGAATACAGTACTTGCTATCTGGATGGGATATACATTCTTTACTCCCGTAACAGCTGTAGCTGCTGGATTTTACAGTGTATGGCATAATATATTCAATTCATATCAGTTGTATCTTCAGCGTAAGGAGAAATAATGCTTTAGCTTTGGATATTTTTATAAGAGAGGTTTCCCATGAAAGATTTTCTATGAAAGGCTTTCTATGAGATTTCTCGGTGAGATTTCTTTATGAAATTTTTATGTGATGTGAATAACTTAACCAAATAACAGTCTGTATAAGGCTACTGTTAAAACGACAAATGGACAAGTTCATGATAAACCGAACTTGTCCATTTGTTTATAATAATATAAAGTTATATTGTTATATTATGCTTTACTGTCCATTATACCCATTTGCGGAACTTCCTGAGGAACATAGTCGCCCTGGAAGAATCGGCTGGCACGCAACAGATGGCGCCATACGCTAACCAATTCCTGGCTTTCCTGCAGGATATTCAGGTAAACCATTGCAGCTTTCAGACTTGAATTGCTTGATTCCTGCATGTGGTTCATTTGTTCTTTTCTTAAGGCAGAAATCTTGTTTTTCAATTCATCACCTTTCTTCAGAATGTCATCCGCTTCATTATAGTTGTTGGAGTTGATGGCATTGCGTGTTCTGTCCATAAGTTTGCATAATTCTTCTCTTACAGGGATGAATTCTTTAACAGCATCCTTTGATATAGGGTTGAAGTTATTGTCTACATGCTCCTTACATGGTTCGCATATACGTTTTAAGCAGTAGAGCATTTCTTCACAACTGTTTGTTCCAAGGTGGAACCAGGTATTTTTTTCAATTGCTATTGTAATAGGAATACGGCGAAGACCGAGTATTTCTTTTCTACGGCGTTTCTTGAGAAGCTTTCTCTGTTCGTCAGTCTCATTAAGTGCACGTTTCAGACTTCTTAAATCTTCGTTTATAAAACCGTCTGTTGTCTTGATATATGCTTCCTTACTGAATTCTATATAGCTTGTAAGTGTTTCCTTTACGTGCTCACGAAGCAAGGCCAAAGTTTCGCTTTTATCTTTGCTTGCCATCATACGCTTGAATATATCATCCTGTTTTTCAGCTTTTTCTTTTTTGCTATAGATGATATTGCTGCGAACAAGAAGGAATACAGCCAAAGCTATGAAAGCTATCATACCTACAATATTTGTGTAGTACATGATGATGGTTACCAATGCGCAGGCAATAAATGCAACGAATGCAGTGATAAACCAGCCACCGATAACAGAAAGCATACCTGTAATACGGTAAACTGCACTTTCACGTCCCCATGCACGGTCGGACAGAGATGTACCCATGGCAACAATGAATGTTACGTAAGTAGTAGATAATGGAAGTTTCATTGTAGTACCAATGATGATAAGCAGACCGGAAAGAACAAGGTTTACAGATGCACGTACAAGGTCGAATGCTGCACCGTTTTCGAGTATTACTTCATCTTTATTGAAACGGCTGTCTATCCATTTACGTGTTCCTTCCGGGATAACTCTTTTGAGGAATTCGTTTATGCTTGTGGCACGGCGCACAATAGTACGTGCAAGACCAGACGAACCAAACATTTCATCTCCTTCTTCCTGGCGTGCAAGATCTACAGATGTTTTGATTACATTCTGCGCTTTCTTGGAAGTGGCAAGAGCATAAACCATTATTATACCAGAACCTATTAGGAAGATAATAGGAGTTTTTGCAGACGACATAAGAGAATCCATCATGAAGCCATCTACACCGGCACCGTTTGAGTTGGCAACAAAATCAGTATAGGCTGAATATCCGGCAAGAGGTACACCGATAAAGTTGACCAGGTCGTTTCCGGCAAAAGCAAGAGCTAATGAGAAAGTACCTAAAAGTACGATTATCTTGAATACATTAACTTTGCACCAGTGAAGAACCTGCATGAAAGCAGTGAAAAAGATAAAACAACCGGCAACAAGTACTGTTGTATTTGAATCAATCCATGCCATTACTTCAGGAGTAATGAACGGCGCAGATTTCAATCCTTTTATAAGTATGAAGTAAGAAAGAGATGTAACTGCTATACCACCAAATATCCCGATAGTCCATGAAAGTTTTTTCTTATAGTTAAAGCTGAAAATCAGACGGGAGATATATT
The DNA here is from genome assembly GCA_034094155.1 of Phocaeicola sp. Taxonomy (GTDB): domain Bacteria; phylum Bacteroidota; class Bacteroidia; order Bacteroidales; family Bacteroidaceae; genus Phocaeicola. The sequence continues at coordinate 29,278 of JAXEBI010000065.1, forward strand.
GTACGAATGTTCCGGCGATAAATGCGATAGCCACAGATAGGAATATACCTAAAATAACCGATAACGCTTTTTCGGTGTTAAGTAAGTCGCCCAATGTAAGGCCGGTTTCATCGGCTGCAAGTTTGAGAAGGGCAAGTATAAATGTACCACCAAGCAACTCAAATACCATTGAAACAGTTGTTGATGTAGGCAATCCTAAGGTATTGAATACATCAAGCAATACCACATCGGTAACCATTACGGCCAACAGAATACACATAATTTCATAGAAGGTGAAGTTGTCAGGTTGGAATATGCCGTGTCGGGCTATATCCATCATACCATTACTGAGTACCGCTCCGGCAAAAACACCAATCGCAGCTACGATAATGATTGTCTTGAATTTTGCAACTTTTGCTCCTACAGCGGAGTTCATAAAATTCACGGCATCGTTGCTGACACCTACCATGAGGTCGAATACGGCCAGCATGAAAAGGAATATTACAATTCCTAAATAGATAGTTTCCATAAAATTTAATTAGCTTTTGATTTTTCGCCCGCAAAGGTCGGAAAAATTCTTCTAAATATATATTACAAACATGTTACAAAATGATTGAATTATTATTAAACATAAAATTTTAATAAGCAAACAACTTGGCATTTGTTATTATTTTGCTTTTAAGTATGTTAATGTATTGTTTTAAGTCAATAAAAAATATTATTTCGTGTACCTATGTTTATATTTGTCAGTGTAATTTATTAAATTTGTAGCCGAATTCTAAAATCAAACAGCAATGTCAGAGTCAAAGAAAATCAAAACCGCTCTTATTTCGGTTTATCACAAAGATGGTTTGGACGCTATTATTGCCAAACTGCATGAAGAAGGTGTTCAGTTCTTGAGTACAGGTGGTACACGTCAGTTCATAGAATCATTGGGTTATCCATGTTTAGCTGTAGAAGATCTTACTACATATCCGTCTATTCTTGGTGGTAGAGTTAAGACTCTTCATCCAAAAATTTTCGGTGGTATTCTTTGCCGCAGAGATGTAGAAGGCGACCGTCAGCAGATAGAACAGTATCAAATTCCTGAAATCGATTTGGTAATCGTTGATTTGTATCCTTTTGAAGCAACAGTTGCTTCGGGTGCATGCGAACAGGATATTATCGAGAAGATTGATATAGGTGGTATTTCACTTATCCGTGCGGCTGCCAAGAACTTTAAGGATGTGGTTATTGTAGCAAGTAAAGAACAGTATGCTCCTCTTCAGAATATTCTTAATGAAAAGGGTGCTGTTACTACAATGGATGAAAGAAAGGCTTTTGCACGCGAAGCATTTGGCGTTTCTTCTCATTATGACACTGCAATCCATGCTTATTTTGCAAAGACAACTAAATAAAATGAGTGGCAGATAAATTAATATAGTCTGTTTACCAGAAAACAAGAAATTAAAAACATATTATAAACTGTCAGTGGGGGCTTGCCTGCTTTTGAGCAGGTAAACCCTTTCACTATTAAAAACAACAACTAAAACCTCAACGATGGGTTTATTCTCCTTTACACAAGAAATAGCGATGGACCTTGGCACAGCCAATACCATCATAATAAGCAACGATAAGATCGTTGTAGACGAACCGTCGGTGGTGGCGCTTGACCGACGTACAGAAAAGATGATTGCAGTAGGTGAGCGTGCAAAGTTGATGTACGAAAAGGAAAATCCTAATATTCGTACAGTGCGTCCTTTGCGCGATGGTGTGATTGCCGACTTTAACGCCTGTGAGCAGATGATGCGCGGTCTTATCAAGAAGGTTAATCCGGGTAAAAGACTGTTTACACCTTCTTTAAGAATGGTAATAGGTGTTCCTTCAGGATCTACCGAAGTTGAATTGCGTGCCGTTCGTGACAGTGCAGAACATGCAGGCGGACGTGATGTATATCTGTTGTTCGAACCAATGGCTGCTGCCATAGGTATCGGTATCGATGTTGAAGCTCCGGAAGGTAATATGATTGTAGATATAGGTGGTGGTTCTACAGAAATAGCAGTGATTTCGCTGGGTGGTATTGTTTCGAACAACTCAATACGTATAGCCGGTGATGATCTTACAGCCGATATCCAGGAATATATGAGCAGACAGCATAATGTTAAGGTCAGCGAACGTATGGCCGAACGTATAAAGATACACGTT
>JAXEBI010000066.1:0-14351 GCA_034094155.1 Phocaeicola sp.
AAAAACGAAGATTTTTATGTAAGTTTGTACACGAATAGAAATATTATTTGCGCATAAGTTGAATATTAAATAATTAAAAGGATAGAATCATGGAATCTGAGAATTTAGTCACATGCTTGAAGTTGAAAGGAGTAAAGCCCACCGCCAACAGGATACTTGTGTTGAAGGCTCTTAAGGAATCTTCCCGTCCGGTGTCGCTTGCCGATTTGGAAGACATGCTTGAAACGATGGATAAATCGAGTATCTTCCGTGTGTTGGCATTGTTTTTAGATTATGATATTGTTCATACTTTTGAAGACGGACGTGGCATTTCCAATTATGAACTTTGCTCAAGTAGTACCTCTTGTAATCTTTCTGATGCTCATATTCATTTTTATTGTGAATCGTGCCACAATTCTTTTTGCATGGATGACATACCTTTTCCTCAAATTCAGCTGAGACAAGGTTTTGTGATGCATTCTGTTTCTTTTGTCATCAAAGGTATATGCGATAAGTGTAACAAGAAATGTGGTAAAAACCTACAATAAGAGTCTATTATGCATATAATTGTACTGCAGTATTGTAGTATAGTTTTTTTATCTTGGAAAAACTTCTGCTCAAAGAATGTAGTTTGTGACAATTGGTCCTGTTTTTTTTATGGGAAATAATATGTATATCCGGTTTAAAATCTTTAACTTTGTTCTTGATAATAATATGTATAAAAATAATAGTACCGGTATCGTATACTAATCTTAATTAAAATAATAACCATGAAAAAGAACTACAGAAGTTGGATTGCGGCTTTAGGCTTTACTGGCGCAGTCCTGTTGAGCGCGTGCAGCAGTACGCCTACACAAGTCAGGGAAGTTTCTATAATTCCTCTTCCCAACAGTATAACAGAAACAAATTCAGCCTTTGTCTTACCTCAAAAGTGTAAAATCGGGGTGTCCGACAAGAGTCTTATACCTGCGGCCGATTATCTTGTGGGCATTCTTGCCAAATATACAGGATATCAGTTCGAAGTGACCGAAGGAAAAGGTGATATCAATCTTGCATTGTCCGGTTCGGAAACAGTAAAAGGCAGCTATGACTTTGTATCGACAAGCAAGTCGGTTTCCATTACAGGCGATTCTTATCAGGGAGTGATTTACGGAATTGAGACTCTAAGGCAACTTCTTCCTCCACAGATAGAAAGCAAGAAACAGGAAAATGGAGTAGAATGGGCAATTCCTGTGGTGGAAATAAAAGACAGTCCGAGATTTGGCTGGAGAGGACTTATGCTCGATGTATCCCGACATTTCTATGATAAGGATGAAGTTAAGGAACTCCTTGACCTTATGGCACTTTATAAAATGAACAAGTTCCACTGGCATCTCACCGATGACCAGGGCTGGAGAATCGAAATCAAGAAATATCCTTTACTCACAGAGAAAGGAGCGTGGAGAAAATACAATTCGCACGACAAGACTTGTATAGAACTTGCAAAGAAGAATGATAATACAGATTATTTAATCCCTGAAGAAAAAATCAGGGTAGTGGAGGGCGACACTCTATATGGCGGTTTCTATACTCAGGAAGATATTAAGGAGATAGTTTCGTATGCTCAGGTGAGAGGTATTGACGTTATCCCGGAAATTGACATGCCAGGCCACATGCTTGCAGCTGTAAGCAATTATGACGGTGTGTCTTGTTTTAAGACTACAGGGTGGGGCAGTACCTTTTCTTCGCCGGTATGTCCCGGAAAAGATTCTGCTCTTGAATTCTGTAAGAATGTGTACAGTGAGATTATTCCTCTATTCCCTTACAAGTATATTCATATAGGTGGTGATGAAGTGGAGAAAACTAACTGGAAGAAATGTCCCGACTGCCAGAAACGTATACGCGACAAGAAACTTAAGTCGGAAGAGGAGTTGCAGTCGTGGTTTATTCATGAGATGGAGGCTTTCTTCAATTCTCAGGGAAAGGATATGATAGGATGGGATGAGATTCTTGAAGGCGGTCTGTCTAAAACGGCAACAGTTATGTGGTGGCGTACATGGGCTAAGGATGCTCCAATGAAGACAGCTTCGCAAGGTAACAATATCATATTTACCCCTAATTCCCAGTTCTATCTCGACTATGAACAGGATGTTAAGTCCCTGCCTAATATATATAATTATGATCCGTCGGAAGAATTTGCACAGAAACCTGAACTGATGGAACGTGTGCTTGGTGTTCAGGGTAATATATGGTGCGAGTGGATTCCTTCAAGAGAACGTATGCAATACATGGCTGTGCCGCGTATGTTGGCTATAGCCGAACTCGGATGGAGTAATCCTGAACTTAAAAACTGGACAGAGTTCAGAGAAAGACTGTCGGTACAGTTTGAACGTCTTAACGTGATGGATGTAAATTACCGTATACCTGATCTTGAGGGTTTCTATAAGACTAATGTGTTTATAGGTGAGGGTGACGTGAAGATATCATGTATGGACCCAAGTGCAGAGATTCATTATACAACCGACGGTAGTCTGCCTACCCTCGACTCTCCAAAGTACGATGGCAATCTTAAGATTTCTGAAACAACCGAGTTTACTTTCCGCACTTTCCGTTCCAATGGTAAGCCATGTGATGTGTTTACAACAAAATTCATAAAGGGTGAGTATTCACCGGCTTCGTCTGAAACTCCGGCAGATAAAGGACTTAAGGCAGTGTGGTATGATTTTAAAGGTAATAACTGTGCTGAGATTGACAAGGCCGCTAAAAAAGGTACATATAATATAGCTGAGGTATCTATACCTGAAGGTGTGAAAGGAAATATTGGTCTTGTTATCAACGGATTCATAAATGTTCCGGAGGATGGCATTTATACTTTTGCTCTTACTTCCGATGATGGAAGCACTTTGGTGATTGATGGTGATAAGGTGATTGATAATGATGGTCCTCACGGCCCTCGTGAAGTGGTTGGTCAGAAGGCTTTGGCTAAAGGATATCATCCTTTGGAAGTGAGATATTTCGACAGTAATGGAGGTATGCTAAAGATGGAAGTAAAGGATGGCAAGGGAAATGTACTTCCTGTTTCCGGTCTGTTTGCATATTAAGCCTGAAAGTCTGTTTGATTATAAAAAACTTATCTGTCGGTTTGTTTATTTGATAACTTACTTACAGCTTTATTAATAAGCATATAATTTAACAGGTATATAAAAGTTGAGCTTGAAACCTTATCTTCTGGTTGTAAGGTTTCAAGCTCTTTTTAATTTATATCAGTATTGTGCTGTTGGATTTCAGCATTTTCCTCCACATGAACATTTAGGCAGTTCTTCTTTTCTTATCTCTGTTATGTAGAAGCGAGCGAATGCATTCTTTATTTCATCACGTACACGGCGGAATTCTGAGTCTATAAACTCAGGTGTACCTGTTGCATGAGACGGATCGTCAAAACCTATATGCATACGTTTGCCTACTTTTCCGGTGAATGCCGGGCAACTCTCATTTGCGCCTCCACATACTGTTATCACATAATCCCATTCTTCATTGAGATAGGTGTTTACGTGTGTAGGTATGTGTGAACTTATGTCTATTCCCACTTCTTTCATAACCTCTACAGCCTTGGCGTTTACCTGTGGGGCAGGTTCAGTTCCTCCTGAATATACTTCTATGTTCTTGTCGAATGACTGTAAAAAACCGTGAGCCATCTGGCTGCGGCAACTGTTTCCTGTACAAAGAATCAATACTTTCATTTTTCTCTTCTGCGTTAAATGAGTTGTGTATTATAAAAATATTTCTGATTATTCAATTTTATTCAGTTTGTTTATTCTAAGGTAATATGATATTATCGTAAAGTTATCGGAAATTATCATATAGTTATTATGAAGTTATCATAAAGTTGTATAAAATTATCATAAAATTAATCACATCCTTTCCTACAGAATATAATTGAAAAGATATCCCGACAGAATGATGAAGAATGCTATAGTACCGAAGAATATACCAATAAGTTTCCAAGTCATTACTTTCTTAAGAAGGGTAGCCTCCGGAAGTGATAATCCTACTACAGCCATCATGAATGCTATTGCTGTTCCTATAGGAATACCTTTTGAAACGAATACTTCTATTACCGGTACTATTCCAGCTGCATTGGCATACATCGGAACTGCCAGGATAACAGACAAAGGTACTGCATACCAGTTGTTTTTCGACATATATTGTTCGAAGAATCCTTCCGGTATAAAGCCATGCATGAAAGCGCCTATACCTATACCTATAATAATATAAATAAGAACTCCTCTTACAATTTTCCAGGCGTCACGTATGATGGTGGGCAGTCGTTTAATAAAAGTAGTATGATCTTTCTCCCATTCTCCAGCCTGAGTAGACGAATTGGCCTGAATTTGTTTAACCCAGTCACTCAGATACGGTGATAGATTCATGCGGCCGAGTACAAACCCTCCTATAACTCCAAGCAGAATACCGCTTATGACATAAATGAGTGTCACTTTCAGACCGAAGGAGCCGAGGAACATGGCCACAGCTACTTCATTGACCAACGGTGAAGTAATAAGGAACGCAAATGTTACTCCTAATGGAATTCCACCTTTCACGAACCCTATGAAAAGAGGAATAGAAGAACAGGAGCAAAATGGTGTTATAGCTCCGAATATGGAAGCCAGCAGATACTGCAAACCGTACATCTTATGTGTCATCAGATAGTTTCTCAAACGCTCAATAGGAAAATAGGCATTTATGATTCCCATAAGAACACTGATGAAGAACAAAAGAATGAGAATTTTTATTGTATCATAGAAAAAGAAATTTACGGCTACCCCTATAGGAGTGTTGGCGTTTAAGCCAAAGAGTCCGTAAACAAGCCAGTCGGCAAAATCCTGTATCATGTCCTGGTATAATTTAATTGTGATTATTACCTGTCTTTATATTCGTCTAAATACGAACAACAAGTCTCAAATTAAAGCGGCAGATTGAATTACGGATACATTCTGCCGCTTTTTATTTAGTGATATTTTAATATTTTTTTAGTGATATTATTTGGTGATATTTTTGATATCGTATAAAGATCATGGATCATGTTTTTATCAGATATCTAAAAGCTTCTTAGATACCTAAAAGCTTCTTGACATCACTTTCTGTTGGTACCTGTCCTTTTATCTTCACTACTTCATCTACTACAACAGCAGGTGTGGTCATGATGTTGTAGTTCATCATTTCCATAATATCGTCTACTTTTGTAAGTTTTACATCGAGATTGTTTTCCTTGATTACTTTTTCAATTACATTGTAGGTTGTCTTACATTTGGCACAACCGGGGCCCAATACTTTAATTTCCATATTCGTTAGAATTTTATTTGTTATTGATTAGTTTATTTGATATTGATTAGTTTATTTGATATTGATTAGTTTTTATATATACATCATCTGGCAGTAATATATGCCGATAATTATGAATATTACACCGACAGCGATATTCATCCATTTCTGTACTTTTTGCATTGTGCCGTAGAAACTGCTTATTTGTTGTACGCTAAAAGCAAGAATCCATGCAACTGCGAGCACAGGTATGGCTGTAGCAACAGCGAATATCACAGGTAAAAGATAACCGGCTGCTGATGTTGCCGACATAGGTATAAGCATGCCAAAATAGAATACACCGCTTGTAGGGCAGAAAGCCAGAGCAAACAGTATTCCTATCAAGAGAGCTCCCCAGCTTCCTTTTTTGGCAAGTCCTTCAGGATTCCCGCTGAATCCAAATTTTGGCAGATTCAGTTTGTTGCCCCATAGCATGAAAATTCCTATTATAAGCAAAAGGGGACCAATAATAAGTTCTCCCCAAATTCCTATGGTTTTCTGGACACCGAACATGCTCGAACCTTTTTTGAGAATCATTATAAGCATGATTCCAAGTATAGTATATGAAAGTACACGTCCGAGAGTATAGAGAAGACCATTGATGAATATTTGTTTTTTATTTTCTATATTCTTTCCGATAAATCCGATAGCTGCAATGTTTGTAGCCAGAGGGCATGGAGATAGCGCAGTCAGCAGTCCGAGCAGAAATGCCGTCAGCACAGGTGTGGAACTGTTGTCCAATAATGTTTGTAACCAATCCATAGCTTTAATTCTTTTTTAATCTAATTGTTTAGTCTAATTTTTTTCAGCATTTGGTTTACGGTTTTTATAACTTCCGACTTGAAAACTTCTGGTGATTTGCGAGCGTTTGCAAAGGCAAAATCTGTCATATTCTTTGATTCCTCCTGTCCATTCTTATATTTAACAATAAACAGAGATGACCATGTTACCTCATATTTCTCTGCTATCTTTTCGTTTTCTTCCTTGCTGATATCTATTATCTTGAATACTAACTCACCTTTCTTTATCTGTTCAGCAAACTTCTCTTCTATTGCAGCTTTTGTATTGGTTTCAATGGCTATGCAGGTTGCACAACGCTGTTTGCCATGGAAGTACAATACTTCCACATGATTATTAATTGTTGTTTCTGTTTGAACTTTGTCTGTATTTTCGTTTTTCACGTTCATATTACAGGAAACAATTGTAATACATAGTACGATTAGGAATAAGAATCTTTTCATGTCTTTTAATAATTATGTTTTTACTATAATATAGTTAGTTGAACTTTATCTTATAATTGGCTTTATCATATTATGAGCTGTTTAATTTGTCATATAATTTTCATATTACTATTATCAGCCATATAATTACTTTAATTATATTATTAGTTATTCGCAAAACAACGAATATTATTCTCAAAAAAAAGAGCTTACTTGCAGCAGCTCTCTTTCTTGCATATATTTTGACCAAGGAAATCGGCAAACATCTTCTTTGCTGTTTCCCAGTTTTCTCTATTAATACAGTATTTTACTTTCGGCGTTTCAATTTCTCCCTGTATGAGTCCTGCTTCTTTCAGTTCCTTTAAATGTTGGGATACCGTGGCCTTTGCTATAGGCAGTTCCTCATGTATATCACCAAAGAAGCAACTCTCCTGTGATGCTAAGAATTGAAGTATGGCGATACGTGCAGGATGTCCCATAGCCTTAGCGAACCTTGCAATCTTTTCTTGTTCTTCAGAATATTTCCTGTTAGTCATTTTATTCTCTTGTATTTTTTTTGTTGTTCGCAAAAGTACGAATAATATATTTTATAAACAAAGGGTTTTGTTTTTTTAACAGAACTACTGGTTGGATATTCAGATGTATTGACGGATTTCTGTTCACTTTATAAATAAAGAACGCCCCCCAAGTATGCTACCTTTCGGCTCACCTGGGGGGCTTATTATCTTTTAGTTAATGCTGTCTATTTTATGTTGCAAAAATAATGTAAGAAAACTTTGCAAATAGCTATTAATGGTGTTTTAAACGTTAATTTTGGAGATATAAAGTACGGGATAATGCTCTTCTCCCTCTTTGAGAATATGATATTTTATGTCACTTTTTCTTTCTATATGTATAAATTAAATAGTTTGTTTCCAAATTCTGAGATTTATCTGATATGTCCACGTGTAACAAAGTACAGTGTAATTTTAGTTTAAAAGAATTATCCGTAAAATTTAAAGCGGTAACAGAATAAATATCAGATAAGTTAGTTTCCGAGTCATCATAATTCTTGAATCGGATGGTTTGGTATGAGCTTGGTGAATCAATATTCTCCAATCCGATACTCATAGGTATATACTTCAATCCACGTATCTGAAAATCTCCATTTTTTTCAATATATTCAGGAAAAGCAATCTGTGCCTCAACCTTTATTCCTGTAGATTTCTTGTATCCAATTGTAGCGATATGATTCGTTTCGAAATATCCTAACAAGTTTTTGTATTCATGCAAAAGAGCATATTGGGCAACTCCGTCATTATCTAAATCCATGGGTAATCCCTCCCAATGTACGTCTACCAATTCATATTCTCCGATAGCCATCTCTGTTATAGATTGGGATGGTTTATCTTTTTCGCAAGATACAAAAAATAAGGAGCAAAATGCCACTATGAGCATATGCAAGTGGGGCATAAGGTTCTTCTTCATCTTTAACTATCATTTATTTGTTTTCTAAAAATGTATAGGATATAACCAAAATACAAATATAGCGAATTTCTTTATTCTTAGAACGTGTAAAGGCAAAATTACATTCATCCTTTTTTTATTATTCGCAATGTGTGTAATAAAAATGAATGGATTTTTTCGTAATTTTACATTGAAATTATTGTCAAACTCACGATAATTATAAGTTATGAAAAAATTTTTTTTATTGTTTTTGGGAGTGCTTATTGCTCTGTCTTGCCCTGCCCAAGAAAAAGAACTTCTAATCATAGGAACAATGCACACTGTTCCTGCAATTGTAAAGAATAGCTATAAACCATTGTTAAACTATGCAGCCAAATACGAACCTGAAGCTATCTACGTTGAATATATCCATCCTGATGATACTTTGAGTATAAATGTTTATACTCCAAAGTTTTTAGAAAAGTCTGATTCATTAAAACAGAAATATCAGATTGACGAAAAGTATTTCATAAAGATTAAAGATAAAAAGCTTGCAGATTTTACAGAAAATGATTTTAGTTTCCTGTCGCACGCTTATCTCTTAAAAAGAGATAAGGCAAATTACGAGTATTACAAGTATTACAAGTATTTAAGCTTGTATGGAATTGGTGGCGTAGAGAAACCTTTGAGGAATGAAAATGATGATTTGACATTTAAGTTAGCTGCTCAGATGGGTATTACTTATCTATTCCCAATAGACGACCATGAATCGGATGAAGAGTACTATAAAGCATGGAATAACGCTCTTAGAGAAAGTGAAAATAACGGCGATATTAAAATTTTAAATAAATTGATAAGGAAGAACAAAAGAGGAATAGTGATTGCTTCCTTACTTGGAAAACTTGGGAAATATACCAATAGCCCAAAGACTATTAACAGGTACTATCTGATTAATTCTTTTCGGTTCGCCAATCATTCCAATACATATACAGACTTAGTTGAAGAATATTGGGAGCAACGAAATCAACGGATGGCAGAAAATATAGTTGCACATATCATGACAAATCCTTACAAAAAAAATGTTCTGATAATTGGAGCCGGTCACGTGATGAGCTTATCAAATGCATTGAAAACGATTTGCCCTAATTTAAAAGTCATACTAATGTGTGAATCAGACTAGAATAATTCAGAAACATCAAATTCAATCAAAGCATTACGCGGTCATTGTCCAAAAACAGTGTGATTAGTCCCCGCTATGCTTTGCTGGCGGTAGCATGCTGCATGAGCAGATTGCGTTCCTCTGCCTCCGCCTGCTCAAATACCTGCTTTTCGTACCATACTGCCGTAATGATGCCAAGTACAAGCAGTCCCAGGATGAGATAGCCCGACAGAATTTTCAGGTGGAGGGATTCCTTCCATCTTGAAAAAGTATTGTTGTATATTAACATTAATTCTTATTCACAACTATGTTTTACGATATTTATTATAAACATAAAGAATAGAGTAAATTATCTAATCTTATTTTTGATATAATATAACTAAAATACCAATTAATGTCCGAATCGTGATGTATCTACTCCTTTCACTTCCTGTTTTTTATATCCACCAAAACGATATGTAAAGTTTATAGAAACTGAACGGGTGTAGAAAGAACTATTCATATCCAAATATTGGCCTTTGAAGCGAACCTTCATATCTGGCATACTGGAGTTGAATATATCGCTGCAACGTGCCGTAAGCGAACATTTGTCTTTGGCAAAGTTCCATTTCATTCCGGTTGTAAGGTTGAATGAACTTGCGAGATCCAGCGTTCCCTGGATGAAAGGTGTCTGTATGTTACCTGTTAGTTCAAATGAAAGGTTTTTACCTACTCTGAATGTATTGTCAAGTGTTCCGACAAACATCCATTTCTTGCGGTCAAAAGGCACGTCGAAAAACTGGTCGCATTTTTGTCGTGCCTGCATACCAATAAGTGTTAGCCTTGCGTCGTACCAATTTTCAATGCTGAAAGGCAGAATTATATTTGCACCTATCATACGCATATAATTCCAGTTGGTATTCTTGTATATTAATGCTAGACGGTCGGTCGCCTGGTAGGGAGATTGGGCAAAGTAATCGGACGTATGTGTGTAGAACAGTCCGAAAATATATTTTTGTTTCAGAATGTATGTACTGTTCAGGTTATAGTTGGTCATGGGGCGCAATCCCGGAGTTCCCTGAAGTTCGGAATATCCGTTCAGATATGTAACGGATGACTGCATATCCCAGTAACCCGGATAAGTCTTGTCTGTTGATAAAGACAGTTGAAAGATATGTTTCGGGCTTTTTAGGTATGTCAGTGAAGCTTGTGGATAAACAGCCCATTTGTGATAGTTATCAATAGCGTAATATTCTCCTGTAGCAGAAATAGAAAACGAAGTGCCGGTTGTCCAGTTTTTATTCAGTGAAAAATAAAAACTGGCTGTCTGTTCATTAAGTTTGGCTTCGGTATTTTCGGTTTGTATATTACCTGTTACATTATTATATCTTTGAAAATCATAATCTTTTGCATAACGATAGGCTACTCCGTAACCGATGCCCCAGTTGTTTGTCAGATTATGTTTCTGGTCTGCATAAATTGAATAGCGGTCTACTAGCTGGCCACCAGTCAGTGTGTATGAGTTTTTGTTTTTATCAGATAGTTGCGTGAACATGGTCTGGTTATTGTCTGAAGTGTAACGTGTGTAATCACCGCCTATTTCCAGACCGATACCAGAACTGTATTGCACTGTTATATTGTTCATCTTATTGTCCGTAAACTTATCAAGGTTGGACTGCTGGAAACTTCCGTCTGCTATACTGCGGTTATGTCCGTCAGGAGTAAAACTTCCCGTGTAGGTTACATTCAGATGATTCTTTTCGTTGATGTTATATACCAAAGCAGTTCTCACATTGTGCATCCAGCTTTTGGAACTCAGTTTCTCTTCCTGTGTTATTTCATATACATTGTCGTTAAAGGTGTGTCTGGAGAACAGTTCTGTATATTCTATAGTTTTGACATTGTCTGCTCCATACATTACATCTAAAGTGAATTTTGGAGTAGAGAAACGGAAATTCCCGTTTGCACCGCCACTGTTGAAATATCTGTTCTGATAATAAGTATTCAATTCTCCTTGAAATGAATAATCATTAGAGCGTTTCATCACCACATTGATTACAGCTCCACGAATATGGAGTTCAGGAGGGGCACTGTACATGATTTCAGCCTTCTCGACACGATCCAACGGCGTATTGCGTAATAATATTTCCAACTGCTCTGCTGTCATGGTTGTAGGCTTACCATTCATCACAATGGTAAGAGAACTTGCTCCAGCGAGAGAAAGTATTCCGCTACTCTCCTGCACACCCGGGAGTTTGGTTATAGCTTCGTATGCATTGTTTACTACTTGTTTTTCAGAGAGCACTGAAAGGTTATAGCCAAGTCGTCCGTTTTCTACTTTGACTAATGGTTTTTCTCCCTTAATAACCACTTCCTCCAAATTATAGTCTTGTGCTTCCAAAATAATAATACCGGCATCACGCGCCTGACTCTTAACTTGTCTGGTCTGATAAAGCAGATGCTGGACGATTAGCTGATAATTCTCCGGCTCGGATTCAAGCATGAATGTACCGTCAGCTGCAGATATGGCTGCACCCAAATAAGTAGAATCAGGCAACTGCATGACAATGGTAGCACCTTCAACCGGATGCTTATTTGTGTCTATTACTTTCCCTATTGTCTGACTAAAAACAGGAAACGAAAGCCCTACACATATCAAGGTACATATTACAAATCTTTTACAAATCATTTTTTAGATAATTGTTATAGTAATGCTAATATTATTTTAATTCCTTCAACTTCTTTCCAGTCAGAATAATATTGTACATTTAATTCCGCCCATTAATTCCCACCTTTTTTGTATTATATTATACTGATAGCTCATTTGAGGACCAGCCACAATATTATTTTTCAGCTTAAATGATAATCCTACTCCTATGGTATAAGGGGCAGGATTTGTCGGAAGTATTGGATTCTGTAATATGTCTATAGTATAGCTTCCAGACATATTGAATTGTAACTTACCGTTCAATGGGTAAGATAACTGCGTATTTCGCTGTAAATATTTCGTATAACTATCTGAATCTATATTACTGTCCTCTATCATATACTGTTATTTGCAGATGATATTTCTTAGGTACAAGAAAAGATATATATTGCTCCTTCCTGTTAATTCCAATTATATCTATTATCAAATCACCGAATAAAAAGAAAACTTACGAAAAGTCAGAATATTCTTAAATTATATATTACGAGCGATTTAAAGCCATTTTGCATATCATTCTATTATCATCTCATCACCACACGATAGATAATGAATATTATTTATCCTTCGTGATAAATAGTAAAATGCTTTCAGTCCAGTACAGTGACAAGTATAAAACTTTATGTTATTAAACTCCTGCAACATGGTTACAAGTTTATTTAAATAATTTGTTGAAACCATTCTTCTTGTTATGGGATTCATTAAATGAAAACCTCCGATGCATAAAGATGGGTTATATTTATTTGCTTCGTTCATAATGTTAATTATACCATTATGGCCACATCCCATAATCAGCACTGTCTTCTTCTCTGATATTATTAGATTCTGCTCATGTTTGAATATATCTTTTCCGTATTTATCATAAAGAACATTATTGAGAGGAGAGGTTAATACAGTTGTATTCGAGATAGTAAATAGGAATAATTCATCATCAATTTTATGATTACCTTCCAATAATATTATCTGCCTGTTATCTTTCAAACACTCATCAATACCAATTGGTACCTTGAATAATAAAAATTTACTATAATGTGGTACAAAAGCAGATTTCTGTACATAAATTCTTGCAGAGGAATTAATTTTTAGAAATCTTTGTAAAGCACCACCATGATCTATATGCCCGTGAGATATAACTACAATATCCACTTTAGAAAGATCAATCTCTCTCTTTTTCGCATTTTCAAACAAAGTATTGTCTGGACCTAAATCAAACAGAATTGTATGAGTTCTAGTTTTTATATATAGTGACAAACCATGTCTTGTTTGTAATCCTGATTTTGTAGTATTCTCTACCAAAGATATTATTTTCATAACAATCTATATAACATTTTTATATTAGTTTGAAGATTGAGCGGTTATAAAATTTGTGCAATAACACGCAATAAAACAATATATGTACATAAAATTATCTTACAAGATAAGACATGCAATGATTGTCAAATCATCAATATTTAACCATTGGAATGCTTAATATTCCTCTATTACATTCTTTATCACCAACAACCTTAAATCCTAATGATTGATAGAATGGGACAGCATACGTTGAGGAATTGACTGATATTCTGGTAAATTTACACTCTTCCATCATATAGTTAAAAAGAGAGCTTCCTATCCCTTGCCGATTGTAAAGCCTATGTACAAAAAAAAGTGATATATGTTGCTTTTCTTTGTTGATTCCAATAATACCTATTAATCTATTATTGTCAAAAGCTCCATATATATCAAGTTCAGCCATTAGTGAAATATCGTATACAAAACTCTTGAAAGTTTCAAATCCTTCTTGGGTAAAATCATTACACTCCATGCAAACCTGAAATGAGAGATCTGCAGCGTTGTTATATTCTGTTGTTGCCAACTTCTTTAATTTCTTCCACTCCATTGCTTATGTTTATAAGTTTCTTTTGTCATAATTCCTTTTCCTGCCTCTTCCTGAGAATCCGCTTCTTTATAGAAAATCCAATGATGTATTACATTCCCTTCATAGAATGATGTATATGCCTGCTGAAAATTCCATCCTTTTTCAGACATATAGTTCGCGGCATCTACCATACTATTGAAATCTATTTCCTTACCATTCTTATCTACCATTTTCTGCTGACTTTTCAAACCGTTCCATATAGAATATACAGGACTTTCACCAAAATCAAAAACAATCTTCAGACCAGCCGATAAAGCCTTGTTGGTACCTTTAATCTCACAAAAATATTTTCTTGCATTCAATTGAATAGGAATGAAAAACAAAAGTCCGATACATAAAATCATTAATCGTTTCATAATCTAAATTCTCATTATTTGTAAAATAAGTTATTAAAATGACGGAAACCAATTTATTAAAACTATGATCTACTGCACTATATAAGTCAAAATGGTTTTTGAATATATTATTGTAATTATTTATTCCTAATATCATCAAAATGCTTCGATGATGCAAACTTCTTGGGAAGTCTTTCAAAAAGTTTCTGAAATGTTTCTTTGTTTAGTGAATGTCTGTTTATGTATAATAGATAAGCCCCCACAAGATTATCAATATTACGTTCTATACTTT
>JAXEBI010000067.1:0-5097 GCA_034094155.1 Phocaeicola sp.
CCTGTCTATACTCTTTCCTTGCCATATAAGCTCGTTTGCCCTTATCTCCATACCAGGTATCTGCTTTATCATATCCTTCAGTGTGGCATCTGGAGTCATGGCCAAAGCTTTTGGGTTATAGATAGTGGTATCTCCTTTCACAATCTGGAAACGTGCCTTACCTTCTATGGTGACTACTTTCAGCCTTATTGTATTATCCTTAAGATAAACACGGCCGAGGTCTGTAGATTGTGTTATGGTATGTGTAAGTTCTTTGCTGGAATATCCCTCCGACTGAAAAAGAAAAGTATATTTTCCGGGTTTCCCAAAATTCACCTCCATGTTACCGTCCTCTTTCCATGGGACATCAATAACAGACTCACCATAGGAATTTGAGATTTTACATGTTCCGCTGATGACAGGAATGGAATCAAGGGAAGAGATAACTTTTGCCTTTACCTTAAGCAACTCCTGACCAAATGTTTGAAAAGAAAGAAACAAAGAAAATATAATAAATATATATTTCATAATCATCAATGTCGGATTAGAACAGAATTAAATAATGTATTGTGTTTATGGACACAAAGATAGCAAAAAATAGAACCCATAATACAGTATTCATTAATATCGGCAAAAATAAACTCAGAATGATATTTTCATATCGGAATAACAACTATTTCTGTTTAAAATGATATATTACAAGGAGCAAATTATCATCTTCTAACATATGGGATGCAATACTGTCCAACTCATTCCGCAGATTGCCTTTCTCATGCTGCTCGATAAGAAAATCCGGTCTCAAACGACTTACACCACAGTTTGGAGGTAAATTCTGTTCTCCTCCGGTGATCTCTATATCCTTTTCTGCGCGTATATCGGAATTGTATAATTTTATGCGGTTGATTTCACCGGTTTTCCGGTTCCAGAGCATATGAGGTGCCTCCATCAATGGCTTCCAAGGATCACTCGGTACATATTCATGCCTTACAATATAAAAGAACATATAGTCTTCCGTAAATGACAAAGGAGCAACAACTATAGGAGGATCCATCTCTTTTAGGGCCGGAGTCCTTACGGCTATGGGCTTCAGGTTTCTGTCCTTAAAACTGTAGAGTGTGTCCTGACCAAAGTCAGCAAGCAGAAATTCCTCTTCATCATGCAACAATGAATACACCCCAGCATATATAATTGGTCCCAAAGGAGTACCTCGCTTTATTACATTGGTAAGTCTATGCTCTATTTCCAAAGGGATTGCACTTATTTCTCCTGTCATTTTATGTAAAAGATAAAAAGGGTGTTTGTCCGTATAGTTCATGTCTGCCACGGGAAACTGACTATACAATATTAAATGATCATCATCATAATTATAAAGGTACCAACATGCAAACTCGGCAATAGGTTTCTGTATAGAATGTTTACGGAGAAATTTACCATGGAAGTCATAAACCTGAAGATTGTTTTTCATCATGTCATATATGAAACATTCCTGTGTTTTGAGATCTACCACAAATTTGTAATTCCTTGTGTATTCATCAGGACCATCACCTATATATCCAAACTTACGAATAAACTTTCCTGTTTTACGGTCAAAAAAGAATATATATTGAGTGTCATTTGCTATGACATAATCATCAGAAACTACATATTGAAAAGCACTCCACATGACTGAGCTGTCTGTTGTTTCCAAAGGTATATACTCTACGTCAGCAATCTCATGAACATCCAAATTGATTTCCTTGTATTCCTTGGTAACATCTATAACAGGAAGAACTCCTGACATGTTATCCTTGTTTGAGGTACAGCCGAACAGGATACATGGTAATAAATATTTAATGAGCTTTGATATGTTCTTTTTCATAATATTTATTCTTTAGGTTAAACTATTTTTACTCAAGTTTCAGATTTTAAATTCATACTAAAATCATATATAAGAAAAAAACTTGAATATTTCTGTATATAAAATGAATAATATATAAGTAACTAAACAAATAACCCTATACTTCAAAACCATTAAAAACTTACATAAAAAATCTTTTTTTATGCCGATGCAATAAATAATTAAACCTTACATACTTGACACATTGTCTATTACCATGCTCGAAGCACAAAATTTTATATATTTGAGGTGCATATATTTATTAAAAAATCCTCAAATGAATAGACTTAATAGAATAGTAGCAAGGCTTAATGTCTACAAAGATAATCTTTTTCTTTGTATAATAGATGTTTTGGACAAGATTTTTGAACATAAATACAGTGTAGTAATCCCTGATTTGTACCACATGAACAATGACATGCAGAAATATTGAGTAACCGAATTAGCAATGACAAGAAACATTACCATAAGCAGCTTGAGAGACTTCAGAAAAGTCCGGGCGTTAAAGGAACAAGCGCAACATCCATAATTGCGGAGGTTGGTGTTAACAATGAAGATGTTTGCAACAGCATCTGCATTGGTCTCTTGGTGTGGATTAAGATCAAGAAATGAAGAGAGTGCACGGAAATAAATACTTCTGGACAAAACTATTTTAGTGTTCATGGGATGCTTCCTAAAAACAAAAACATTCTTTAATAGGTTCAGCTATATTCAGGTTACAGCAAAAAAGAAAAGCAGAATAAAAGTTCAAGTTGCTATAACCAGAAAAATACTTGTTGCTGTATGGTATGTACTTAGTCAGGGAATCCAGTATATCAAACCAACAGATCATTCCACGGAAGCCGACATAACTGCCGTGGAATGATATAAACGTCCGTTACAATGTCAATATTTTTGTGGTGATTATATCCCGTTTTCGCAAAGTGGCCATCATTTCGCACGTAGTAGGACACCCGGTTGAGTTTTAATCTCAAAGAGGAAATTTACATAATTGTTCATTGTTCCGACTATAATCGGAACTGGACCGTTATGCAGTATTACAAGGGGGAAAAATATAGAAAGGGATAGACACTCGTTTCCACTCACAGAGATAGTCACGGTCTTGCTTTTCATAGAGGAATATACAGAATTCCTTCAGAATACAGGAATTCTTATCAGCAGAAGAGGAAAACTTACCTGCCTAAGGCGGAAATCTTTTAATTATAGAGATAATTCGTATACCTCTAAAGGCACAAGATAGAATTGCGGAAACGCTTATTAGGAAGAACAGGAAATTTGTTTCATTTGTTTCAATAATTCCACTGTTTCACTATAGATATTTTTTTGAAACAAGCTCTTTAAAAATGCGCTTAATATATTTAATATGAGATATTTATATAATGCATCCGCGACAAGCCTGCTTGAGGGCAAAGGCCTTCAAACGACCTTAAAAAATTAGGAATTCAGTGAGACATTTAAAAATGATGGTATTTTACGGTCAAATGATAGTCTTTTCAAAAAACATTGTTTCAATAAAAAAATAATAAAAGTATCTAACAAAAGAAGAAAATCAGAGAAAAAAACTTTAAATAAACCAACAGTAAAATAAAAATTATGTAAGTCTATTATATTAATACAGATAAAATCTATTAATTAGGTAATTATAAAGTATATACCAAGTAAATTATGAAGTAATATATTAAGTAACCATAAAGTATTACTATATTGAGAGTAAATACTTCCATAATGATGGAAATATCAAAATATTCATACATAAAAACGAAAAAAATTCATTTATTTCAGAAAAATATCTATAGTGGAACAGTGGAATTTTTGAAACAAATGAAATAAAATCCACAACAGCCGAACCTGAATCCAGCCTTAGATTGTTACCCTCTGTTTTCTATGATAAATACAGGTTTTCTATGACTAGTGTCGGTGTTCTATAATAACAGCTACTCATATCCATGACAACTGCACAAGAAATCATAGGAGCAATCTGAAATTATCAGAGATTATAATTAAAAAATCTGTCCCATCATTTTGTTTAAATTGATGGGACAGATTAAATAGTTTGCGGCCTCATTTTATTTAAGTCTCAAGGTTGATTGGAGTAATAAATTGCTTGATTATTTTGATAGTCTCTTAAGTAAATGGAGGATGAGAACTCCTTTGTTCTTGATTATGGAGATATTAGTTGAATTGAAGGTTACCGTTGCTACTATTGAACATATAGAAGCAATCTGTAAAAAAGAAGGCCTTAACCTTAATGACCTAAAGAAAAATAATGATTTTTCCGAGAATCAAAAATTATAAAAGTAGTTTTAAATGAAATATCCATAGCAATTAACAGATTTATTTGCAATTTACTTGCATATATTCAGAAATATTACGAATATTGCATAATATTAACATGCTAACAGTTTGATTATTTTCAATTTGTAACGTCAATAATATACAAACTTTTTTATGTATGATTTTTTATTAATTTCACTAATACACAATGAAAATATTTAATACCATATTGTTGATGGGTTTAACTTCCCTTGCTACAGCCTGCTCGGATAATAAGTCTATTGAAAATAATGTTATGATAAATGTTGCAACACCTATGCAACATCTGAATCAATTATGTTTAGAAGATATACAAAGTAAGGAGGTTAGTTACGTTCCGTTGGAAACAACGGATAGTTCATTAATCGGCGACCGTCCTTATGTGAGATTGTTGAAAGATAAAATCCTGGTATCCTCTCAAGGCCAACCTTTGAAAATGTTTGATGCCCAGACCGGTAAGTTTATATCCACAGTAGGAATGATAGGGCAAGGAAAAGGTGAATATAATCTGATAAGTGATATGCCCGTATTCTGGGTGGATGAAAAGGCAGAAAGGATTATGATTAAGTCTTCAGGACAAAAAATTCTTTGCTTTGATTCCAACGGTGATTTCATAGAGAACTTAACGATACCCGATGAAATTATTCTTCAATTGGCCTCACAGATTTCATCAGGAGGAAAACTCTACATCTATTTTCCAACAGAGACAAGTAAAATCTCAGTTTTTGATTTGAAAACTGGACAGATAAGCGAAACAATATCCGGTTATGCGGAAGAAAAAACCACACAAGATGATTATCAGGGCATTCCTATTACTTACAATGGATATGGAAATGTGGCAACATGTCCATCCTGTATTATCCGTCAATTAAAAAATGACGGGTTATTTTTCCACTATAAAGAAGATCCGGTGATATGGAAATTTGAAG
>JAXEBI010000068.1:0-24559 GCA_034094155.1 Phocaeicola sp.
TATATCCTTTATCTTCACGGATATTCGACATCAGCCTGCTTCCGAAATAACCGCCAAGCAATGTAGTCATCACCCTCAGGTCGTGATAATCCTCATGTCCTCTTTCCGGAAAAAAGCATCCCATCTTAAGCGAGCTCTGCATGGCGTCAGCCTTTTCCAGGAAAAATCTCTTTCCATCCAGCGGATGAGGGTCGGGCATCAGTACAACATGTTTTTCCGATACATTGCCCCACTTTTCCATACCGAAATGATTCCTTATACTGTCGAGGACCTTGCCGGTAACCTTTCCCGACACATATACAGTGCAGTTGCCCGAATGATAATGTCTGCCGTAGAAATCCTTCAGCATTTCCACGCCAATAGCATCATAATCACCGGCTTCGGCAAACTTGCCCAGCGGATGGTCCTTGCCGAACAATACCTTGTTTATCTCTTTTCTCGACATTACGTCCACCCTCTGCGAGTTCACCAGGAACTGCTGCTTGTTGGCATCTGCCACCACACGCAATTCCTTTTCCGGAAATACGGCTTCCTTTACCATTCTTGCCAGAATTTCTATCGTAATATCAAAATACTTGCCCAAAGAATAAAGGGTAACAAACCCGCAGTTGACCGACGACGACAGATCAAGCCACGCTCCGTAATAATCCAGTTTCTCTGCTATCTCGGCCGAAGTCATGCTTTTGGTTCCCTCTCTCAGCATCCTGTTGACAAACATCGCCTGTAGCGGGAAACTCTGGTCTATCTGACCGCTCCCTATCACCAAGTCAAACCTTATCACATCCTCCGAGCCAACATCTATCACGTTAAGCTTCATGCCATTAGGCATAATCTCCACTTGCGGTTTCATTATATCGAAATCAACCATGCCGTTTATTTCAGGCATAATCTTTCTGTCAGGAATATTGTTGTTCATTGGTTGTCTTTATTCGTAAAAA
The DNA here is from genome assembly GCA_034094155.1 of Phocaeicola sp. Classification (GTDB taxonomy): domain Bacteria; phylum Bacteroidota; class Bacteroidia; order Bacteroidales; family Bacteroidaceae; genus Phocaeicola. The sequence continues at coordinate 939 of JAXEBI010000068.1, forward strand.
ACAAAATTCGTAAAATAATCAATAAAACTTTTTTTGAAGCAGATAAATTACCGTACCAGCAAAATATACCGGTAATTCAAGCATATTGATGCAAATTTACAAATTATTTCATACTTTTGTGTCTAAAAATATATATTTATGAAATCTGAACAAATCTCAACACATATATGCATAAACACTACGAACATAACAACGATACTTCCTGCCGCAACTGTAATGCTTTAATTCACAGCTGTATTATCTGTGTAGGCTCCAATTATAACGCAGAAACCAACATCATAAGCCTCGAGGCAGCCCTTTCTTCGCTTATACCCGGCATACACTGGGGTATACCTGTAGAGACTCCTGCCGAAATTCCCTCAAACAGTATGTCAGGCAAACAGCCTGAAGAACATACACTGTCTGAAAGCATGTCTGAAAGCATGTCTGAAAATAAACCCGTAAACAATTCCGTAATCAATTCCGTAAACAAGCTCGTAAATGAATCAGAAAATGAATCAGAAAAGCATCCTTCTACCTATATAAACAGAGCGGCAGAGTTCAGCACACCTCTTTCGCTCGATGAACTGAATTCTGCCTTTAAGGAAATAGAAAAAAAAATGGGACGTACTGCAACTATGAGACAAGCTAACATAGTACCTATAGATATAGATATCCTTATTTATGACAATATAACAGTACGTCCGGATAATTTAAAGTGTAATTATGTAGTTGAAGCCCTGAAAAGCCTGAAACCCCGGAAATTCTGAGAAAATGAAAGCATAAACCAATAGAAGCACAAATAAATGAGACTCTGGATTGATTATAACTCTGAATTAATGTGAATTCCAGGCAAGGGTAACAATGAATGATCTTTAAAGAGTCTGTACCTCATCTGTAAACATCACTGTAGTTTCCAGATTTTCAGCGTCTACAAGTGTTATGGTGTATACAAATACCCCATCTTCCACTTCTTCCACATCGGCCGATTTCACAAGATAATTCTTGTAGTCTATAGCCAAAGATTCCTGTATATGTGAGGGCAATTCCTTTACATCTATATTTTTTGCTGTTTCATTGTCTGAACCATAAGTATTGTTGTCGTTAGCGTAAACTGTCGCACAACCAAATCCCAAAACCAAAGCAACTGTGAATAATACCTTTTTCATAATTTCTAATATTTTAATAATCCCAAGTGTTTTTATTTTAAAAATTCATCCGGTATATATACTACAATGGGCGTGCCACGAATCCGACACGCCCATAAATCACAGAAAATCAACAGAATATAAAATTATCATATAATTAATACACATTCATATTGTAGAAAAATTCCACAATCTGTGTGGAAATCACTTCCACAGAAACACATTTCTCTTCTGTTTTTCCACACAGAATACTTCGCCATGCATCATTATTCTATCAGTCCGTTATCCTTCCATACCCTTAACAGACCACTTGCATCCGAAAGAGCCTGCTCTTTGTCTACGTCATACTTTTCTGTGAGCAGTTCAGCCAGAGTCTCTTCGTCAAAATCCTTATTTTCCACACTTTCCCAAAGATATGCAGCACTCGGATTCAGAGATATCATCTTGTTGAAATTCACAAGTTCAAGACCTTCTCCTGATACAACTCTCTCACCACATATCTCACGCAATATAAAACCTTTCTTTATTCTCATAATTTTACTGATGTTATGTTGTCATTAAATTAAGCACTTAAAATTCTTATTTCAGATGTAAATATACTATTTTATTAAATGTAAATGCCTTTTTATGCCCATTAAATGATTTAAATCAAGACTTTGAAGCAATCAAACATTACATTTTTTTGTTATTATATATATACAAAGATTCTTATTCACTATCTTTGTAATATTAATTTATAACATAAATAACAGTTTTAACAATAATATGTTTAAAACTTACACTAATAAATTAATGATAAGATGACAACAAGCAGCATAGACAATACATCAGACGAAAAGTCTCAAGCAACCGGAATAAAAAGAGTGATTATCCCCAACGAATTTCTGTTGCCTGATATCGAACGTCTTCTACGTGAAGGGCATTCTGTTACTCTTCGCACACGCGGCAGTAGTATGTATCCGTTTATTGTTGGTATACGCGACAGTGTTATTCTCAGATACACTTCCAATCCTCAGGTGGGAGATATTGCACTTGCACATCTGTCTAACAACAAGTTTGTGCTTCACAGAATAATAAAAATAGAAAAGACTCCCGACGGAAATACATCTGTCACTCTCATGGGAGATGGAAATATCAAAGGTACGGAGCGCTGTATGATTCAGGATATCTGCGGAATAGCTGCCACCGTAATAAGGAACAACAGGCATTACGATCCCAACTCCAGAACATGGACAATACTTGCTTCCGTGTGGAAACATCTTCTCCCTGTCAGACGCTGGCTGCTTGCCGTCTACAGAAGATCTATCCCCAACTATGAAAAGATTGCAGCTAAATAAAACTGTATAGCCACATATAATAATATTTAAATATCATTATTTTACCCGTCATGAATATAAGAACACAGAAATATAATGTTGCCGGACATGATTTTTCGATATCCATGCCCCAAGAAACTCCTTTATGGAATATGTTGTCTAATTACGGACCTTTTTTAAAGGAAAACAACTGTTGCGACACTTCATCTTCCGAAGCGGAGATATTTTCCCTGAAAGTTTCTGTCATTGCCAATATTTCCGAACTTCCTTTCAGCATGGAAGATATCGTAAAGTCAACGGATATAGACAATGATATAACTTTTATACGTCATCTATTGCTCAATTCCGGTCATAGCGTATTCATCCTGAGTATCAGTAAAGAAAATCTTGGTGATGCCGGTTTTCTTGTCATGTCACCACATTCTCCGTCGGTCGACTTATATATTCCCGACGGTTCTACAGACAATCTTCCTCTTCTCAAGCATAATATTTTTGTAATAAACAACTCTCTAATGTTGTTGTTTGCATATTTCACTGCCACACGCTCTACTCTACTTATACACGCCTCTGTAGCAGTAAACGGCCGGTATGCACAGGTTTTTCTCGGTCGTAGCGGAACCGGGAAAAGCACGCATACACGTCTGTGGCTTGAAAATATACCCGGCACATGGCTCCTCAACGATGACAATCCGGCTCTGCGCATAATGCCCGACGGCAACGTACTTGCTTTCGGCACACCATGGAGTGGCAAGACTCCATGCTATAAAAACAGCAGTGCCATCCTTCATGGAATAGTGCGTCTCAGTCAGGCACCGCACAACTGCATATCGCGTCTCACAGGTATACGTGCATATGCCGCACTGTCGCCATCGGCATCTGCCGTAAAATGGGAGAAGTACTCCGCCGACGGTATTCACTCCACTATCACAGATATAATAACAAAAGTACCTGTATTTCACCTCGAATGTCTTCCCGATTCAGATGCAGCACAACTGTGTCACGACACACTCTATAATCCCCAATAACTTCCTATGGCATAGTGCCATAACATGAAAATACATAACACAAAAACACATAACACGATAATATATAGCACGAAAATATATAGCACAAAAAAGCCCCCGGCTTCACAGTCGGAGGCTTCCCATTGTAATAATAAGAACTATTCCTTAATATTATGAAATAACTACATATTAAAATAAAACGATTTAAATGACGCTATAGATTTTTTGTGCATTAGCTACCAGATTCCTCAGTAACAGGATCTTCCTCCGCAACAGGCCCGGCAGCTGCAGCCGCCTTCTTCACATACTTCTGTTCCACCTTTTCAAACTTCAGTGTTCCCAACATAGTGGCAAGAGTGTTGCCCGAACGGAAAAGAATCTTAGCCTTGCCAATCATGTTTTCATTAAACTTTTCAGGCTTTTCTGCTCCACGGCCACTTAAACTTACCTGCAAAGAACCCAGGTCCCCCAGGCGGACAATTTCGCCATTTGCCAAACACTCGGCAACCACATCTTCGAGTGCTATCAGCACCGCCAGCACGTCGGCTCTGGTCACTGTACACGTCTTCTGAATTCTGTCCGATATCTCGCGGATGTTCGCCACTCCTCTGGCCTGCGCCAGAGCATAATACTTTCCCGGTTCTTCAGGGTTCTTAGGGTTACGTCTCTCTACTACTGAATAAGTCAACATTTTGTCCATAATCTTCAAGTTTTTTAAGTTAGTAATTTTTTAATTGTTAAAATTTGATTGTTGAAATTTGATTGTTGAAATTTGATTGTTGAAATTTGATTGTTAAGTTTAATTGTTAAAGTTTCAATTTGTTTTAATTTTGATTTGTTTTAATTACATTCAAAAGCTTCCGTCATTTATAACTTCTGCTTTCATAATCTTCCAGCCGGTACCGTTGCTTTTCTGATTACGATGCAAAGGTATATATACCCGTAAAACCACGGTCGGCTTTTGTACACTTTTGTCGGATTATGTATTATTTTGTTGACTTTTATGTATTTATTGCACTTCAGAAACAGTCATATATACGATGATTTTCCCATAATCGGAGTATGAGACAACACTGTATCCTCTTTCATAATTCACTCCCATACATATTCCACTTTAGGAGTCATTTTCCTGTATTGGGGCATACACTGCCCTGTAACAGCTCTCATAAAAGTTGGGTCCGAAATATAATATTTCAATTTTTTATAGAAGAAATAATCTCCATCAAATCCAGGGTACAGATTTATTCCTACCGAAGCATGCCCAGGAAACCTTATAAGTAATGGATTCATACCAAATACATATCTTAGCAAATACGAATAAAATATCGATCTGTCCTCGCAGTCACATTTCGGATAATACAGCATTTCTTCAAAGAAATAAGGCTTTTCAAAACCATGCAGATCCTGGTCGGTTGAATATTCAAATGCACTTTGTACAAACTGTAGCAAAGTATTAACAGCCTTCAGCCTTGGCATTCCGGATAATTGGTAGCCGATCTGACTTATTACAGATTTCCTTACTTCCTCATTAATTACAGATTTCTGATATACCTCAAGATCAGTTAAAGGATAATTATATAGCATTGGCATAATATTCTTATTAATTTCACCTTCCAGTTTTATGCCACCATAACTGAAATAGTATTTTTGGGGAGAGTAAGGAATATTAAGCGGTCTGTTTATCTCAAGATTTAAAGCTTTAAATGTATCATCATTCATATAATATGTTGAGATGAAATATTCCTTGCCGGAAGATACAGATAACTTATCATAGTATACATAGTAACGATGATCATTATATTTCATAAAATTTATATTATACATAGTTTGTTGTGTCGGGACAAGCAAACACAACCTGTTTCCTTCAAGCAATCCTACCCTTACGTCATACCCTAAACCCACCATAATAAATTGCGTAAGTGATATTCTGGCAGTTCCACCATAATCCTTAAATACTGTATCCGAATAACATCTCACGAGTTCGAAAATAAACCAATCATTTAGCCCTAAATAATCAGCATAATATCTGATATTTGAAGTCAAGACTTTATATATGTCCTTTTTACAGTAAAGACTCCATATTTCAGCAGGCTCCATATCCGAAAAATCGATATCAGAAAATACATTTCTTATATCCGGCATCTGAAGTCGCATTTTATAGAAATCTACATACATATGTCTGTATTTATCCTGAACATTATCCTTGTCAATATTCTTGCCGGGACCGGCAGGTACTGCCCGGCAACTGTCCGGAATTGCCTCCGGATTTGCTTCCGGAACATTTTCAGGGATGATTTCCGGGATATTCTCAGGGTCATTTTCAGGAATAATCTCCGGAGTATCATCTGCACCGGGAATATCTTCCGGCCTGTCATCAGGCTTATCAGGTTTATCAGGCTTATCAGGTTTATCCTCACTGTAAACAGGCATCATTTGTGGTTTAGGCACCGAGTCACGTTCTTCTCCTCTGAATACGTTATAACTCTTCCATATACCGGCCAGATATTCATTATAACGTTTCATCACGTCGTTTCTGAACGAAAAGAAATCATCCTTTATTCCTTTTCTGAACTCCTCAAACGACTCTTTATTCAACGATTCTTTATTTATTTGTGCTCTGGCAGGCTGTTTACATGCCAGAGCTACAAAAATAAATACAGCTATATATTTAAACATTTATATATGTCATTATTTAAGTATTATTCTGTTTCGAATCCTTCTTTTATGAACTCGGCAACTTTCTCTCCGTATTTCTGTGCCAGTTCGGTTTCTTTTGCTGCATTTTCGAATGCGCGTATTCTGGCCTTAGTCGCCTCCGATTCACTTATTATAAAATATGTCTGTAATTCAAAGGTTCCATCTCCGTTATCCTTAATCACACTATACGACTTCTCCATCTCTCCCTTTATCTCCGATTCAACCAGACGTTCATATGCAGCGTAGAATTTATCAAATTCCTTATCAGGTGTTGTTCCGTCACCAAACAGGTCGCTCATTACTCGTCCTTTTACATAACTGCCGGCATTTTGTGCGTAAGTCAGACACGCATTGTTTATAGACATCTGCATACCTACATTCTTTGATTTGAAATTCGAAGCAAGTCCCACAATTTCTTTTCCGTCTTCAAGATTGTTCAACTTATCATAATGTTTAAGAAGTGCCACTTCTACAGTTCTGCTGCTGCCGAAAAGTTTCCAGTTTTCTTTTTTGTATTCCTTAATCTTCTTTTTGTACTCTTTCTTTAATTCTTTTTCAAGACTCTTACTCTGTGCATTTACTGTTACAGGCATAATCATAAAAAATGCCATGACAAATAATAAAAACTTTTTCATAACTCTGACCTTTTAAAATTTTAATTATATAAAATATTACTTTCTTATACGGATATTTATAACCTTTACTCCCATTTTAGGATCTCTTTTTCTGCATTTGCCAAGCCATGCTGAAAATTCCTCATACGTAAGTTGTCTGGGCAATCCTTCATCCACACGGGTGTCTGAAGCCTTCACAAACGGACTCGGCGAGAATATTACATAAATCTGGTTGCGTTCTATATCTTTGGTGCACGTCATGGTAAACTCATCTACCGTTTCCGACTTTCCTGCCCATTTCTGCGAAAAGAATACATAATCCTTGCCATGACTCACAGAATACTGACCGTTGCTGTTGCTCATATAAGGCAGAAGGCAAAATGCATTCCTGGCATCATCTATAAGGTAAACAGCCACATAACCATCAACGGGCGACTTGAATTTCAGATACATATCGTCATTTTGTCTGAACTCAACCCCGGCAAATTTCTCTTCTGTCCCGTTCCTAAGTACCATGGCTTTAAAATCGGTCCATTCATTTGATATCTCCCTTGCCTTGCCACATATCCGGCATTTCACCACCAGCATATCCTGCAAATAAGAAATCTCATATTCCGGTTCCGAAGTATCTTCTATCCATTCACCTTTAACTTCACTCGAACTCAACTGTGAGAAGAACGAGTTTTCATCTCCGTTTAAGGATGTTTCCTCCTGTAATGTACTCTGTGATATAATCGTACCGAACTCATCTGCTATGGCCTTCAGTCTTGCTCCGTCCAGCGCCTTCTGCCTGGCATCATTGGGAGTCTCGTTACCCTCGGCATAGTAAGTAAATTCACCGCACACATTCTTTATTTTCTGTGCTGTGGCCGGACATACATACCACATACATATTACCAGAACCAGAACTGCTTTCATGAAATATATCATTTGTCTCTTCATTCTCTGCTTACTGTAATTTCATAAATATATTGTTTTCCTGCCAACCACTGCGGATATCCCAGATCCACCCTGTGAGTCTTGCCGTCAATAAGCAGATTAAGGCATGCTTTTCCCCTTATCTGGTTCGTCGGAAGTATTACCCTTGCTTCTGCAGGTATGACAAGAAATTCGAACTGTGTATAGTTTTTTGTATCGAGCAATGCATCACTGTCGAAACTTATTTTCGCGTCAGGATAGCTCACGGCACTAACTTCGCCAGTAGAAAGCGACAATATACCTTTAGTAGACACAAAATCACCCTTTCCTTGCGGTACGTCTGTAACTCCACCTATTGTATTTTCCCTTAAGAACAGGGTATCGTTTTCAAGAGTCACTCTTGATAGTTTGCCTGCACCCTTATCATCGTCCGATTTCTTTATCTTTACTGTTATTCTGGTCAGTACATGCTTAAAATAAAGGTTGGCATTCAAATCTGCCGAATTCAACTTACTGTCAGAAGCATACATAAAGTCGGGCTGTCCTTTATCACCATCAGGTGATATATCAATATTAATTTCCATCTCATTCTCAGATCTGGGATTCTCTATATACGGATAATATGCATATACATTTGCATAGCTTTGATTCAATAATATATTTTTACTTATTTTCCATTTCGACATTCCGTAAGTGGCTTTCACATTCAGACTTCCATCATAATACGTAGTGTTGTTCAGATTGTATACATAAAGTCCTATCTCATCTCCGGTACTAAAGTTGCTGTCTGTAATTACCTGTCTCGAATCACAAATGGAAGTTGTGATACTCAATATACTGCTTCCGTTGTTGCTGATATCATTCAACTCTGTCTCAAGTTCTTTATTGCAGGAAGATGATAAACCGGCAAGCAAGACTGCCATTGCCGGCACATATAATGAATGTAGTTTCATAACTATCTTAAATTATAAATTATTCGGTTATACATAATTATATTCAGTTCACAGTTACACTATTTGTAGTGCCCACTGTCCATTTCGATATACTGCTTTGATCAATACTCAGCCTGTTATCAAAAATTGTTACATCATAATAATACTGTTTTCCAGCCTCCCAGTTGCCACCTATAAAACTACCGGAATACCTTTTCGAACCGAAATAAAAATCCACATAGCATTTTATAGCGCACGGAATAACCATAATATCTACCTCGTAGCCATTCGCTGAAATATCGGCATCCACATTAACATCCATGTTCGAGTAACTGTTTATTGAATAATCTTCGTCAATCAAATCAATACTCGCCTTTACTGGAATTGAATTTAACTTTATTTTATCCAGATGAAGAGTACCACTTTTCGATTTGATATTAAATGTTATCCTCGACATAGCATGCTTCATCAGAATATCAGCCACAGGATTATCCTTGTCCACAGTTGCCTTGTTGTTTTCACTGTCTACACTATATCCGTACATGTAGTCTGTCTGTGTTTCTGCCTCAATATCAAAACTGAAATACACAGTTTCCTCATTATACGGATAGCATGCACACACTGTTACAGGCTGAGTAACATACACAGTCTTTTCAAGCTCCAGATATCCATCACCATGATAATATCCCTTTACATTATATTCATCGGTATACTTATTCAGAGTAAATATATTGAGATTGCCTTTCGGCAAATAATTACCTTCTACAGGCCCTCTCGATGTTTCTTCTATGATATTAACTTCCAAAGGCATACCTTTTTCTGCATTACCCTCGTTTATCTCTTCACCGCTGCACGAAAACAATGCGGCAGTCAATGGCCCTACCCATAAAAGTCTTAATATATCACTGTAATGTTTCATAACAGAATCAAATTATTATTTTCAACAAATATTATTTTATCAAATAATCTTTTCAGGATATTTATTCTAATGATGCTTTTCATTTTAATGATACTTCGCCTCCATATACATATTCCCAATCTTCTACCCAGATACCACTTATCTTGAGAGATTCTTCGTCGAATACTATATCATAGGTATATACCTTGTTTCTTTCCCATTCTGTTCCTGGGATTTCAACCCGCCAGTCTACATCATCCGAATTATAAATATTCAGAATCACAGATTTATCAGTAAATGAAGTCGGTATCACATAAAATCTTACCTGCTGTGGTTTCTCATAATCCAGCTCCATTTCTTTTCTTATAAACAGACCGTCAGAATAATCCACTTCAGCAATAATATCACCTGTAAAAACATTCATCTTACCTTTGAATTTCAGATATTTTGAGTTAAAATAATTTCTTAGGTTAAAACTTTTGAATATCACAGGAGTAGTAATATCCTTGGCTTTTGTAAAATTGAACACCACAGTGGCCATTGCACTTTTCATTTCAATCACCGCATCAGGATTATCATTGTTTACCACATTACTGCTGCCATACATATAGTTTATGTTATCCCAGCCATTTACCTCTATTTCATAAGTGTCAATATTCAAATATTCTGTATAAGGACAATAAGCATAAAACTTTGCATCAACATCTTTGTCGAGTATTATTTGCGGATTAAGTCTCCAGCTGTTGCTGTAGCTTACCGGATAATTACTATAAGTAATAAACTGCAGATTATCAGTATCATGATTATTTTCATCATATCTGGCAAGAAATACACCTACTCCTGTCTCATCGTCAATACTGCTCATTTTATCATTTTCATAATCATAAGCCAGGACATCATCTATAGCTATATAACCCGAAGTCTTGAATGTCATCACATCGCTTCTCACCACACTCAGTCCGTCGGTTGCACAGAAAACAACATAATATTTTGTATTCGGATTCAGCTTTTCACACTTTCTTGAATATACACACTCTGCAGAATCTGTACATTCTGCCACATAAACCAGCGAATCACTAAAATCCTCATTCTCCGACAATACAAAATAAGGAGTATCGAGCAGTTCGGAAGATTTGCCCTCTATATATGCATAATCAATATTCAGTTCCACTATTTCCGGTACCTCCAGTTCTGGAATATTATAAACCGGATCTTCCAACTTCTGGCAACTTCCCCACAAAAGGCATGTAGCCATCAATGTTAAAATACTATTTATGATTTTCATAATTTAATCTTTACATAATTAAACTGTTATACATAATCAAACTGTTATACATGATCAAGCCAGGAACAACATCACATATTCAGAGAGTTGCCTGTTCAGAAAGACACACCCACACCTATATTACCGGCAAATTTCAATCCGTCGCAGGCACAAGACACCAAGCCAGCATTCACTACTATCCTGTTCAGTCTGAGCATAAGTCCGTAGTCAATGGTAAAACCGCTATAGTCATATTCCGGATGTTTTAGATACTCTCCGTTGGCTACCTGCCATCCCACACTCCTGTCTGAATATCCTACTCCGCCATAAGCATGCAAGGCACAGTTCAGCCGCACTATCACACCTCCGGTAAAGGCATAATAACTTTTTTTGTATTCACCTGTAGTCCAGTACTGTTCCTTATATGTTCCATCAGTAGCGGCATTGCCGTTGTACACTCCTTTCAGGTACCATCCTATGTTTTTCACCCTTCCAACCATTATTCCGAATGCAGGTTTTTTCATTCCATTTTCGGGGAATACTCCCTGCAGGCTCACAAACCAAGAATAACTGTCGGGTATCTTATTCCACCAGTTTGTTTTGGCCAGTTTTACTGTCATATCTTTCTTTACTGACATTTTTACGGTTTGCATTCCTACATAATAAACCATTATCTCCTTTGCAGGGAACTTTGTTTCTATTCTAAAAGTTCCGTCAAGTTCGGTTATAGCCGATTCTGTACCATTCACTACAGTTACCTTTGCTCCTGGTACCGGATTTCCTTCCGAGTCTGTCACAGTACCGGTAATAACATTCTGTGCCGACAAACAAGCGATACTCAATATCAGCACACATATTAAAGAATAAAGTCTGTTCATATCCTATACTTTCATAAAAACATTAATAATCAGTAATAATCAGTAATACATTTACCCTGACCATGAAAAGCCATAAACCCGTCATGGCAACAGTCTGATATCAGTCCACCGAGCATCAAGATTAGCCGAAGGTGTAACTACAGGAGTCTGCGGCTTGTTGATTTCTACAGCCGAAACTTTCATCACATTCGATTTGACATACTCTCCCAGTTCACCTAAAGTAACATTTCCTTTGGTCTCCTGGATTTTCTTCAACAAGAAATAAGTAAACAGTCCGTGTCCTTTTTCTTTGTAAGGGAAAGCAGTCTCATCATCCGACGCCGCACTGAAAATCACCATATTGCCCTTAGGAGTTTCAGCTTTGGGCTTCAGCGCTACCCCTCTGGCAGATGCAAGCATGTTTCCTTCTCTTGTAGCGCCACTGAAACATGCGTCAAGAAATACCAGCACCGATTCTGCATCAAGCGATGCCAGCTCACCATACAGTCTGCTGAGAGAATAACAGCCCTCTGTCTGCAATCCGTCGGAGTCGACAGGCAACAGAAATGCATTTTTGGTCGACTCGTCTGGTATGCCATGTCCGGCATAATAGAATATCACTTTCATATCTCCATTCATGGCATTTGAAATGTTCTTAAGATCCCTCATAGCTCTTATCATAACACCATAAGAGGCATCTTTATAAATCCTGATATTTTTATGCGGTATTCCGAGTGTCTTCTCACAGTACTTTCCAAAAGTCTCTCCATCATTCAGGGCCATGTCAACCGGAGCTACCATACCATAGTTTTCATTGGCTATAATAACTGCAAAAGTATTCTTGTTGCTTTCGGCAGATACTACCGGAATATTGATGTCTACGTCCGATTTCACTTTGCCCATCTTTATGGTTTTTACTCCTGTAGTCTGCTTGCCGGCACCGGCATCAGCACTCTTTTCAGCAATAAACATGTTGTCCGACAGCGGGTCGAAGTTAAAGTCAACCACTGTCTCTACATAATTCAGGCTCTTGTCGCCCTGGAACTTGTATTCATTGCCTGTTGGAGTAACAAAAGTTATACTCGCCAGTGCAAGCTTGTCATCATTGATATAAAACTCAGGGTCCTTCAGTTGCATGCCTTCCCAGCTGTTCTCAAAAACCTTTGCCTCATTGTTTTCTCTCGGCACAGGTACTATCAGTTCACCATACTTCGACTCAACCAGAAACACCTTGTTCTCCGCATCATAAGGCTTCAGAGTCATATCACTTATCTTCACGTTCCGGGCATACATGTCGATATATTCTTTCTCGGCTTCCTTCAGCAATGCATTCACCTTTTCTTGTCTTGAATTTTCATTCACTCTCACCATATATTCGTCTATGGTTTCATAAGGATCTTTCGACTGCCATACCTTAAGTTTTCTCTCCACAAACTTCTTGGCAAATGCCGAATAAGTAACGTCCATACCATTTCCGGCCGGTGTCTTGCCGGCAGGCTGTGTCTTTACGGCTTTTTTGTCGTCATAGTTTATAATCGAAGGAGTAACATTATCTGCCACAGTAGCGGCTCCTATCGACGAGAGGCGTGAATTAATCTCACTCAGTGCAGCCATATCGTTCATACAACTGTATGCCACGGCCAGTGCCTGCATATACTTCACGGAGTTAGGGTCATTAGATACTATAGTCTTAAGAGTCTCAGCGGCAGCGGCGAAATACTCGTTGGCCTGCCTGCTGTATTTTCTGGCTATATTTTCATTACTCTGCATTATGGCTTTGTTGTAATTCAGCGCACCGAGATTATAATAATTCAAGGCTATGTGCTGCACCACATTCAGATTCTGCGGTTTAAGTTCCTGAAGCTTAAGATAAACACTAAGAGCCTGCTGATATTTCCGGGTATCCTCATACAACTTACCCTGAATATTCAGCAGAGTAACGTCATTCGGTCTTATTTCCATAGCTTTCGAAACAAACTCCTGCATATTTTCATTATCATCCACATCGATACATGTATTGATAGCCAGCGACAGCATTCCATAATCATTAGGATAATTGGCAATACCTTCCTTTAGCACCTTGATGGCAAGCTGGTAATTTTTCACATTAATACAGGCTTTGGCCATAAAGGCAAAAACATTTTGTCTGTTTTTCTCCACCCCGGTGTCTAAATATACCCTGAAATATTCTATCGCCTTTTCATAATCGCCGGCATTGAATGTTCCCGATGCGGCAAAATATGCCATTGTAGGGAAATAATCATCCCTCACGAATGTGTCACCTGCAAAAGCATCCATAAGCGGTATATCCATAAAAGCCCTTGCAAATACCAAAGCATTGTTCTGCTGTCCCTTACTTGAGAAGAAAGCTGCACCGTTCTGCAGGAAGGGATAAATTTCCCTGAGTCTCTTTTTCGACTCAACATATTCGGGGGTATTGACTTTAGCATTTTCCAATACCGATGAGTATTCTTTATAGCAATTCAGAAGAGCTGTATATACGTCAGTATCCGAAGCCCCCTGAAGTCTCAGTTTGTTGAAAGTCTCATAGCTGTTGCCGGCCTGTGCCAGTGTCTGGCCGCTAATCCTACAGAAGCAGGCTCCCCAACACATTAGGGCACCTGCCAAAAAGTATCTTTTTTTCATCGTCAGTCAATTTATTAAGAAAAAAACTTTCCCGTTACCACACGTTACTACTGTTGCCTCAAAAACGGGAATATATGTCATCACGTAATAAAAATCAGAAAGCGTCAACAAACAGGAACTCCACTGATATGCGTCTGAACTCACCTCCTTTTTCATTCAGAAGTTCAATGTAATAGCTGTAATCTGTATCCATTTTTCCGAATACGCCTATATTATTGTCTATAAAAACTTTTACTCCCACGGCCCTCATAAAAGCCAGCTGGTCGTTCTGAGGTATACCTTCTTTGACATTCACACTCACATTACCAAGTTCACCGTTCTTGTAAACCGGTTCATTGCTGAATTCTCCATAGCATCCGTCATATTTTATCACACCGCTTATTGGCAGCGCGTCGGCCATACCATTTATTTTCACCACCAGTTTCTTTCCGGGCTTTACATATTGCGAGAAATCCTCCTGGAAGGCGGTTTTTATAATCTCAAGCATCGACATAGCCGCTCCCGAGTCTTCTGTCCGGTATTTTCCCGGCGCGAAATCCTCTTTTTCAGAGAAACCTTTTTCCACCTCATAACCAAACTTGATCAGGTAATTCATTATGCTGTTTCCACTGGCATCAACATCCGGAATAACCTTTGCGTCAACAGATATTTTAGTATGGTCGGATATGGTTTTCTTCTCTTTGGCTATGTTTACTATTTTCTCCTTGATTTCTTCAAGCCTTATTTCCTCCATATTCGACTGCTGCACAAGTTCCAGAGGGACAAAATTTTCGTCTGCGCTCAGATATTCCAGTGATTTTCTGTCGAGATTGTCAAAAACATATGTCTTGCCCGATACTTTATTATATACATCGGCATAAATAAGTTCGAACTTGTCTTTATTGTTAAGTCCATACTTAGCATTTCTGAATTCCAGGTTTCCCGGATCTTTAAAATCATTTATCTCTTCGGAGGGAACACTCAGGTAGATGGTCGGCATCTTATCGAAATTTACTGCAAGCAGATTTTCCTCGGTATTATAGCTGCCTAAAGTCACTTCCGACATCTGAACCAGATTATCGGCCATTCTCGTAGCTATTTCCTGCTCAAACAGTCGCATCTGTTTCTCTCTCGTCTCTTCGTTTACACGCAGTTTGTATTCTTCAAGGGTTTCGCCTGGCATCATCTTCATCCAGTCGTTCATTCTTTCCTTTAACTCTTCGGCAAGCAACTTCGAATAATTGGGTGCCAGCTCACTCATAAGCCTGTATGTTATATTATCTGCTGTATTGTAGACAAGGAAAACACGCTTGTTGTTATCTTTCACGAAAATCGCATTTTTTATTCCACCCTTGGCATCATCCACATATTCCCTTTCCTCGCTGTCCATCAGGTTTACCACCGCAATTCTGTTGTCGCCCGATACTACAGTCGCATATTTCCCGTCGGGATGGAAAGACATCTTCGATGAAATTCCAAGTGCATCATAGCTTTGCTTAATAAAAAAGTTTCTTGTATCGTAAACACTGAGCAAACCATCGTCTGCAAGCACAGCAAATTCGCTGTTGTCGCCCGAAAAAGCAATGTCATTTATTCCGGCACCGTTGTCAAACTCCTTGCGCAACGACTTCTTCTCCATGTTCCATACACCCGATTTTACTCCATCGGTTGCTGCCAGAAAATAACCGTTGTTGCTCACTGTCATCTTTACAGGATTGAAAGACAACTTTATGGTATCTGTCGGCTCGAAAGTTCTTGCATCATAGAAAAGTGCATTCCCGCCGGATGCTATAATTATTCTTTTTGCATCCATAGTATAGCATACTGCCGAAGGATTATCTATATCCTTGAATTCATGAATCTTCTTATCCGATTTCCACAAATCATAGACAGCAGCCACTTTCTTTTTCCCTTTGTCCGCTATTAAGGCAAACGTAGTTCCTGATGGATTAATTTTCATTGACAGGATTTCACCTCCTGCAGAACACATCAGCATATTACGTAAGTTAAAGGCCTTCTTCGCATCGAAATAATATGTAGAAAAAAGATAGTTTTCAAGTCCCGACGGAGTATTCTTCTGATTGTAAACGTAAATTTTTTTCTCGCCGGAACCTGCTTCCTGAGATGTACCGTTCATCATAACAGAACAGCACATAATTAAAATCAAATACTTCTTCATAACCTTTTTCCGTTAAAACCGCATAACAAAAATATATTAAAATAAGCAAATATCATTTTACGGAAAATGGCATTTAGTATTATTATGCTATATTATGATACTATCATGATTATTTTTGTAACTATCGGGTATATATTTTTATCTATAATTCAAAACAGCTTTTATATTTTCCAGCCTGTCTTCATTTGGTATATAATCTCTTAATTTTTCATCAAACCTCAAAAACCTGTCATACGAGCTGAAATTACGACGATATGGAGTTCCGCCAGGTAGTTTCTTCAAACTTTGCGAATAAGTTCCCAAGCCTACCTGTAAAGCCTTAAGAAGAGTAGTTTTACCTGCTGTATTATTTCCGATTACAACTGTAAGATTTCCATTGAAAACAACTGTTTCATTCCGAAAGCCTTTAAAATTGACTATACTAATATCTTTAATTCTCATATCCTCTGAATAATTTGCTATAGATAAGTAGCAAAAGATACAATACGATTTAATCGACAATATTTTCAGCCAAAACCGCTATAATTCTTTCCAAGTCTTTATGTCTGTTCATGTTGACAGATCAAACTTTACTGCAAAGTAATATAATCTATTTTACTCAATATCATATTATACTACCTTTTTAAAAAGTTGCTATTAACGACTTTACTGACCAAATACCGGCTCACAAAAACCGAGGAGTGAATTACGGACCGTGTTGCAGTCCGCATTCACTCCTCAGTTTTTTTCAGCCAAAGCTTATCTCTCAAAGCTCTTTTTCAGCCAAGAAAATTCATTTTCAGCCAAAACTCTTTTTCTGTCAAAACATATCAGCAGAAGCCATCATTCTCCGAATTCAGCCCTCACATCAAAGCACGGGCACATTTTTATCCATTCATGAGGTTCAATCTCACCATTACCGTTGAGGTCGGGACTGAAGTCACGGTGTCCTGCCACAGTCCTGATGTCGTACTCCTTCTTCAGAATCTTCACTAAAAACTTCATAGCCTTCTTCTGCTCCTCGGTACGTGTATCCAGAGGATTACCTTTATCATCCAGTCCCCCTTCATAACAGATACCTATACTTCCCTCATTATGGCCCTTGCAGTGTGCCCCCACCGTTTTTACCGACCTCATCTCACATATCTCTCCATCCTTACGGATATAAAAATGATACCCACAACCATTGAACCCCCTTTTACGGTGCATCTTCACCAGTTCCAGCGGAGTAAGACTGCTGCTCTTCTTAGTGGCAGAGCAGTGAATAATAATAGTATCTATAAATCTTTCCATAAATTCAGTTCATTTTCAGTTAGCGTTATTACATCTGTTCCCTTCACAGTCATTACCGTTTCCATGGCTGTTGCCATTCTCCTTATCTTTATCCTTATAAGCACCGGTAATCAAGCAGATAAGGCATTTAAGGATTCTTACAATCCATTTTGTAGCTTTCTTCATAACAAGCGCCGTTATAAAAAACCTTATAAAACCGTTGTCATCAAACAGATTCATTATCCTTCTTCACATATTTCTGTTCCACTCTTTCAAACTTCAGAGTTCCGAGCATTGTAGAAAGAGTCGGTCCCGACCTGAAAAGAATCTTGGCCTTGTCAATCAGTCCGTCGTGATAATCTTCGGCCTTATCGGTTCCCTTGCCGCTCAGACTCACCTGCAGCGATCCCAGTTCACCCAGACGGACAATTTCACCATTTGCCAGACAGTCGGATACCACATCCTCCAGTGCTATCAGCACAGCCAGCACATCGGCCCTTGTCACAGTACACATTTTCTGAATTCTGTCCGACATTTCACGGATATTGGCCACCCCTCTTGCCTGTGCCTGTGCATAATACTTTCCTTCCAAACTTGGAAACTGAGGGTCTTTTTTTTCTACTACTGAATAAGTCAACAATTTGTCCATATAAAATTTCCTTTCTTAATAATTAATTGGTTAATGATTAAATAAATAATTAAGTTAATGTTTGAGTTAATGATTAAAATTATAGATTTGTATCATCGAGCCGGTACCGTTGCTTTTCTGATTACGATGCAAAGGTATAGAGTCAGGAAATAGTGCAGTCAGCCTTTGTACACTTACGCCGGCTTTTGTATGGACTAATGTGAATTTGTACGTGAATTAGTACGTGAAATGTACGTGAATTTATACGTGAAATGCACGTAAATGACTGAAAAATCATTGAAAAAAAGAATTTTCCCCGATATTTATTTTGTTTTTCAGAATATAAATTTTACTTTTGTAGAAAATAATGATCTTTAATAACATTTTCAAATTTTGAATTGAATATTATTCAGCTTGTGAAAGTAGAAAATATTAATTTTGCATTGGACAGGGCCGGCAGAAATGTCGGCCCACCTCTTTTTTAGGAGGACAGGATACAATAATTAAACCACAGCCTGGCTGCAATGATTAACATATAGAAATCAGCAATCATAATAAAACAGGCACAATAAAGCCGGCTGCCATACATAAACCGTTTATTTCAGAAAATGTACAGCAGCCGGAACTTTTTCTCCAATACACTATTACTATTCAATTATCAAAAATCAATCTTTCTTTCCCCAACTATATACCTACCGGTATACATATTTAAAAAGCAAAATCCATTACAAACTTCAGGAAGCACAAATTACTGAACTACAATTTCCTGATTGCTTGAGCCGCCCCATTTATCGATAGTGGCATCAAATGTAATCATATCAAGATCAATATTGAAGTCATAATAATAAACCATATCCTGTTCCCAAGTATTTCCATTAGGAAGGTTCTTGTGAACCAGTGGGAATGTACGTTCTTCCACTACAGTCTGTTCAGGAGCCGGATAAGATACTGTATATCTGATTGTCACTGTAGGAATAAACTCACCCTCTGTAGCCATGGTCTGAGGAATAGTAAGGAGTGAATGTCCTAAAGTCTTATATGAAGACGATGACAGTTCCACAACTTCACTTCCAGCCAATACGGTATAGTTGTAATAAGGATATCCGGTAACCATCCATGAGCCTTTGCTCAATTTCTCAGTAAGGCTGTATACACCTGCAGAGTACAGGTTATACACATTCACATCAGTAATATTTATTCTTGCGCCGTCATAATATTTTGAGGCTTTAGCCCTGAATACAATCTTAGACAACGCATGTTTGAATCTGAAATCAACATTTACCGAAGGTTTTGTGGCCGGATTTTCATAAATTCCATTCTGGTAAGTACCGTTTCTGTCGCCCGAATAAGCGTCAGTAATTGAGGCCCACATGAAATCTTCCTGCAAAGCCGGATCAAAATTGACTTTATAGTAGAAAGAGCATATACCTTGCGAAATCTTAGGTTCCACAGACGAAGGATAGTTGGCTACAAAAGAAATTCTGGAAGACCAGTCCTTAGGCCAGAATTTGGCAACTTCATAACTCCAGTATCCGTTCTCAACTTTTGTTACCGGAACATTACTCATAAAATTATTGGTAAAATTACCGCCTAAGGTTTCCTTTTCTGTAAGGCAGGCATTAACTAAAATTTTATCACCATTAACGAACGATGCTTTGTCGATAGCCCTGCTTTCCATCACCACAGACTGGCCGAAAGTAAGTTTTTCACCTTCAGATGTTCTGTTCTGGACTTCCAGTTCATCCTTTGTACAAGAGCTGACAGCCATGGCTGAGCATAAAGCAAATAACAATGTCTTCTTCATAATAAAAACAATTTTAAGATAATTAAACCATATAGTTAATATAACCCCAACAAATGGAGATTTTCTTTCTTAATTTTTAATGTTTCTATACAAAGTTAAGATATTGTCACAATTTT
Source organism: Phocaeicola sp. (assembly GCA_034094155.1). Classification (GTDB taxonomy): domain Bacteria; phylum Bacteroidota; class Bacteroidia; order Bacteroidales; family Bacteroidaceae; genus Phocaeicola. The sequence continues at coordinate 21,169 of JAXEBI010000068.1, forward strand.
AAAAAACATAGTTCGGCCCGATACGCACTATGCGGTAGCAGAGTCAGAATAACCTGTTTAAATAAGCAACTAAACTGTATAAAATTAATATGTCTGCAGTTCTTATTGTAATACATCTAACACTTACTTCACAATCCATTTCTCCACATTTCTCTTCTCATAGCTGAAGTTCACGCCAATCTTCACCACCTTCCTGCCGTCGCATTCGAAAGGAAGCGCATAGTTTTTACTCTCTATCTGCCGCATTGCTTCTTCGGCTTATAAATTTACTCCATACTATATGAAAGTTCAATTTCATTATCAAAACTCAAAGGGAGTAAAGTTCTATAGGCAAAATCCATTGCTTTAGTTATTTCTACAGCATTGTTGCGTGGAAAAGCTTCCGACACAACAATATGACAACCTATATTAATTTTATTTTTAAAATCTATTCCTACAGCACTTAAATTTACCTCAAAAAGATTTATTGTTGATTGCAACTGAGAGATAGCCTTATCGTAAGTATCAGATACAGCCTTATCTGAATTGCCTTCTGCATTTGTCTTGAACTCAATAAAATGAAAATCATCCATGTTAAAGACAGCCCCATCAGCAATCTCCCTGTTTGATATGAGTTTATTGTCAATAGCCAAAAGCACAGCCTCAGAAGATGAAAGATTAATCACTCTACATTTCTTGTCAAAGTTTGCACTATCAACTATTACAGTACATTTACTTTCAGGGTTGTCTTCAATATAGAACTCATTTGCAGAAGTGACAGTAATACAATCCTCCACTTTTTGTTTATATCCCTTGAAAGCATAGCACAGCTTAAGATTCTGAACAGATTTAGGTATTGCCATTACTGATTATCTCTTAACGATTTAATATATAACTTATATAGCTTCCCAAATTCCTGGCCTATTATAGATGAGGTAGTATCCAGATAATTCTGGTCTATTGTATTTGTATTGCCATTCATAATGTCTTTACAATATTCCTTTTCATCACCAAGAGCATAAGCTGCAACTGTTTCCGGAAGAAGGTGAAACTCCTCTGACAATATACTACACACTTCTTCCTTATATTTTTCAATTCCGGCTATTTTCCCTGCTAAAAGCGATATGTTTATAGCCGACAGAAGATATGGACTGTGTGTCGTTATAATACAATTAGAGCCGTGTTCATTATTCTTGCTTACAATGTACCTCAGTGTGTATAACTGATTATCAGGAAAAAGGTTTTGTTCTGGTTCCTCTATTACATATCCGTTGTACACATTTTTGTCAATACAATAATCCAGTACCATCAGCATTGGAAGCAGAGCTTGAGCACCCGATGAACATTCTTTAAGGGGCAAAAGTTTGTCCGTTCCGTTTATTAACATCCCCTCTTTATTACCTTCGCATTTATAAATTATATTTAGTGAAGGTATACTATATACAGGATATTCCTTCTTGGCTTTTTCAAAACAACTAATATAGTTCAACAACTTATCCTGTAATGGAATACCAGCAACTTTTATGCTTGCCCATGTATCAGCGAAAGAAGCTATCAGATTCCTTTCAGCAGGAATATATAGCTTTTCACTCATATTGCTGAAAGCAGACAATACAAGGTTAAACCTATTTTGAATATTCAGATAATTTTCCAGATAAGATTTAAACTGGTCTTGAACCGGTTGCGTATTATTACCCTGTTCATTTTTATTCTGCTGCATTGTAAGATTATTGATTTCGAGAATGTCGGATTTCGAAATCTCAGAAAATTTCTTTGCGCTCTCCTTAAGCCATGAAAAAAAGACGGGCAATAACTCTTCAGGTGTAGTCTTATCCTGATATGATAAAGAAAACTTCTTATCATATACTATGCGTATTCCATCATTCATATATTCAAGATATGTGTCATCATTGAAATAATTATGAATTCCGAACTTTATGAATGCCTCAAGACAAGTTTCATTTTTTTCTGAGAGTACGTACATATACCATAACTTATCTTGAAATATAGAAAGCAGTTTAGCTATCGTACTCTTACCTGTACCTTGTCCTCCAATAAGAACAATAAAAGGTTTCAATTCCACTTTTGCATCCTTTACAGGACCAAAGTTTTTTATTCTCAAATAATTGTTCATGATTTAGTCATTAAGATTTCTTGCTTTACAAAAATATTATAATATTTCAAGTTCCGCAATCTTAAGCCCTTCAAACATTTCCTTCTTACCTAAAAAAATAAGTCTCAAGAGTAGAGATCAGCAGACTCTTTCTAACCTGCACACTAATTATATACAAGCTTTATTTAATTTATATCTTAACACTTCACAATCCATTTCTCCACATTTCTATTCTCATAGCTGAAGTTCACGCCAACCTTCACCACCCTCCTGCCGTCGAATTCGAAAGGACGCGCATAGTTTTTACTCTCTATCTGCCGCATTGCTTCTTCGGCTGTTCCGTCAAGTTTGAATTCCATAACATATATATAGTCCTGAGTCTTGACAACCATGTCAATCCTTCCTTCTGATGTGTGATATTCCGCATGAGTATAGAACCCCAACAGCTTGAACAGGATAAACATAACATTCTGGTAATGAAGTTCCAGATCACGGGCCAACTCATATGGAGTGTCGGCAAAGAAAGTTGTCAGACGTTTCATGAAAGAATCTGTATTTCCGCTTTCAATATCCCTTACGAAACTCATAATTCCGAATGTAGCGTCAGAGTTGTCCATTCCGGTATAGTTAGGCAACAGGAATTGAATGAATCCCATCTCAACCTCCTTGTTCGGGAATCCCAATATATAAGTCTTGAATCTTCTGTCATAATCCTTAATGGTAAGATACCCGCTCTGATACAATACCGGAACAGGATTTCTTTTGAACGTCTCCAGCCCGCCCAGCGAGTCGGCCGAGGCATATTCCTTCATCAGTTTATTCAGGCTATATCCGCATCCCTTCATCAGTTCAACCAAAAAAGTTGGCGTACCTGTCTCGAACCAATAATCTCCGAACTTCTTTTTTGCGAAAGTATTAAGGATGCTGAAAGGATTATATATATCCATACAATCCTCATTAAAGTGATACCCGTCGTACAGTTCCTTGAGTTTGGATTTCGTTTCTTCTTCAGTCATGCCATTGGCAGCACCTAACTCCCTTATCTCTTCTTTGAGCATAGAATGAAGCTCCTCTTCGCTAATGCCACAGATGTTGGAATACCAGGATTCCATCGAAATATCCCTAAGATTGTTCAAGTCGCTGAAAACACTAACCTTACCGAATTTTGTAACACCGGTAAGCAAGGCGAAACGGATATAACGGTCCATTGATTTAAGCGCACCGTAAAAAGCCTTAAGAGTGTTCCTGTATTCATCCCGCAAATCATCGTTACCGATAGCCTGAAGCATAGGCTTGTCA
>JAXEBI010000069.1:0-37242 GCA_034094155.1 Phocaeicola sp.
TCATCCGTTCTGTGCGCTTGATAGGACTCGAACCTACACGCCTCACGGCACCAGATCCTAAGTCTGGCGCGGCTACCAATTACGCCACAAGCGCAAGGGCTATCGTTACTTTTTCAAACTATCGTTTGTTTCTCGATTGCGGTGCAAAGGTACAAATATTTTTATTATATCCAAAACTTTTAAAGAAAAAGTTTTTTAAAAACTTAATTTCTACTGCCTAAAGGGGATTGGTATGTCGATGGTATTCATATTATAAACTTACAGTTTGTCTATTAATAGGCCAGGTTCAATCTCCAGCTTAGAAAAAGCGAACATTTTCTTGCCTAAGTCTTTCAAAGAAGCCCCAATATGGTAAACTTCCTTATCGTCAATTATCAAGAAACGATCATGGACGTTCTTATAGGTTCAGATATTAATCGGCGGATACTGATCGTTATGCTTGTCAATGTCAAACTGCAACTGTGTCGTAATCTTTTTTGTACAGACAGTGGCCATAACATCTGGATTACGATTAGCCAACATAAGTAACACAGATTCATCGACATACTCGTCTATTAGTAGAAGGGATTTTTGGGCAGATCTGATAAGATCTGTTACAAACTTGTAGGCATCTAATATATGCCCATCAAAGAAGATGCCTTTCATCAGCGGCTGTGGGGTACTTACAAAGAAATCTATCTTCTTAGAATGCAAAGCAACCGTCTTTTCAAGTTGTTCAGAACATTAATTAATAGCATATCCTTTAAGCATATATTCTTTAAGAATGGTATTCACCAAATTTCTAAAGTCAACTCCTCTTCTTGATTTTACTCTAAAACCAACAGACATAACCATATCAAGATTGTTATGTTCAGTCAAATTAAATTTACCATCAGCAGCAGTTGTCTCAAATTTTGAGACAACTGGAACATTCTCAAGTTCTTCCTTAAGAGCATTTTTTAAATGTTTACCTATTGTCTTAACATCACAATCGAATAGTTCAGAAAGTTGTGAATGTTTCAACCATATATTATCTCCATCCAGCCGAACTTCTAGTTCTAGAGAGTAGTCTGACTGATGTAATACCATTTCTCCTTGTTCCATTTTGTTTAATATTTGCTTCTATATATATATCATTCCACCCCAAAGTCACAGTAATAAACGTCTGAACCACGAAAATATAGATATCCGCTGGTCCCCAATATCAATACCATATTAAGGGTCAGCGGATATTTCCGGTTGTTTTAGATTATTATTTCGATTGTATTTCTTACCTTTGTTTCATGAAACCAGAACTACTCCTTTGTGCCATCCTTCCGGATGTGTTCATAGACAACTTTGATATAGTTAGCTTTGACAAGAGTGCTGATCGTTTTGATATTTTTCTTGATGGATGCGTTAAAACAGTATAACAGATACATTTATCAGCTAACTCTTTTTGGGGATAGGATATTATAACAAAATGGTGTGTCATTGACACACCATCTTATGTTTAATCAGTTTCAAATTTTTCTGGAAGGGAAGGAAGATAAATCTCATCAGTAAGTTTTATCCATCTTCTACGGAGTTCACTCCAGTGATAGAAAGGAAAACAATCCGTTTCAATACCTGTTAGATGTACTTCACGTTCGTTAAGTAATGTTTTTACCAGTATATCATTGCTATCTTTCTTACGGAAGAAGATAAGTTGTATATTTCCACACATAGGAATCATACGGTATGTCTGATAATATTGAGGAATAGAGTCCCAGTCGGCTGTAGAATGGTTGAATCCGTCAATATTCAATAAAGCTACCAATGGAGCAAGGTTTGTATCATGGCCGAAACGAAGAGTTGCGCAAGGTTTTTCTGAAACAAGAGCTGTGTCGGCAGCCTCTACTATGTTTCTCAGCAAGTTGCGTGCCAGATTAGGCATCTTGCCACCGCTCAGAGGCGATGGGCCCTGTTCGTAGTACCATTCGAAATTGTTCAGTTGCCACAAGTCGAAAAGTTCTTTCTTATCGAAAAGGAATGAAAGGTCAGGCATGTTGTCCGAACTCTGGCTTATGCCGTGATACTCGAAAAGGTCGCATTCAAGCTTTCCCGGATTTTTGACTTTTGAAACATATTCCGATTTAAAAAGAACTTTCATGATACGTTCCGGATGAACAAAACGCTTTTCTGCTTCTACAAATACAGAATCGGCGTTGTGCTGGCAGCTGTCCGAATATACCGGATTCTTGTATTTTATGAAATATACATCATGCTGGCTTGCGTCTGTTGTGATATTCATTTTCGTGTTCAGGCCTTTCAACTCTACACAGGCTGCTGCCATTGAAAGGAAAGCACGAGTCTTATATGTAGAGCGGGCATCAATGTGAGCTCCGTCAACAAATATTTCAGGATAATTCTCAAACATTCTTCTTGCAAGTCCCTGATGTTGTCGTACTCCTTTTGGAGTAAGCTCTCCGTAGCGGTTTTCGGCTACTTCTGCAAGCCGTCTCAGGATTTTCAGTGTCTTTTTGCCAACATCAGTCAGTCCGTTGTCTTTCTCTGCTTCCTCCATTATTGTCAGAGCAGGTTCGTACTTGTCTATTTCTGTCAGATAACGTGATCCGTGTCTGGCATACGTACTTATATAGCATGGCACATATCCTTCCGGAGCCGGTGTCAGTGGGATTGATGGTGCCTCGTATGCCATATACTTCCCCGTAGCCAGTATGGGATTTTCTCTTATTTCCAGTTCCGCACGTATCTGTGCCTCGGTATTCTGCATTCCCATAGCTGCAATGCAGATGCAAAACAAACTTTTTACCTTATTCATATAAATGTCAATCTTATTACTGTGCAAAATTAGCATTAAATATGTGTCGGTGTATGTAGTCGGCTATATGATATAATTAGGGAAGTGAAATGTAACAAATATGTAATCTTTTAGTAATAGTTTAAGTTAGTTCACAAAAAAGAAAGAGACACCCACCTTTAATACAGGTCTCTTTACACTATAGATTTGAAGTGATTTAAACTTTTCTTTTTCTCAAATATTACCTTTTCAGAATTAAAACAAATACAATATCGTTCCATGATTCCCAATTTTTAACCGTTGTTTCAAACTAATTTAAATCACTTCAATAAATACCACATAACAAAAGAAAGGAATAGTAGAAATTGTACTGAAGTACAGATATGAAAAGATTGTAAAAACCTAAAAAATAAACTTTCAGCTTAGCGAAAGGGTATAGAGTTTAATAGATACTGTCCAAAATTTTGTGTAAATGGAAACAGAATTCAGTTATTAGTTTCTTCTTAAATTTGGATTCTGTTTTCAAAAATATTTCAGTATTCCCAACATTTAGTGAAGGTGTCCCCCAAAAACACAATATATCCACCTATAGAAGTAATCATTCTTTAATTCTAATCCGTTTGCAGCTGTATTTATTCTTTTTTCAGATGAATTTTCTTTATGGCTTACGCCAAAAATTCATCTGAAAAAAGAATAAATACAGCTGCAAATCAGGATTGAGATTTTCCTTTGATGGAAGAGATAATTTATTTATTAGATATGCAATAAGAATTATAAGTTTTTATATGCAATAAAATAATAATAGTAAACTAAAGTTGATGTTGATTAATTTTGTTATTCTCGACAATACTTTTGTAATATGAATTAGACTGTGACAATCCATAACTTTTCATTAACCTTTACATTTTAAATTTAGATAATTCTGAATTATATATTTATCAAAGGAATAACACTAATCTACAATATTTAAAATAGCCACAGTTATATAATTATCTATGTCTTTCCTGTTTTTAAGATGATTTCATATACCTTAATTTTCAGGAACATAAATTATCTCTCCGTTCTCCAATTCATAAGCAATTCCAACCTTCTTACCTCTTTTACCGGTTTTATCGCTCTGATTCTCTGAAGGAGTGTATTTATTTATCTTATTACCCTCTTTTGTTATAATTTCCATATTTTCTTTACCAGGATTTTTTACCATTGTAAAGTCTTCTTGGCTAAACATTTCTGTCATATTATACCTACTAACAAGTGCAACCATCAGAGCAACAGCAAAAACCATAGCAACATCGAAAAGATTGCTAACAACGCTCATTGGATCACTGTCTTCTTCTTTTTTTAAAAGATTCCTTCTCATAATTATTTTCTGTTTTCTTTTATCATTTCAGCAAGAAATTCCAAATTAGTCATATCCTGTAAATACCATCTTTGCTTTACTTGCTGTGTTATAAAACCTATAGCACTTGCAAAAAGTCCGACTACAGTTGTTGCAAATGCAACCTGCATATTATAGGCCATTGAAGATATGTCACCTGTAGATAAGCCAACCAAAGCAGGACCCATTGGAATAAGTGTTCCCATAAGACCTAACATAGGACCCATTTTAGTTAAAGTTTTAGATATAGCCAAATCCTTATCAGCAGCAATCTCAAAATCAGCCAATAGACGTTCTACATGTGGTATACTGTCTCTAATCTCTAGTATTTTATGTATATATAGAGTAACGAGTGAAGTTTTAATTTTAGGAATACGTTCCTGCAATGAAGAAATGTCATTATAATTAAGATTATCAAATTCTTTATGCAATATAGCTTCTGTTTTACGTATTGTCATATATTGACTGAAAAAGCTTCCTATTAAAAGCAGTGATCTGCCAAATAGTATTATCAACAAAATAATTACAGGAACCAATAATCCTGTTGAAATCCAATAAAGAATATCCGAAATGTAATTCATAAGTTTATAATTTTATATTATTCATTAAAGTCCTATATATAAATCTATTCTATCTTTTTAAACCCCTGTGGTTCATATAAAATACTCTAAAGCCCCATCCTAAGACTGTTCCTGCTACAATAATCAGCAATAATCCCAAAGACGCCATCCAGTCAACCTCACTGATTCCACTCACCGCAGTAGTTCCGTTCACTGTGGCTATTATACCTAATATAGCCACTATAGCATTGCATAGAAACAACAATTCCAATCGAACTTCTTTCTCCGGTAATATTATCTTCACCCCCCACATACCTAGTGGAATAAGTAGAAGAACACCACATCCCATTATCCATGATAAAAGGCTAAATGACATTCCTGGGAAACTGAAAATGAGTGCTACAAGAACACTAAAAAGAACTACAAATATCAGAATACCAGGAAATAGACGAAGACAACGGTAAAAAAACAATGTTCTTTCTGATACTGTCCCTGAAGTCTGAAGATGTGCAGCAAGCATACAATATGACATTTGTAAAACCACTTCAACAGTCAGTATTACAGATGTGTCAAGCATAAGTGAAGGATTTGAAAGCCAATCAGAAATCTGTGTTTTAGACTGTTCAATTGCCAACGGCCACATAAGACCTGTAAACAAACATGCCAAAACTGACACTACAGCCACCGTCCACAGTTTGCAGTAAGTTAGCTTCAATAAAAAATTGAAGCTAACTAATATCATCAATACTACAACTACAGTTTCCATTATTATAATCTAAAAAAAGTATAATATACACACTCCCCAATATTATTCTTTCATACTATTCCTGCGTCGTTTTACAAAGATAATCATTGCCAACACCAATACAACTACAATGACTGCCACAACTGTATTGTTAAGCAAATTTGTAGTTTCATCAGTTTCCTTACTTATGTTCTCTTTCTTCATGACCATTCCCTTAGCATCACCTGCAACCACTCTTTCTCTTATTTCAGAAATCTGCTTTTGATAGTTTGAAGCTTTTTCAGAAGTAGTTTTAGAAGCGATAAAGTCTCTCAGCTTGGCATTATCGCATACAAAACCTGAACACGATGGCTTATACTCGTCTATTAATTTAGTATGTAATTCTGCAATGTCGGCCAGTTGTTGTTCAGAGGCTTTCCAAAGTCCTTTTCTTGCCGTCTCCATCATTACAGCTGTTATTTCTTCCAAAGCCGCAGGATTATTCTCCTCAAAAAATCCATGTATACCCAAGTTAAATTTGTCTTTCACGTATACATTGTATATCTCGTCCCATACTTCCTTATCTATTGCCTTAGGTTTCATGACATTCCATCCATAAGTATTCCGAACAATCTCAGCAAAAGTTGAAGCCGACCCGGCATCACCTTTCATCTTCTCCTTGATATATTCAGGATTGAAAATTGTAGAACGGCTCTCTACGCCTATAGCTTCTTTAACTTCCTGCATTCTTACATTATTGCGATTACGATAATCACTCAGATAAGCATCTGGATCTTTACCAGTAACATTTCTGACTGCAAGATTCATCCCTCCCATAAACTCATAAACATGGTCAAGGCTTAAAGCCCCCCAAGTATTACTCTGTCTGGGCTGAATCACAGCGTCTGTATTTGTAAGAGCAGCCTCGAAAGCGAACTGACGAACCATTTCCCAATTTTTCTCGCTTCCATAAAATGCGCCCATATTGTTCAGATATACATTGGCTATTTCTGATTCATATTCCCATCTGTCACCGCTTTGTACCATACCTTGGATACCTGTACCATAATTACCGTTTACACCTCCAAAGACTCTGAATGTTGAAATTTCCCGAGCCTCTTTGGGAGTAAGTCCTTTTTCTGTCAATGCACGCTCGGCTGTTACAACTCCATTAGCCACGTGATTTTCAAATTTATCATTACCTGATGCAGCTGCCATCTCAACTGCGCGATTTATAAGAAACAGTCTTGAAGCAGCAATATCTCTCAGCTGTCCACTGGTCTGTACTACAACATCAATACGTGAACGCCCAAGTTCTTCAGATGGTATCAATCTTAAATCTGTAACTCGTCCAAAAGAATCTCTAATAGGCTCAACTCCCAACATATAAAGGACTTGTGCAATAGTAGCACCTTCTGTTTCGATAAACTCACCACTCCACAACGTATAGCTGACTTTTCTTGGAATACTGTCGTTATGTCGTTTTCTATACATTTCTATTGTATTATTAGCAAGCATCTTTCCTTTTTCCCAAGCTGATTCACTTGGTGTCGCTTCAGCATTAACGGCATATAAATTACGTCCAGTTGGTAAAGTATTAGGATTTGCTATTGGATCACCGCCAGGAGACGGTGCTGTATACCCACCGTTCAGCGCATTAACCAATGAAGACAATTCATGCTCTGGGCTACCTAAAAGAGCCTGTCTGTAGCGTTCTATATTCATAATAGTGCGTTCCACTTCCATAACAGACTGGGCAAAACTTATTTCCTTTTTCGAATACTCAGGTTTATTATTTGCCATAGCCTTCATCATGGCAGACATGTCGGATTTAGCCTTATTCTGATTCTTAACATCATCATTACCCATATTCGAAGTCTCTCTTTCAGAGCCATGCTTAGATTTAAGCATACTTGCCTGCATTTTCTTCAAAGCTTCCGGACTATCCCCCATTTTTGGGGCCATCTCCAAAGCTTTATCCATTTTTCCTTGAGCATCTTCAGTATTATTTTCTGCCGAATGTGGAGATTCCATTTTTGACGAAGCTCCACCCATTGCCATCATCATAGCCATCATACCTTTTGGAGCATTCAAAGACTTGTCTATCTTACGGGCTTTAATCAAATCCGATTCACTTATACCAGCAGTAATGCAAATCAGTTTATCATTCACAATTGAAGGATTGGATAGAACCCTACCTACAAGTTCTCTTGAAGGGTTCAGATACTTTTGTGTAAACAAACTCTTACGTTTTTCAGTATCAGCAACTGCCTTACCTCTCATTTTATCAAGTGCCAACAGACTATAAGCTATCGGTTCAACAGACATCGCATAAACACTGCTGATAATTCTATCTGATTCATATGGAACTCCCATAGTATATAACTGACCTGTAATCTTTTCGGTTGCCAGTTCTTCTGCAAAATTGTCAATCTTGACAATCTCATCATCAGAATAAGGAACAGATAATACACTGTCAAGTCCCAAATCCCTGTGAATTCCCATCTTTACAGCCAGTTTCTTAATATTAATTGATGCTTCACCACGCAGTTTTTCATTCTCGGCATCAATATTATAATAAGTCTTCACAGCCTCACTCAACTGGCGGTAAGTGCCCCTCAGATTACTCTCCATAAACGGAGGAGTAAGATAAGACTGTAATCCTGCATACGACCTTCTTTTAGCGATAACACCTTCACCTACATTTCCAATAGAATAAACATAAAAATGCGGAAGAGTTCCTACCAGTCTGTCTGCCCAGTCGTCATGACATAAAGCCACCTGTTTGCCCGGTGTAAACTCAAGACTTCCATGAGTTCCGAAATGAATCAGCGCATCAGCTCCAAACCCGTACTGCGTCCAAAGATAAGAAGCTATATAAGCATGAGGTGGTGCAACCTCTGTTCCATGTAAAATCTTGAAAGAGTTATCTCCCTTACCGGCTGCGTTCTGTGGAAGAAGGACCACATTTCCCAAATCAACCCGTGGAACACCTATACAACCATCATCCGTAGTCAGATAATCTCCCGGGAACTCTCCGTCCGAAGATATTACCTCCTGATATTTCTCTGGACGTAAAGCAACTTTCACCCATGATTCATATTCATCTTTCGATACTATCTGTGGAGAAGCATTCTTCATAAACTCATCCATAGCTCCTTGAGCATAAGTACCAAATACAGCTCCTTGGCGCTGAATCATTTCCGCCAAACCTTCTGCAGATGAAGGAAGATTCTCAATTCTGTAGCCTTCTTTCTTCATTCTCAAAAGCATATTATACAATGAAGGAACCATTTCCATACCTCCAGCTGTCAGAGCATTCTGTCCTGCACCCTTATAATAGTAAACAGCTACCTTTTTTTCACAGTTTGGCTTACGTTGCAAAGAAATATAGTTATTAACAGTCTTTACAAACACCTCCAGTCTTTCCGGTATCGCAAATGCATGTTGCAGCCCTTCTTCATCCTTGTAATGCCCGAAAAGAGCATATGGACGAATTGCTCCATCTATCTCAGGTGTAACAATACTCTGCGACATAAAACCTCCGTTCATACCCATCTTATCATTTTCCCATTCATCAACAAGTCTGTTTACATTTAAAGGAGAAAATAAAGGTATATTTTGTTTATTGAGATAATCTACAATATAATCCCCAATTCTTCCATGAGCCATATTAATTATAAGCGAAGGTTTTATTGAATCAATCATATCTGACTTGACAAGAGTTTGCATATCATTGACCGGATAAACTGTATTACCGGTTTTTTCCAACTCACTGATAAGTTCTGAAGGCTCTCCCATCTGCCCTGTAACAATGACAGCCGGTGTTCCTTCCTTCAGTAAAGAATGTTTTCTAAGATATTTCTGATAGTCGGATACAGTAGAAAATCCCAAATCTTCATTGTCAGGATTTTCCATATTTGCATGATAGAAAAGTTTTATTTCTCTTTCAAATACAGGCTGTGGCTCGACAACCGAAACCAATTTCTTATCAATATACTTTCTTACATAGTTAAGCAAACTGTTGTAATTACTTCTGCCACCATTTCCAAGATATGATTTAAGAGTATCTGCAACCGCTTCATCTACAGAAACTATATTATTAAGTGGATTGGTTGCAGCAGTAGTAAGAACAGGTAATCCATTATCGGCTGCTTTTTGAATCAACGCTCTCTGTTCTTCTGTTATGCGAAGTCCCATTGCATTGATAAATACCATATCATATTTTTTTAATTCATCAAGATTATCCGTTGATATTTCACCAATACTGATGAACGAATTATCATTGGCCTTAGATATCTGTCCAAGATTGATAACCTGATAATTAACGAAACCTATCCTGGTAGTCCTAAACCACATATGCCAAGCTCCGGCTACTATGGCAAAAACAACTATTACAGCACTTGCCAACTTAAACATTTTCGATTTATCCATCATTCTAATATTATTTTTTACACGACTGACTATTTTATAATAAGGAAATCAGAAGAACTCTTCCACATTGATGGAAACTCCTGCTGAAAATGTAGAACCTGTTGTACTAGGAGAATTGCTATAATAATACTCTGGTACATAATTGAACAGATTATCAACAGCAAGCAAGACATTTATACCTTTCGCTATCTTCTGTGACAAAGTAAGTTTCCATATAGTATATGCAGGATATGTACGTTTAACCGTTTCCTCATATGAGGTACTAGAGGTATACTCATCTGTTGTGACCTTCGAAAGGAATCTTCCATTAAGAGCTATATTAAAGCCATAATTCTTCCATCTTTTATCATACTCCAAACGGGCTGTAGCAGTATGAGGTCTTGTACTGGATGTAAGAGGTTCTCCTTTCTTTATATGCTCATGAGTGTATGCATAAGAAAGACGGGCAGAAATACCACAAGGATATTTTACTGAAGCATTGGCATCAACTCCCGATATTCTCAGCTTAGCCATATTGGTATATACCATACCTTTTAGTTCCTGATTCCATGCAGTTGTAATACGGTTATCAACAAGGTTACAAAATCCAGTAACTGTAACATTACATCTGTTTTTGATATATTCTGCCGACAAAGAAAAATTATGGCTAGACTCAGCCTTCAAATTAGAATTACCATAAATCATAAACACATTGGCCATATCAAAATTCATATACATTTCCTTCAATGTAGGGGCTCTGAACCCACCTGCATACGAACCTCTGAATGAACAGTTTGATATCTTATACATCACACCTAATTTTGGAGACAGGTGATTTACGTCAGCTTCTGAAAAATAGTCAAAACGCATTCCTGCAATCACATTCAGTTTTTCCAGAGGATTCCAATCAAACTGGGCAAAAGCATCCAACGTGTGCTGAGTGTGGCTACCTCCGTCCTCAAACTGATAAGACATAAGGTAATCCCTCATATAATCTGCACCGACAGTAAGAATATTTTTATCAGAAAAAGTCTTATTATAGACCGTTCTCAAAGTATGCTGAACATTACTGTAGTCCCTCACATCGGTATTATTATTCACACTATAATCACTCTTGTCATACTGATCGAACGAATAAGAGATCTCAACATCACTTCCTTTACAAATATCATAATTCCCTTTCAGTCCTCCATTGAAATCTCTATACCTCTCCTTAAGCAAAGCACTTGAATTCCTCTCTCTGAAAAAATAGCCGGCACGTGCTGTAAACTTAAGATTATCAACAGGCTTAATAATCATCCTTTCTTTAAAATTCCATGTAGAGTTTCCATATATCTTACTATAATCTCCCTCATTGGCTAGATTTATCTCTCCCATCCTGGTATGCTGTATACTGGTAGAACTATTTAGAATACTCTTATTAAAGCCGATAGTACCACCATATCTTTGCTCATTATATGCTCCGAGACGTGCATTAAGATTTACAGACCATGGTTCAGTAGCATCTTTACTGATTATATTGACAACTCCTCCCACGGCATTAGACCCGTATAATGAAGAAGCCGCTCCCTTCACTATTTCAATGCGTTCCACATTGTCCATATTCAGACGACTGTAATCTATATTATCAAGTGTCTCACCCGCAAGTCTTTCACCATCAACCAGGAAAAGTACAGAGTTTCCTCCGAATCCCTGCATATTAAGAGAAGTTTGCTGATTCATAGAATAAGTAAATTCAATACCTGGTAATTCGGACTGTAGCAAATCACCAATATGAGTAGCATCAACCTTTTTAATTTCCTCAAGGCCTATAACTATAGTTACAATAGGTACATCTTTAAGCAGTTTTGGTGTTCTTGTACCTGTTACAACTACAGTTTCAAGATTCATTGCATCCTCTTCAAGTAGGAAATCCACCTTTCCCTTCTTGTCAGACTTCAATTTATACTCTTTTGAAACGTATCCAACATAAGATACCTTGAGAGTAATAGCCTTCTTATTATCAGGTATTGACAAACGATAATTACCATCATTATCCGAAGTGGTACCAACAGACGGTATTTCACACAGAACAACACTGGCTCCAGGTAAAGGTTCACCTGATATGTCTTTCACCTTTCCATACACTATACGTTGGGCTGAAACAGTTGTTATCATAAAGATAAACAAAGTTAGCACAGCCAAATTCTTTAATTTAAAATTCATATTCTATCATTTATAAATCAAGAGGATATACATAATCTATAGTCATATATCCTTTTACCAAAGACTTATTCATAAAATCAGAAAGCTTAACAGCAGCAATTGTTCCATCTGAAAACTTAACAAGATAAACTTTTTCTGAAAGAGTATATACCGGAGGCATAGAACTCTTATCTACATTAAGCCACTTGGATAAAACCATATTCACATTACTCTCTGAATACAATATATTACCATCCATCATTCCACTCATATCTACAATGACCTTAGAAGGAACATCTTTAACAAAGTCGTTTTCATTAATAGAATATCCACTGAGTTGAGAAAAATCTGTCAGATTAGTCTCTACTACTGAACCTGAATTTGTTTTAGCATCATAACGATGTACAGCTAAATCCCATACCAAAGGTTCATCTTTAGAAGCTGTTATATCCAACGAATCAATACTCCTATCATGAAAATCAATATAAATCCAGTTTGTATACTTTGTGGCATCTATATATATTCTCCCAGAATTATTGGATTCATCGACCTTAATGAATCCATACTCTCCAGAAATAGTACTATCAACATTATCGTATATATTATCCAATATACCATTACAAGAAGGGAGTGAAACACTTGTCACTCCCAATGCTGAAACAAACAATAATCTGATTAGATTAAATGCTTTCATCTTTTTGTATAGTTTTAAATAGATTATTTGCTTTTATTTGCTCCCTGTAAACTTAAAATCTATAGACATTGGCATTGCCCCTGGTTTAATAGCATACAATATTTCAATTTGACCGTCTTTTACAGAGCCACTTAATGTACCAGTATATATATCTTGATTTATTGATGTTTCATTTAATACATAGGTAGAATTATCTGATGATGTTACAGATACATTATTTACAGTTAATTCAGGTAATGACATTGCGCCTTCACCGGCTTTTGGAAGTATAACAGAAATAGAGCCGTCAGACAATGCTATCAGCTTTACAGTAGCATCAGAAGTCGACATTTCATTACCACTTACACTCATAACAACACTTCCGTTATAGGACCCTTCTATAATTTTTGCAAAATTTTCAGGTTCTTCATTTTCTTTTTTACATGCAATTGCCAATATGGCAATCAACAGCATCGTTAAGCATTTTTTTAAGTTCATAAATTTAGTTATTTAAAATGATTATAAATTACGGATGCAAAATTAGTCCTACTAATATAAATGCGCAATACTCAATTGTAGTGTATTTTTGCTATATAAATCCGTAAATATCACCACTTTTAGGTATTTCGTGTATTGAGCAATATGCCTACCTTTGCAATTAATTAATAACTATAATAAAAAATCAATGAATATAATAATATAAAAAAAATTAAGAATGGTAATGCAAACTAAATACATGCCAACAGATAAAATGAGCGATATAATTAATAGTAATTCTCAGATTCTAATGGCTATGTGCCGTTTTGGTATTTCTCTTGGGTTTGGCGATAAATGTGTGAAGGAGGTATGCGAATCACAAAATGTAGATTGCAATACATTCCTTGCTGTTGTAAATTTCATCTCAAGAAAGGAATATAAATGTTACAAGATTTCGCTTGATTCATTGATGCACTATCTTAAAAATGCTCATTCTTTCTTCCTAGACTTCAATTTGCCTGCCATAAGACGTAAACTTATCGATGCAATAGATTGTTCTGAAAGTGAAGGAATAGGCTTTCTGATTATTAAATTTTTTGACGAGTATGTAAAAGAAGTACGAAAGCACATGGAACATGAAAATAGAAATGTGTTTAGGTATGTTAACATTCTTCTTAGGGGGAGTCTTTGCAAAAACTATAACATATCTATCTTCGAATCAAAACACAACAGTATTGATATAAAATTAAAAGAACTAAAAGATATTATAATAAGGTATTACCCACAGAAAGATAATGAACTTTTAAATTCAGTATTATTCGACATTATTAATTGTGAACAGGATTTATATTTTCACTGTCTGATTGAGAATTGTCTTTTTGTCCCAGAAGTTTTATCACTTGAAGAAAATTTGAAGAACGTCAAAAATGCAAAGAAAATAGAAATAGAAAGTTATGAAGAATTATACTTTCCAACAGACAAGTCTGAGACTCTAAGCGAAAGAGAGAAGGAAATAGTGGCATGTGTAGCACGAGGAATGAGTAATAAAGAAATATCTGAGTACTTGAAACTTTCCATAAATACTGTGACTACTCACAGAAGAAATATAAGTTTAAAACTCGGTATACATTCTGTTGCAGGAATAACAATATTTGCCATAGTAAACAAGCTAGTAAAGTTTGACGACAACGGTATATTAAAATCGTTAAATTATTAACAGAATAGGTGTTTTATTTAATATACATTATTAAGTTCTATTTATTGATTTAAATGCCTATTTTGTAATACATTAATATTAATAATAGATAATATTTCAATGCAGGATAATAATTCTTTGTACAGCATAATTATTTACTATAATTAAGAGACTTCAAATTAATACATCCTTGTCATAATTGGAATGAATAATGATAATTTCAAACTTAATGTGATCATAAATTCCAGTTAATGAAGATATATCCTCATTCTATTCTTGTGCATGTAACTTCCATATATGGTTTAGAAGTTAATATAATGAGCTGTAACGTATTATTTTGTATGTGCAGGAAACAGAAAGAGAGAGATTATACCATCCTTATTAGTAGGAGGCTTTCTTCCGCTTACAGTACCGCTCGCACTGCGCACAGATGTCATACCCCAGCATCGTTCCCAGAATGAAGTCTTCTTCGGGCGAAAGCAGATTAAGCGGTCTGTCCGCCAGAAAACAGATAGCCTGAATGCACTCAGGACGGCCGAAGAACAGATTGATGCTCTTGTCCGAAGCTGGTTGTACCAGAAAATCTATGTACTGACTCCTTAGACGGGAGGTGGCAAAGGCTTCATACTTCCGGTTGACCGTATAGAGCACCATGCGGCGTACACTTTTTTTATACTCGTACACGTGGGTCAGAAACACTTTCAGGTCTGCCGGGAGGATGTCGGGGGATGATATCATGTTCATAAAGCTAAAGATGAAGAGAGAAAAATGGTCAGAAGTTTTTCTTCAGATTAGCAGCCCATGCACTGATGCGGCCGGCGGTCTTGCCACTTTCGTTCACGTCGTCCAGCGCGAGGCCAACGAAACATCCGTCCACCACGGCGATGGAACTGCCGAATGAATAGTCGTCCGTGCTGATGCGGTTGCCCAGGAAGGTGCATCCCGTGTCCTTCAGGTCTTCGTAGAGGATGCCCATACCGTCGCAGAAGGTGTCGCAGTAGGAGTCCGAGTCACCGCAGCCGAACAGGGCCACGTCTTTGCCGTGCAGGTCCATGCCTTTCAGCACCTTGATGGCGTCGTACCAGTCGTCCTGAAGTTCTCCGTCGCCCCAAGTGGAGGTGCCCAGCACCAGCACATCGTAGGTATTTGCCAATTCGGCAGTCAGTTTGTCCGCACTGTGCACATCGCCGCCTGTCACTCCCAGTTCGCCGGCCAGTTGTTCAGCCAAGCTTTCGCAGGTTCCGGTGGAGGAACCGTAAAATATACCAATCTTTTTCATGAAGTAAATATTTTAATTGTTTACGGTGCAAAAATATACCGTCTTTTTCTTCTTTGAAATACCTAAAAATAAGGATTTTTGCTATTATCTATTATATATATTACTCCTGATAAGCATAATAGTATTTTTTATCTAAGATGGTAATACCTTAATGTAGGTATATTAGTAAAACAGTTTTTAATATTTATTATCAGATAAGTTGATTGGAGTTTCTGAAAAACAGTTTAAAACGGCTGATTTTAAAGTTTGAAGTCCTCATTTATTAGGATTAACGATGTTAATAAATACCAAAAAATAAGTATTTTATATTATAAGTATAAGTTCTACTTTTGCACAAATTTTAAAAAACTTAATCATAAACATGAAAATGAGAAAGACTTTAATTTTATGCTTAGGACTTGCTACAACTCTGGGACTAGTTTCATGTAGCGAAGACGAAGGAGGGGTTTCGTACAGCCCGAACCCTATTGAGAACACAGTATTGAAGGACATTCTGGTGCAAAAAGGCTACCAGTTTGATGCAAACGGGAAATTGTTGCTTGACGATTTGGCTAACAATACGACGACGCTTGACCTCTCTGGGACACAGATTTCTACAGACGCACTATCAGAGCTTTCCATCCTGCCCAATCTGAAGGAGGTGGATTTGTCGGAAAATGGTTACGGCCCGGCCTTCGATTTCGCTAAGCTGCCGGAACAGATTACGGGGGTAGACTTGACGGGTAATGAAATCTACGACTATAACAACTTGATAAACGTGGTTATAGAAGATAACGGAGATGAGATCGTAACCAATTTACTCAACATCTCAAAGTTGTATTTACCGGAAGAAGCTAAGTATAACTGCACAGACTTAATGCGTTTCTACCGTCAGAATAAGGATGCCATTATGAGCGGTTCCATAGATATGCAGATGATGAATGATAACGGAACTCTGCAAAATTATACTACATTGAGAGATGTGCCCGATGCAACGTTGCGTACAACATTGCAAACTTCATTTTCTGGTCTATTTGAAGGGGAGCAAATAGACCTTTGCAATTATTTGCCACTTGAACAAAGAACAGTCGGTATCCAGATTATGAATAATATATCCAATTTTGAAGGACTTCAATATCTTATTCAGAATCCGTCTTGGCAAGGTTCTTCTATTACGATATATTCATTGGCGAGTGATGCAAAGGTTCCATATTTTAAGCCAAGTTCCAATGTTAACATACTGTATATTATGAATGTGGATATGTCGGAAGGAATGGATTTATCAGAAGCTACCAGTATGCGTATGATAACTATGGGAAGTGTGAAAGGACTGACATCTATAGACTTAAGCCACTCTACTGTATTTGGGCAAAGAGGTTTAGATGTGGAAGGTGATCCTTTCACTGGAAGTGGTTTATTGGCGATAGATTCACCTGATTTGGAAGAAATTTTATTGCCGTCGGCATCCGCTTTACATGCAAGTACAGTTGATATAGAATGCCTTCCTTCACTGAAAACATTTGATTTGACAAAGTTTGCCGGGATTAATAACTTGACTATTGGTGACTTGCCGGACAATTACAACTTGGTGTATCCCACATTGGTTGATTTCAGTTCTACTAATAACAATATGACCAATTTTGCATGCTCTCAAGACACTTGGGAAAAAGAAATTACCAAAGACTTTGTGAAAGCATACTATAAAGATGCAGACCCGAAGAAATTGGGAATCTCTGTCAATCTTTCAAGTACAAACAATGTAGGAACTACAGCCGCTTTTTGGTGGTAATAGAATTAAAATCAAATAAAAATTTGTGACAATGAAAAAACTCACTTTAGTTTTTGCCTTTTTATTGGCATGTGTAGGTCTGGCAAATGCGCAGAACTATGTAGGTTCTTATACAGGACTTATGGATGAAATCGAAATGCGTGGAAATTCTTATGATGACGTATCCGGTCAGGTATTCAACTTAACGGCAAATATGCTGACCGGAACGGTATCCCAAATTGGCAGTATGCCGGGAACAATTTCAATCAACTTGCCGATAACTGTGGATGCATACGGAAACATAACCGCCGTTGGCACAACTTGCGGCACGTTAACAATCTTTGGTTTCATACCCATTACATTACAACTGACAAGCCTGACAGATGCGACAGTAAAAAATAACACTTTAGAATTTACATTACAATGCCACGGAACTTATTTAGGCGCAGATTTCCCTGCTTCCGTTCATTTCAAAAGTGAATCATTTATTTCTGGGAATTAAAATGACATGTCAAAAGGTGATATAAATTATATTGCGTTTCTGAAAGAAGGAGTTAAGGAGTTTTTATAAATCTCCTGAACTCCTTCTCTATTTACCACTTATTTTGAACAATATTTTTTTCTTTATACCGTCTTTGCAAAGCTAAAGTATATGTTTATGACATTTCAAACTTTATTATAGCTTAAGATATACTGATTATTAGATATTCTTATTATAGAAAATATAAACATTGTAGATATAAAAATAAACACTAGGATATATGAAATTTTATTCTTTTATTTCCTGCCTTTTTATGGCAGCAGTTATAAGTTTGACTTCGTGCAGCAGTGACGAAGAAACTCCACTCGCCCAGACGGAACTTGACAAAGCAAAGGAAATCCTAAACGGCGACATCGTACTCTCTACCAAAGCCACCATGAACGGTGTGGACAAGACTCTATTGGAAAGCGGTTGCCCCACCAAGTTCAACTTCTCATGGCGGAAAGACGGGATGATGGTGCTTGACCTGAGCGACTTCACCGTAGGTGCCATGCCGTTTGCCATCACCTTCCGATGCGCAACGCAGTTTATGAACCTTAACAGTTGGGAACAGGACGAATATCCAGGCGACGGCTGGGTGAAGTTCGTAGGCACGGACGGGAATGTCACCACCAGCGGCGATGATGTAGAGGATAACCAGGAGGGAAGCGGCGCCCGCGTGGACGGTTTTCTGAATGTGAACACTAACCAGATGGAGTTCATCGTGGACTACAACATGATGAACGTGCGCACGGAAACTTTCCTGCAAACTATTGACAAGACCCGCATTGACCGCTTTGAAGAAGAATTTTCGCAGTATGAGAAAGACCTGGAAGAAGCAAAGAAAGAACAGGGTAAGAATTGAATATAAACAGTTGGAATTGTAAAGACAAAACGATAGATGAAACAGATTACAACCTTCATCCTGCTGTTGGCGGTATGCATCTGTACGGATGCGGCAGCCCAGCGGAGCGTCAGGCTGACGGTGCTGGAGAAAGGGACGGAACAGCCGGTCATAGCCGCTAATGTAGCCTATGCTGACAATCCGGAACTGAGGAACGCCATACACACCATCACGGACGTGGACGGACAGACAGTGCTGAAGCTTGCTGGGAAAGGCAGTTGGTACTATAAGGTGACATACGTCAGCTTTGTACCGGAAACAGGGAAAATAGAAAATACCGAAACGGTGAAGACCGTATATATGAAAGAGGATGCGTTAGGGCTGAACGAAGTAGTCGTGACGGGTTCGCGTGCGGCACGCCCCATCAAACTGTCCCCCATAACCACGCAGGTATTGGGCGGCAAGCAACTGGTGGATGCCGGATACGCCAACCTGCAGCAGGCTCTCCAGCAGGAAACTCCGGGACTGAACATACAGAAAGTGGGCTTCGGCAACGAAATCTCCATGCAGGGACTGGATGCCCGGCACGTGCTGTTCCTGATGGACGGCGAACGTATGACGGGCGACATGGCGGGCAACCTGGACTATGAACGTTTCAACCTTCATGCCATAGACCGCATCGAGATAGTGAAAGGTGCAAGCTCCACCCTCTACGGAAGCCGTGCGGCTGGAGCTGTCATCAACCTGATAACCAAAAAGACCTCCAAACCGATGTCGATAGACGCCGGAGTGCGTTATGGACAGATGAACGAGCGCAACTACAAGAATCCGCAGCCAAGCGACTTTCTGTATATGTTCGAGCAGAATGCCGACCGCCCCAACCTGCAAGGCTGGGTGTCAGCCGGCTTCAATGCGGGCAAAGTGACCTCGCAGACCGATGTGTGGTACAGTTCCACCGACGCATTCTATATGTATCAGGCAGAGAACGACAAAAAAGTCTATACGCAGGAGGCCAACCCCTTCCTGCCCCTTGACATCACGGTGTTCAGCACCGCAGCCCGTGCGCCGATGGGTATCGAAGGCATGGAGCACATCACAATGTCACAGAAAGTCTATTACGATCCGATAAAAGATTTGTCAGTCTTGGTATATGGAGGAGGCTTCTTCATGAACACATACGACCTGATACAGGACATGACGTTCAGTCAGGCAAACGAATGGAACGCCGGGGCAAAGGTGACTTATCATATGAAAGACTGGTTCAGCGTGACCGGAAGCCTGCACGGTGATTTCTATAACCGATACAAGCGCCATGAGCGCATCGATACCCGTAATAAGGACTATGAGAGCAGCATCTGGCAACCCCGTCTGACCGTGACGAGCGACTACTTCGACGGCCACAGTCTGATATTCGGCATCGAACACACTTCTGACGAACTGACCAGCGACCGCTTTTCGGGCAACGCCAACCACGACCTGAAAACCCGTGCCCTAAAAGAGACGGAATATTTCCTGCAGGATGAATGGACCATCAACCCTAAGTGGATGGTGTCTGCCGGAGTACGTACCAACTTCTCGCATGCGTTCGGTTTCATGGCTATGCCTAAAGTGGCTGCAAAATATTCACCCAATGAGCAGTGGGCTATCCGCGCCAACTATTCAATGGGTTACCGTTCTCCCAGTATTAAGGAACTTTTCTTTAACTGGGACCATTTGGGAATGTTCATGATTCGCGGTAATGAGAACATGCAGCCGGAGAAGAACAATTACTTTTCGCTCGGTGCAGAATACACTAACGACCGCCTGTTCGTTTCCAGTACGGCATACGGCAACTATTTCCGAGACAAAATTGAGGGAGTGTGGCGTATTTATGACATGCAGTATAATTTCGAATATACCAATCTGAGCAAGCAGCGTCTCTTGGGTGTTGAAGCTTTGTTGCGCTGGAGGCTATTGGATTGTATGACTCTTAACGGAACCTACAGTTATGTCAATGTGAGCAAGAACGAGGGCATACAGGTAAATACCACATCTCCACACGCTGCTACTGCAAGTCTGGATTATAAATATGCACGTAAGAATTACCGTCTGAACGCTATGTTCAGTGCATCGTATATGGGAAGCAAGAAGTTCGATGTGCAGGATCGCGTATTCGTGGAAGAGGACAACAAGAGCTATGATGCCTATTTCCGTTGCGACCTTCCACAATATGTACTGTGCAACCTCTCCGTATCGCAGACTTTCTGGAACAAGGTGAAGCTGACTCTCGGTGTGGACAATCTGTTCAACTATGTGCCGAAAACACTGGGTTCCGGGATTACGATGTTCAATGTTCCGGCTACAGCCGGAACCCGCGGATGGGTACAGATGGAATTTATGCTTGATGATGTGATTAACTCTTTAAAGAAAAGGAAATGAAAGGTTTGAAATTGAAAATAATGGCTTTTCTGTTGGGGTGTCTGACAATGACCGCTTGTGTGGACTATGACGATATACAGCCTTTCAACGGAAAGACACTGCCGCGCAAGTCGGGCTATTCCACCGGAGTGACGAACGACTGGATTTACTTCAACCTGCGCTCGGGGGAAATGTTCAATGCCTACGGGGTGAACAAGGACATCAAGGAAGGCGAACAGTACGACCGCACGGATTGGGACTTGGCTTTTTGTGGCTACGTGTTGAGAACAAACAGCGGTACCAGTGGCATAGGCCATGGAGGTGCTGCCGACTTGGGATATGGCGAATACAATAAGTGGACAAGCGTTTCACAGTTACCGTCGGATTTGGAATGGGTGGTCGATAATGGTGAGGTCAGTGTGACCATGTCGCAGAACGACTGGAACCATTACCTGGTGGAGAACGGGCTGGATTTTGATTCTAATCCCTGGTTCGACCCGAACAACGGACCGCAAAGGACAAAGACCAATGCCAATCCGTTGCTGGCCGAGGCGATGACGTTTGCCGGACCTCCTCCTGTATATACTCCGTCTTTCCACACATACGTAGTGCGTACGGCAGACGGACAGCGTTACTTCAAAATACAGATTATCAGCTGGTATGATGCCAATGTGGAGATAGGTGATGAAGGAGGAAGAATAAGTTATTATTGCGACGAACTAAAATAAGAAAAGATTATGGAGAAAGAAAAAAACAAAAAATACTGGTGGAAAGCCACCGCATCGTTTATAATGGTATTGTTCACCATGCCGCTTGGCCATGCCGTGATGATTCTGATGGAGCATTTCCTGGATGAGACCACACTGCATTATTCGGCTTTTGCCATGGGATTCGTGGGTATGCTGATGGTGATTACAGGCGTATTTGCCAAAGGAGATACGCGCCAGACATTGTGGGGATTGTTCGGCGGTCTGCTGTTCTGGACTGGATGGGTGGAATTCCTGTTTATGTATTTCGCCAACCGTTTCGGCACACAGCCAGAACTCGACCCTGTGACGGGAGAGATAGTGACCCGTCCTGAATATCTTATACTTCCGGCTTCTTTCGGATTCTGGATGATGGTGATGATTATGTATCTGTTCAGCACACGCAACGGATGCAACTTCATCAACTGGTGGCAGCGTCTGCTGTTCAAGGGAAAGAAGAACGAGATAGCCGCTCGCCCGATGACACGCCACACGAGCATCGTTACCTTCATGGAGCTGATGATGATTCTGTGGGCATCGTACCTGCTGCTGATGTTCTGTTATGACGATGTGTTCTTAGGCGAAAATCATCCTGTTACACTTTTGGTAGGCTTGGGCTGTCTGATAGGTTCGTTCTTTATCTTTGCCAAGCAGTTGCGCATCGCTTCGTGGGGAGCCAATATCCGTATGGCCATCGCTACGGTGGTGGTATTTTGGACACCGATTGAAATATTAGGACGTATGGACCTTTTCAGTGAAATATGGGTCGACCCGCTTAACCATGTAATGGAGATGGTGATAATACTGGTAGTGTTTGTGGCTTTAGTGTTCTATCTCTGGTATAAGGGCGCAAGGAAATCGGCTGCAGTCGGATAAAAAGTCTATTAACATGACAATAGGATTAAATAGAAAACAAACGAATTGGGACAAAGCGATAGTGGCTATTGTGGTGACACTGGCAGCGATGCCCCTTACGCATATTCTTGCCCGTATGCTGAAAGACGGTACTACGGGAGTGGAACAGTTTTATGCGGGAATGGGAATGGGAGTTTTCGGACTGGGACTGGTCATTGCGGGTATCTTTATAAAAGGAGATGTGCGGCAGAGCCTGTTAGGACTGTTCGGAGGTATGTTCTATTGGATTTTCCTGTTCATGTATTATGCCGAACGGTTCGGCACACATGCGCAGCTTGACCCGGTGACAGGCGAGATTGTCAGCCGTCCGGAGTATCTGATACTGCCTGCTACCTTCGGATTCTGGGCAATGGTGATAATTCTGTACCTGTTTTGTACTGCCAATGAATGTAACTTCCTAAACTGGTGGCAACGTCTGTTCTTCGGTAAACATAAGAAGGAAATTGCGGCACGGCCAATGACACGTCATACCAGCATTGTGACATTTATGGAAGTGATTACGATGTTATGGACGTGTTACCTCACACTTATGTTCTGTTATGACGAGCGTTTCCTGGGCGACCGTCATCCGGTGACATTGCTTGTGGGGATGCTGGGGCTGATAGGTTCGCTGTTCATGTTTGCCCATCTGCTGCGTTATTCTTCGTGGGGCATGAGTCTGCGTTATGGCTTCGCTACAGTCATCATCTTCTGGATAGCCGTGGAAGTGTTCGACCGTATCAGTCTTCTTCCTGCTTTGTGGAATGCTCCCAGGAAGCATATACTCCAAATTGTTCTGATAGGCAGTTCGTTTGCCGTAGCGGGACTTTATGTGACATATCGTAGAATGATGCGCAGGGGATGAGACGGAGTACATGGAGAAAACATCATAAGTGGTTCGGACTGATTTTTACCTTTTTCATGCTTATGTTCTGTGTAAGCGGTATTGTGCTGAATCACAGGGAGGCCGTATCGGATGTGGACATGAGCAGGAAGTGGCTTCCTTCAAGCTATCGTTTTGACAGATGGAACAACGGGCTGCTGCGTGGTTCATTACGGTATGCTCAAGAAGACTCCATTCTCTTGTATGGAAGTAACGGTATATGGATGACGGATTCGGTTATGAATACTGTTCTGGATTTTAATGAAGGCTTGCCTTCCGGTACTGACCGCCGTAACATCAGAGCCGTTGTGCAGGTTGCGGATAAAACTTTGTTTACTGTCAGTCCGTTCGCACTTTACAGAAGAGACGGTAAAAAATGGAAGGAAATCTGTTTGCCGGACAGGAAGGAGGAGCAGCTTTCCGACCTAACGCTGGCTGGAGATACGCTGGTGGTAACAGGCCGTTCTTATCTTTATATATCCACATTTCCCTATCATAATTTCAGGAAGGTTGAAATAAAAGCTCCTGCAGGTTATGACGGAAAGGTTTCTCTTTTCCGTACAGTATGGCTTTTGCATAGCGGAGAACTGTTCGGAACATTCGGGAAACTCCTGATGGACGGTGTGGCTGTGGTCATTATCATACTTTGTATTTCAGGAGTGCTGTATTGGCTGCTTCCCGGGGTTATTCGTCGTTCAAGAGAAAAAGGAAGAAATATGTCAGCCTGTACATCTTTACTGAAAGAATCTTTAAACTGGCATGATACGGTGGGACGTTATACCTTCCTTCTGCTTATGTGGGTTGCCTTTACCGGATGGTGTCTGCGTCCTCCTGTACTTATCGCATTGGTCTATGGGAAAGTACCTCCGGTGCCCGGGTCCATGCTGGATGAAGACAATGCCTGGAATGACAGGTTGCGAATGACACGTTATGACAGGGAATGTGGTGACTGGCTTCTTTCGACCTCCGAAGGCTTCTATTCGTTGTCTTCGCTGGATGCCGTTCCTGTAAAGGAAGAAAAGACTCCTCCGGTAAGTGTCATGGGGCTGAATGTATGGCAGAAAAACGGTGAGGAAAGATGGCTGGCAGGTTCATTCAGTGGCATGTTTGTATGGGACAGGACCGATGGAAAGGTCCTTGATTTCTTTACCGGTGATGAAGTGCATGAGGTAGCAGGACCGCCTTTCGGGAAACGGGCTGTATCAGGCTGCATTTCCGGTATTAGTTCTGTACCTTTTATAGTAGAGTATGAGAAAGGCACGGATTCTGTGTCTATGCCTGAAGAGTTTTCCGTTCTTCCGATGTCTTTATGGAATCTCGCTCTGGAAATACATACAGGACGGATTTATATCTTGCTTGGTAAAGGAACTTTGGTTTATATCTTCTTTGTGGGACTGGCTGCAATGTGGTGTATATATACAGGATTTGTAATAAGAAAGAAAAAGAATTCTGTCCGTAAAGAATAATATAGGTAATAATAACTTATTTAATCTTTTTACTATAAAATAGGTATTGCTTTTTTAAATGAACATATCTACATTTGTCTGGGGAAATAATTCCGTTTATTTATGTTTATAAACAGGTTGAAAAGAAATAGAATAGCAGGAATCTCTCTTTTGATTCTGTTCGCTCTTTACTGGTGCGGCATAACACAGTTCACCCATTCCCATGTGGTGAATGGGGTTGTTGTGGTGCACTCTCACCCTTATAACACAGAACATACCCATACTCAGGCACAATTTGAGACTATTTTTTACCTTTCTCTGCTACAAACTTCAGGAGACACTCAATATGGTATTGATTTGCCTTTATGGCTTATTCCTTTATATACCATTATTTTTGCTTGTGCCAGTGTACTTCCTGTATGTCCGGTAGCGGATGTCAGTGCCAGAGCACCTCCTTTTTTCCCTTTCTAATACGAATAACTTTACATTTTTTTAATTATAAATTATCAAATAGGAACGGAAAATGAAAACAGTTTATATATTTTTATTGGGAGCAATTCTTGCATTGTTCCCGGGATATTCTTTTGCTTTTGAACTGAAAGATACAGATGCCAATGTCATAGGACATGTAACGGATAAGGATACTAAAGAACATTTGTCTTATGTGACAATTCTGATAAAAGGAACTACGATAGGGACTACAACAGACAATACCGGGCATTATTTCCTTAAGAATTTACCGGAAGGGACATTTACCTTAGAAGTAAGGTCCGTCGGTTATCGGACAGAAACGAGAACCGTAAATCTTGTAAAAGGAAAAACGCTGGAACTGAATTTTGAGATAGAGGAAGACAGGGTGGCTCTTGATGGTGTGGTTGTTTCTGCCAACCGTAACGAGACAACACGTCGTATGGCACCTACTCTTGTCAATGTTCTTCCTATGAAGACCTTTGAAAATACGAATTCCACCTGTCTTGCTCAGGGCTTGAATTTCCAGCCTGGTGTCCGTGTGGAAAACAATTGTCAGAATTGCGGCTATCAACAGGTACGAATTAATGGTCTTGACGGTCCATATACACAGATTCTTATTGACTCACGTCCTATATTCAGTGCCCTTGCCGGAGTTTACGGACTTGAACAGATTCCGGCCAATATGATAGACCGTGTGGAAGTGATGAGAGGTGGAGGCTCCGCATTGTTCGGGTCGTCTGCCATTGCCGGAACAATCAATATCATAACGAAAGAACCTTCGCGTAACTCGGCGCAATTCTCACATACTTTGACATGTATAGGTGATGCTTCAGCTTTTGAAAATAATACGACCTTAAACGCTTCTCTTGTTTCAGATAACCAAAAACTTGGTCTGGCCGTATTCGGGCAGAATCGTGAACGAGCAGGATATGACCATGATGGTGACGGATTTACCGAATTGCCGGAACTGAAAAACCAAACAGTGGGACTGCGCTCCTATATAAAGACGGGAGACTATTCCAAGATTACGGTTGAATATCATCATATGCAGGAATTCAGAAGAGGAGGTGACCGCCTTGACCGACCAGCCCATGAGTCTCTCATTGCAGAACAGTTACAGCACAGTATCAATACTGGAGGTGTAAAGTTTGACATGTTTTCTCCGGATGAGAGACACAGACTTGGTATTTATACGTCAGTGCAGCATATTGACCGTGACAGCTACTACGGAGGTGGTGAAGACCTGGAAGAGAAACTCAAGGCGTATGGTAATACAACGGACATGACCTGGGTAGCGGGAGCACAGTATAGCTATAATTTTGACCGTTGCCTTTTTATGCCGGCTACACTGACATTGGGATCGGAATATAACCAGGATAATCTGAAAGACAACATGTGGGGGCGTGAACGTTATATTGATCAAAAAGTTCGAACCATCAGTGCATTCCTTCAGAATGAATGGAAAAACGAGAAATGGAGTTTACTTGTCGGTGGACGTCTTGACAAGCACAGTATGCTTGACAAACCTGTATTCAGTCCCCGTGCCAATCTGCGTTTCAATCCAACGGAAGATATCAGTCTTCGTGCCAGCTATTCATTCGGGTTCCGTGCCCCTCAGGCTTTTGACGAAGATTTGCATATTGACAATGTGGGAGGAACTGTTTCTATGATACAATTAGCAGAAGATTTGAAAGAGGAAAAATCACAGAGCATCAGCCTTTCTGCGGATATGTATCATAATTGGGGAGACTGGCAAGGTAACCTGTTACTTGAAGGCTTCAATACAAACATATCGGACGTGTTCGCTCTTACAGAAATAGGCAAGGATCAGAATGGGGTCATCATAAACGAACGTGGAAATGAAAAGGGAGCCTATGTGTACGGATGTACATTGGAGGGCAAACTTGCCTGGCGCAACGTTTGGCAATTTCAGGCAGGATTTACTCTTCAAAAGGCAGAGTATAAGAAAGCCCGTTCCTGGAGTGATGATGATCCAAATATTCCATTGGAGAAACGTATGTTCCGTACACCGGATGCTTACGGATATTTTATCATGACATACAATCCGTTGCAGTCTCTTACCCTGGCACTTTCAGGCACTTATACAGGAAATATGCTGGTGGAGCATCATAAAGGATATATCAAGAAAAACAGAACAGAAAAAACTCCTGATTTTTTTGATATTGGTATTAAAGCAGCTTATGACTTCAAACTTTATAAGAGCATTACTTTACAGGTTAATGCCGGAGTACAGAATATTTTCAATGCATACCAGAGCGATTTTGATAAAGGCGCAGAACGTGATTCTGGCTATATTTATGGTCCTGGAATGCCTAGGTCTGTATATGCAGGTCTGAAGTTGAGCTATTAAAAAAAGAAGAAGTGATTTATGGAAAACAGTCATAATCTGTTTCTAGCGTTTGGACATTTCTTGAGAAATCTCAATCTCAATAATTTGATTTATAACAAAGTTTACCATAGTTCTAGTTTGTATGAGAATCATAAAATTGCTTCTCATACTTAGGTTACCTTTATATACGTGTGCAAAATATACCCTCAAAAACAAATATGAACTAATTAAGTAGACTCTTTTTGAGAAAATTCATTTATTTTCAAAAGGGAAATCAGTATCTTTGTATTACTGACAAAGAGTTGTATATCAGTGCAGAACAAAGAAGTTCAATCGATATGAAATAGGTGGACTAAATGATAAACAAAAAGATAAGTAGTTGATTATTAACAGTAAAATATATGAGATTCGGGCCCAAGCGGATCACTCAAACAAAAAGCAAAACAATGAAAACCGCTGATAATGATTGATTATCAGCGGTTTTTCTTTTTATCAATACCGCAAATTGAAGCAGAATACGGGTTAGCGGGGTCAGCGGATATTTCCGGTTGATATCAACACCGCGTCCTACGGAATGTGAAATAGGTGGACTTGACTTCCATTTAAAACAAGTCCACCTGATTAGGTTATATTTCACTGATTGTCTGCGTTTCGTATAAAATAAACTCTTTTTCAAAACATATATTTTACACTATCAAAAAAAAAGAAGAGTATGGCCCACAACAAGCGTAGTTAAGTGCCTCCTGAAGTATCAAACACAGCAATTTTATCATTCAAGCGTAGTACCTTTCGCAGATTTCCAATAAGATATATGCTTAGGACTACCCACAACCTGCGCTGTATATATTCCAGTATGCCCGGAAAACAAATAAGATGCAACACAAGCTATTCCCAGATATATACCGGCCTCAACTCCAAAAAGCTCTATCCCCATTAATGTACATGCAATTGGAGTATTAGTGGCACCCGCAAAAACAGCCACAAAACCAATTCCTGCCATAAACGATAGAGGAAGAGGAATAACAGCAGACAAGGCGCTTCCTAAAGTTGCCCCTACAAAGAAAAGAGGAGTAACTTCTCCACCCTTAAATCCTACACCGATGGTAAATGTAGTAAGAATCAATTTTAAAAGAAAGTCATACCACATCTGTGTTTCTGTAAATGAACTAACAATAACAGGTACACCCAAACCGATATATTTGGTTGTTCCCATTACCCACACAAAAGCTGCAATTAAAATACCGCCTACAAAAGGACGGAGCGGTGCATAAGATATATATTTTGTCGCGGTACGTCCCCAGAAAACTATAGACTTGGAAAACAGCTTGGCAGTAAGACCGAAAAATATACTTGCCAACAAAACCCAAAGTAATACAGTAACACCAAGCTCTGGAACCTCAGTCATACTATATACAGTATGCTTTATACCCCACGCATGACATGCATAATTTGCAAAGAAAGAAGATAAAAATATGGGAAGTATGGCATCGTATCTCATTCTGCCTATTATAATAACCTCCAACGCAAAGACTGCTCCGGCAAGAGGCGTACCGAAAACGGAGGCAAAACCAGCCCCTATACCAATCTGCACCATTATCTTTCTGTCGTATGGATGCATCCTGAAAACACGGGATAAAAAATCGGCAATGGCTCCTCCCATTTGAACTCCGGTTCCCTCCCGTCCTGCCGAACCTCCGAACAGATGCGTCAGTACTGTTCCTATATAAACGAGAGGCGCCATCTTGAAAGGTATTATATTATGCGAACTGCGTATTTCCTCTATAAGAAAATTATTTCCTTTAGCTGCTGTTCCGGCAAGATAATGATACATGAGTCCGATAACTAATCCGGCTAATGGTAAAAGTCCTATTATCCATAAATGATTTTCACGAAAATCTGTTGCCCAATTCAGAGAAGACAATAATAGAGCAGAAGCAGAACCTATCAGAGCTCCGGCCACAGATGTTATAATAAGCCATTTAAGAATGTACCCAAAGATAATTTGTTCAAAACGGGTTAAGTCGATGTAGTTTTTAATCTTTTCTTTCATATATCTGACATTTAAACATTTTATTTTCTAAACATAACATATGAGAGGCTATGCAGACAGATAATGACAAGAATACCGCACGAACTTCCTGTCAATTCCAATTACAGAACCAACTCACGACAGGAACTATCAGCTTCTTCAGCGGTTTATAACAGGAAAGTCCCATTTCCTTTTTTTGAGAGCGCAAAGGTAGTATAATTATTTATAATGTACAAACCATGCAGATATGTATTACACAGATAAAACCTGTTTAGAGATAAAACCTGTTCAGATTTTCATGAAATACTCTATTACTGCAAAGGATAGCATAAAAACATCTAAATAACAATGCAAAAACGCGATGCTTAAGCAAGCATGAACTTTACTTAAGCACCGCGTATCTAAAGAAACATATGCATACTTATGCACATATATTAATATAATCAGTCTATCTGTCTGCCGTCGAAACCAATCTTATAATATTTGTCATTTGGTTCATAGTCTACTTCCAGCAGGAAATAATCAGTAGACGGTGTATCAACCGCATCAAGATCTATTTCACGTCCTCCTGAAAGTTCAGCTACTTTTGTACGAACTGCTGCTGGTATAAATGTATCGGCAGAGTTTCTATAAAAGGCAGTTACATCAAATTCTGTTTTTTCCCATGCACCATCTGACATAAACCAAGCGTTTGCCTCTACATTATTAAAATCAACTCCCCATTCAGAATGTGTACCAAAATAATGGAAATCGGCCTTATATTTTTTA
The DNA here is from genome assembly GCA_034094155.1 of Phocaeicola sp. Classification (GTDB taxonomy): domain Bacteria; phylum Bacteroidota; class Bacteroidia; order Bacteroidales; family Bacteroidaceae; genus Phocaeicola. Next base: position 30,739 of record JAXEBI010000069.1, read on the forward strand.
GTTGCCTTTTCCAGTTCCCATTCTGCATAATTCACATCCGGGTACATACTACTGAATGTTTTCTGAACAAATTCTGGTGCAGACAACAAATCGATATCATCTTCCTTATCACAGCTCTGAAATGATAGAGACATACCTAAAATCAATGCGCCCAATGGATATACTAAATTCTTCTTCATAATATAAATGTATTTTTGATTATTATTTTACTTGATTAATTTCTTTGATGCAAATATCGCATGCAAAACTGAAAAGAATCTGAATTAATAAATATTTTGCCTGTATTAATTCAATTTTGTAACTTTGTAACCCGATTAGAAAGATTTTTCCTTCCAGGAAATCTTTAAAACAAAGAATCTGAACTTCTATTTAATGAATCTCTATATATGGAATTGAAAGAACATTTCACCGACAAGATATTTACTCTCATTTCAGAAACTGCCGATGAACTGGGCTTGGAATGTTATGTGGTGGGCGGATACGTAAGGGATATTTTCCTGAAACGTCCATCGAAGGATATTGATGTAGTAGTAGTGGGAAGCGGCATCGAAATAGCTCAGGCTTTAGGTAAAAGACTTGGCAAGGGAGCCAACGTTTCTGTTTTTAAAAACTTCGGTACAGCACAAGTAAAATACAGAGATACTGAAGTTGAATTTGTTGGCGCAAGAAAAGAGTCGTACAGCCACGACAGCAGAAAACCTGTAGTTGAAAATGGCACTCTTGAAGATGACCAGAACAGAAGGGACTTCACCATTAATGCTATGGCTGTGTGTCTCAACAAAAACAGATTCGGCGAATTAGTCGATCCATTCGACGGCATGACCGACCTCAAAGACAGAATAATAAGAACCCCACTCGATCCAGATATCACTTTCAGCGACGACCCTCTAAGAATGATGAGATGTATAAGATTTGCAACCCAGCTCAACTTCTACATAGAGGATGAAACTTTCAATGCACTTGAAAGGAATAAGGAAAGAATCAATATAATTTCAAAAGAACGCATTGCCGATGAACTGAACAAGATTATATTGTCGCCTGTTCCATCAAAAGGTTTTGTAGATCTCGACAGATGTGGATTGCTCGAACTGATATTCCCGGAATTGTGTGCCCTGCAAGGAGTGGAGACAAAAAACGGAAGAGCGCACAAAGACAATTTTTATCATACTCTTGAGGTATTGGACAATATTTCGAGAGTGACAGATAATCTTTGGTTAAGATGGGCCACTCTACTACACGACATAGGCAAGCCCAAGACAAAAAGATGGGAGCCAAAGGCCGGATGGACATTTCATAACCATAACTATATAGGCGAAAAAATGATTCCGGACATATTCAGGAAAATGAAACTTCCTATGAACGAAAAAATGAAATATGTCCAGAAACTGGTAGGACTACATATGCGACCTATAGTTATAGCAGATGAAGAAGTAACCGACTCAGCCGTAAGACGACTTTTGTTTGAGGCCGGTGACGACATTGATGACCTGATGTGCTTATGTGAAGCAGACATAACTTCAAAGAATGAAGCCAGAAAACAAAGATTTCTCGACAACTTCAAACTTGTAAGGCAGAAACTGAAAGATCTTGAAGAGAAAGACAGGATAAGAAACTTCCAGCCTCCTGTCGACGGAGCCGAAATCATGAAGATATTCGACTTGCAGCCATGCAGGGAAATAGGAAGTCTTAAGAGTGCTATAAAAGATGCAATTCTGGATGGTGTAATCCCCAACGAGCATGATGCGGCCTTTGAGTTTATGCTGAAAAAGGCAGAACAGATGGGACTTAAACCAGTCAATCTAAATGTCTGAAATTATACAGACTTAAAGAAATACAGATTATACCTGAATATAAACTACAACAGCTTTCTGCAAAGACAAAAACAGCAGAAAGCTGTTGTATAACAATGCTATTAGAAAGACATTATTACGAATCGACAATCTCGGCTTATAAAGATAAAAACTTCCCATAAATTAGCAAGAAAAACTTTTCATTATAAATTAAGTTCTCCAAAAAGACAGCTCACAAAGCCCACAGCGCATTTTCTTACTTTTCAAATTATCTAATTTAGAAAACCAAGCATTTTCACATTTTTCTTTTTAAAAAGTACTGAATATCTTTGCAGAGGTTTTGAAAAGCCCAGTATTAATCAGAAAAAACAAGATTATTCCAACAGGCATCCTTACATATTCTATTATATGTATAAAATGCCAATAAACATTTATTGTAATATGAATCCTAAAGGTATTTGCATCATTAAACGTGACGGAAAGAAAGAAGATTTTTCATCGTCTAAAATCTCTAACGCTATATGCAAGGCTTTTGAGGCAACAGGCCTTAGTCATCAGGAAGCTTTAATAGATGAGATAACCAAGAGAGTTATCGAACATTTTGAAACTCCTACTATAGGTGTTGAAGAAATTCAAGACCTTGTTGAAAAGGAACTCATGAAAGAGCAGCCGGAAGTCGCAAAGAAGTATATAATCTACCGACAGTGGAGAAATACCGAACGCGACAGAAAGACTAAAATGAAACATATCATGGATGGAATAGTGGCAATCGATAAGAACGACGTAAATCTGAGCAACGCCAATATGTCGAGCCATACACCAGCAGGACAGATGATGACTTTTGCCTCCGAAATCACCAAGGATTACACTTACAAGTATCTGCTTCCTAAAAAATACGCAGAGGCTCATCAGTTGGGTGATATACATATACATGATTTGGATTATTATCCAACCAAAACCACAACCTGTATCCAGTACGACCTGGACGATTTGTTTGAAAGAGGTTTTCACACCAAGAACGGCAGTATTCGCACTCCACAGTCAATACAGAGTTATGCCACTCTTGCCACTATCATTTTCCAGACAAACCAGAACGAGCAACACGGTGGACAAGCTATACCGGCATTCGACTTTTTCATGGCTAAGGGTGTACTGAAAACATTCCAGAAAGCAGTTGCTTCTACCCTGGCTTTTTATCTTGAGATGAAGGGATTTGAGGTATCTGAAGACGACATAATAGTACCGGTGAGAAAGTATCTTACTACAATTAAGCCAGAGGAAGATGACAAGAAAAAGTTTGTTGATGAAATTAATAATATTATAACAGCCAATTTAAATGTATCCATAACCAGCGAAGAGATAGAACATATCATAAAAAAGGCCCACGAACGTACACGCAAGGACACCCATCAGGCTATGGAGGGATTTATACACAATCTAAACACCATGCATTCAAGAGGTGGTAACCAGGTGGTGTTCAGTTCAATAAACTACGGAACTGATACTTCAGCAGAGGGTAGAATGGTTATTGAGGAACTTCTGAAATCTACTATTGAAGGATTGGGCGCTCACGGCGAAGTACCGGTATTCCCTATTCAGATTTTCAAAATAAAGGACGGCGTATCTTACTCCGATTCTGATTACGAGCTGGCCATGAACAATTTTGAAGCGGCACTGAATGGAGAAATAAAATTTAAGGCACCTAACTTTGATTTATTTCTTAAAGCGTGCAAAACTACAGCCAAGGCATTATTCCCTAACTTCATGTTCCTTGACACTCCATTCAACAAGCATGAGGAGTGGAGAGCAGATGACCCGAAAAGATACAGATATGAGCTTGCAACAATGGGATGCCGTACAAGAGTTTTCGAGAATATAAACGGAGAAAAGACTTCATTGGGAAGAGGTAACTTATCTTTTACAACCATGAATCTTCCGAGACTTGCAATAGAAGCTAAAATAAAAGCTGAAAACATGACTGACGGAAACAATCCGGATGCTATTGAAAAAATGGCAAAAGATCTGTTCCTCGAATCGGTAAGAAAAATGTCGGAGTTTATTGCCGAACAACTTTACACAAGATATCAGTATCAGAGAACTGCTTTGGCACGACAGTTCCCGTTTATGATGGGCAATAATGTATGGAAAGGTGGAGGTAAACTGAATCCAAACGATGAAGTTGGAGATGTTCTTAACCAGGGTACATTGGGAATCGGTTTTATTGGCGGACACAACGCTATGGTTGCGCTTTACGGCAAAGGACACGGACACAACAACAAATCATGGGATACTTTATATAAGGCAGTAGAAGTGATGAATGAGGTAGCAAAAGAATATAAGGAAAAATACCATCTGAATTATTCGGTACTGGCTACTCCTGCAGAAGGACTGTCTGGAAGATTTACAAAAATAGACAAACGCAAATATGGCATAATAGAAGGAGTAAACGACAGAGATTATTATGTCAACTCATTCCATATAGATGTAAAAGAACCTATCACTATCGTTGAGAAGATAAAGAGAGAGGCTCCATTCCATGCATTGACATTGGGAGGACATATCACTTACGTAGAGCTTGACGGTGAGGCACAGAAGAACATCAAGGCTATTGCCAAAATAGTAAAAGTGATGAATGACGAGGGTATAGGATATGGTTCAATAAATCATCCGGTAGACACATGCCACAATTGTGGATACAGAGGTGTAATATATAGCAAGTGTCCTATCTGCAACAGCGAAAACATATTGCGTATGCGACGCATTACTGGATATCTTACCGGAGACCTGAGCAGCTGGAATTCGGCAAAAAGAGCAGAAGAAAGAGACAGAGTAAAACACTCGTAAAATAAATTTATATGTTGTATTACCTGTACACATATCCTGAAACAATAGTTGATGGCGACGGCATCCGGTATTCTATTTATTTATCCGGATGCAGTCATCACTGTAAAGGATGCCATAACCCTGAATCATGGAATCCGAAGGCAGGCCAACCTCTTACAAATACAGAACTTGAAAGATTTATCGCCGAAATAAACTCAAACCCGCTTTTGGACGGAGTTACTTTTACAGGAGGAGACCCTTTCTATAACCCTGACGAATTTTATCATGTGGTAAAAACTGTAAAGGAGGAAACCGGTCAGAATATCTGGTGCTACACCGGATATACAATAGAAGAGATAATTAACGATCCTTCAAGAAAAAGAATCATTGATTATATAGATGTTCTGGTAGATGGCAGATTTGAGGAATCGCTATACTCGCCTTTCCTGGAATTCAAAGGCAGCAGTAACCAAAGAATAATCAAAATATCAGAAATCAAAAAGCAGTCAAATCTGTAAGTAAAGGCAGTCAAATCTGTAAAAGCAATCAAAGTAGCATATAGCACTTAAAATAGTTTATAGTAGCTTACATATCTGAAATAAGTGATTTAACCATTCTATGATGGGTTTATAATGTAATGTTAAAGGACGGGATACCCGTTCTTTAACATTTATATATATCATAAACCGCCTTAGTTAACAAAAAAGCAACTATATCATAGCACACGTTTTAACACTTTAAATTTATGTGCATTCCGTTACCGCACACAAGGTGTTTATTAACCGAAACATGATATAAATCAAGAAAAATCATATTTAGCATAAAAATATGCTTAAGAACATTGTATTTTAAGAAAAAAGGCATACCTTTGCAGTGTGATTGAGAAATCACTGATAGATAATAAGAAATAAAGTGAACACAAAAAGTAAAATAAAGGTATTAGACTTAAGGTAACTAAATAAAGGTATTAGGTAAAAGTTATTAGTTTAAGGTAAAAGAAAAATCAAAGGTATTAGATTTATAAGTTAAGGTAAACACAAAAGAAAGTTTTCAGGTCATAGGTTAAAAGGTAAAAGATTAATAGGTTTTTAGTTTAAAGGTAAAAAAAAGAAAGATTAAAGTTTTCAGGTTTATAGGTAAAAAGGTAAAAGTACAATAGGTATAAGTACTTTAGGTAAAAAGAGTAAAAAGAAGGATAACAAAAAAAAAACACTTGAAAAACCAAAAAGATGAAAGAACCCTTAATTGGGGGGTTCTTTGGGAAGCCGGCGGCATTCAAAGATACTGAATGACGCCTTTTATTTTTTTATAAATACAATCATTAATATTTTCTATTTGCCACAGCTTACAAATTCTTATAACATTCCAGTTCTACAAGCCTTAAAAACTGTTTTAAGGCTAACCCGATTTTAAGGCTGTATTATCTATCACTATTATCACTATTATCACTGGATTTGTAATCCGAATATTATATTATCGTTATTCGATTTCGTTACAAATGTTTTTCCTTATTATCGTAAATTACAACACACCCTAACCTATCATCTACAATCAATTAATATGCTAATTGCAACCTCATCATTACAATTCTGATAAATAAAAATTGAAATAATGAATTTTTTCCGTAATTAAATATAAATAGGCCTTACCAGGCCAATAATTACATGACTAAACATTAGTATTTATTCAATAACTTTCTTAACTTTGTAGCGCAAGAAAGAAAAAGAAAAGAAACAAAATACTCTTTTATAACATAACTTAAATAATAAGAATTATGGAATTTGTAACTAACGAAAAACTTACTATCGTAGGTGCTGCCGGTATGATCGGTTCTAACATGGCTCAGACTGCAATCATGATGGGCTTGACTAATAACATCTGTTTGTATGAC
>JAXEBI010000070.1:0-6188 GCA_034094155.1 Phocaeicola sp.
AAACTTCTACCTCAATACGCCGCAGGGCGACGACTGCACCTTTGAGGTGCTGGCCGATACTTCCTGGCAATTCCTCCTCATCGCACCCAACTGCGCCACGGCCGACGACGGCTGCTGCGACCGCATCAACAGCCTCTACGACTATTGCGTGGACAAAGGATATGCGTTCAGAATGGCCACAGCCTCCGCGCCGCAGGACATCTACGACTGGATAGACCGCACGGGAGCCGCCTATCCTATCCTGCTCGCCGACGAAACGGAACTCAAATCGGCCGTCCGCGCCAATCCCGGGCTTATGCTGCTGCACGACGGGCGCATCGCCGCGAAATGGAGCAACAACAACCTGCCGGAATACCGCGACGAGGACGACATCGCCACGAACGTGCCCACCTCGTCTACCTCGCCGCTGACCAGGATGCTACTGTGGTTCATCGTGCCGCTCATCATCATCATCTTCCTCGACGGCCTGTGGGTAGGCAGCAAATACTACAAACGCTATCGGATAAGGAAAAGGATATTTTCAAAACAACAAAACCCAAAACAATAAACTTCTAACCATTAAAAAAGTTATGAGAAAAAAAATCGTAGCAGGTAACTGGAAAATGAACAAGAACCTGCAAGAAGGTATCGCTTTGGCTAAAGAATTGAACGAAGCTTTGGTTGCAGACAAACCAAATTGTGATGTAATCATCTGTACTCCATTTATTCACCTTGCTTCTGTAACTCCATTGGTAGACAGCTCTATCATCGGTGTTGGTGCAGAAAACTGTGCAGATAAGGTTTCTGGTGCATATACAGGTGAAGTTTCTGCTGAAATGGTAGCTTCTACAGGTGCTCAGTATGTAATCCTTGGTCACTCTGAACGTCGTGCATACTATCACGAAACAGTTGAAATCCTTGAAGAAAAAGTTAAATTGGCTTTGGCTAACAACTTGAAGCCTATCTTCTGTATCGGTGAAGTACTTGAAGAACGTGAAGCAAACAAGCAGAATGAAGTTGTTGAAGCTCAGTTGGCTTCTGTATTCTCTTTGTCTGCAGAAGACTTCGGTAAAGTAATCTTGGCTTACGAACCAGTTTGGGCTATCGGTACAGGTAAGACTGCTACTCCTGAACAGGCTCAGGAAATCCATGCACACATCCGTTCTTTGGTTGCTGCTAAGTATGGTCAGGAAGTTGCTGATAATACTTCTATCCTTTACGGTGGTAGCTGCAAACCATCTAACGCTAAGGAATTGTTCGCAAATCCTGATGTTGACGGTGGTTTGATTGGTGGTGCTGCTTTGAAAGTTGCTGACTTCAAAGGTATCATCGACGCATTCAAATAATTGAACAGCATTAGCTGTATGCGTGAATAAACTTTTTACGGCAGTATCCTGTAATCAAGTTCTTTTACAGGATACTGTCTATTTAAATTTTCTTTTTATAAATTCTATCGGTATGATGAAATATCTACTCTCTTTATTTTTTGCTGTTTCTGCTGGTGTAGCTTCTGCTCAGACCACTATTGTTGAAAGTCTGCAGACTAATGTTCCGGGTCAGGGTAGGGTTACAGTAAATCAAGATGCACAGATAACCCAACTTATTGGTAAGAGGTTTGTAAGAACAACCGCAACAGAAGCGCATAATACAATAAAAACACGCGGCTATCGTGTTCAGGTTTATGCCGGGAATAACTCACGTCAGGCAATGAATGAGGCCGGAAAAGTAGCAGAAAGGGTTAAAGAGAAATTTCCCGACATGCCGGTGTATACTTTTTTTCAGCCTCCTCGCTGGCTGTGTAGAGTGGGCGACTATAAGAGTATAGAGGAAGCCCATGTAGCAATGAGACAACTCAAGGCTACAGGTGATTTCAAAGAAGTGGCAATAGTGCGCGAACAAATTAATATACCAATAGAATAAGATGATGGATACAAACTTGATGAACTGGCCTGAAGAAAAGGTCCAGAAGTTGATGACTCATTACAGAGAAATCTTGGCTTTATTAGGTGAAGATTCCGAAAGAGAGGGATTGGTGAAAACTCCTGAGCGTGTTGCTAAGGCTATGCTGACTTTAACACGCGGTTATGAAATGGATCCAAAAGCAGTGCTTAATGCTGCAAAGTTTCAAGAGGAATATAGTCAGATGGTTATTGTTAAGGATATAGATTTTTTCTCTCTATGTGAACATCACATGCTTCCTTTTTATGGAAAGGCGCATGTAGCTTATATCCCTAATGGCTATATAACAGGTTTGAGCAAGATTGCGAGAGTTGTTGATATATTCTCTCACCGTTTGCAGGTTCAGGAAAGAATGACACTTCAGATAAAGGAGTGCATCCAGGAAACTCTTAATCCTCTTGGTGTAATGGTTGTGGTTGAGGCTAAACACATGTGCATGCAGATGAGAGGTGTTGAGAAACAGAATTCTGTAACAACTACTTCTGATTTTACCGGTGCATTCAATCAAGCCAAAACCCGTGAAGAGTTTATGAACTTGATTAGAAATAACCGATAATAATCATAATGTGATTATTGATAGTATGTTTATTGATGTTGCATCAGCAGTAAACAAATTGTCAATATAGGCTGGTAACTCTGTCACCGGCACGTTTCAGAATCATATTCTGTGTCTCAGTAAGGTCTTTGAAGCGCAGCATAATCTCTGAGCATTTTTGAGGGTCGGATGCTATTTCCGGATTATTAAGTGCTTGCATGGTGTGCTTCATCTCTTCTTTTAGAATCGAAATTTTAAAATCAGTCAGCAGGCGGGGAACAAGTTCATAAAGTCGTTCTTCGTCTGTTATTATTTTCTGGGTTTTTGAATGATAGTTGCTTAGCTGATATCTGTCGTTTGCCATGTCTGCGGCTATCATGCTTATTTCTGGATCTGGATGGGATATGAAGTACCTTTCAGATATGAAATTTGCCTCACCTATATGTTCTTCGGCTTCTTTCAGTATCTTTCTGTGTATTGCATTATGAAACTGAATTTCATCTTCTTTCAGGCTTTCTGAGATATATTCTGTAACGTACAGTGGTTTCTCTTGTCCGTTGTCGTCGGCTACTATACACATTATTTTCTCACCATATCTTATTATCATTTTTACAAGGCTTCTTTCTTGCTGATAAAATACCTTATTTTCATTTCCCTGAACCGGGATATATGATGTGTAATTATCTGTGATAGTATTATCTGATACATAACTGCCATTGCTTGTATCTGTTGCAGAAGGATTTCCATTGTTATTGAAGCCGTCATTAAGTTTATCCTCTGAAATATTGTTTCTCTCATTAGATAAATTGCCTGATAGTACGGTGGTTCCATTGCTTCCTGATACAGTTCCCATTCCTGGTACTCCTGACATCTCTGACATAGCTTTGGTATTACCGTCGGTTCTTGCTGAATCTGTTCCTGTAGCAGTGATATTTGCAGGAGAATCAGTGTCTGAAGACAAATAATCTTCTTGATTTGCATTATTTACCTTTTGAGGCGAACCCTGTTTTTTCTGAAAACTGTTGAACTGCTGATTCCTTTGATATTCCTCTCTTTGTCTTTTTCGTTCTGCTTCTTTTTCCTTATTGATTATATTCTGTTCTATGATTTTAGATGTAGCTTCCACAAGAATTTTTTCTTCCATTTTAAGTAGCTGGCTACATTCTCTAATATAAACAGAACGTACTATGCTGTCCGGAATGACAGAAATGCTTCTTACAATACTTGATATAAGTTCGGCTCTCTTTATAGGGTCCTTGCCAGCCTCCTCCATAAGAAGGTTGGTCTTGAATCTTATGAAATCAACTTCGTTGTTGTTGATATAAGCCTGATATTCTGTCGTATTATGTTTACGTGCAAAACTGTCAGGGTCTTCTCCGTCTGGAAGAAGGCATACTTTTATATTCATACCTTCCTCAAGAAGCATGTCAATACCGCGGATACTTGCCTTTATACCAGCCCCATCTCCATCGTATAATACAGTGATATTGTTGGTGAATCTGTGGATCAGACGTATTTGGTCGGATGTAAGAGCAGTTCCAGAAGAAGCTACAACATTTTCTATACCACTCTGGTGCATGGAGATTACATCAGTATAACCTTCAACCAAAAAACACCTGTCCTGACGTATTATTGCTTGTTTGGCAAAGTATATACCGTAAAGTTCTTTACTCTTATGATAAATTTCAGATTCAGGTGAATTTACATATTTCATCTGCACATGTTTGGTGGCAGCACTTAATACTCGTCCTCCAAACGCCACTACTTTACCTGTTATGTTGTGAACAGGAAATATTACACGTCCCCAAAAACGGTCACGCAAAGTCCGTCCGTCATCTTTGAGATAACATAAGCCTGTTTTTACAAGCAAATCCTGCTTGTATCCTTTCTTTATGGCTGTATTGGCCAATGCGTCTTTAGCTTCTGTGCTATATCCCAACTGGAATTTTTTGATTATATCATCCCTGAATCCTCTCTGGCGCAGATATGTCATTCCAATACTTTGCCCGTCGGGTGTATTATACAATATATCTTGAAAGTACTCTGCAGCAAACTGATTGACAACAAACAAACTTTCCCTTAAGTTATTGGATCGTTTTTCTTCATCAGTCAGTTCTCTTTCCTTTACTTCTATATTGTATTTTTTTGCAAGCCACTTCAATGCTTCATAATAAGAAAGTTGTTCATGTTCCATTATGAAATGTACTACGTTACCTCCCTTGCCGCAACTGAAACATTTGCATACCCCCTTGCTTGGTGAGACACTGAACGAAGGAGTCTTTTCGTTATGGAACGGACACAAACCAATATAGTTGACCCCACGTTTGCGCAGGGTAACGAAGTCCGATACTACATCTACAATTTGTGCAGTATCTAAAATCTTATCTATGGTAGCTTGATCAATCATAAGTAGTGCAAAGGTACAAAATATACATCAATAAAATAATAATTTTGTATTTATAAAAAATCACCCCTACCACACTATAATATGCGGTAGGGGTGATAAACCTGTATAGATGAAAGATACAAATATATGTATCAGACTATCTTTTCAGAAGTTTGTAGGAATAACTGCGAACCGTAGAATTATTTAATGTTAGGGTTCAATGCATTCCATTCAGATACTGGAGGAAGAACGCCCATAGCAATAACTTCATCACGAAGAGCACACAAGTGTTCGTAGCTCTTATCCAAAGCAGCCTGTTCTTCTGCAGTTCCGTTCAATTCAGCACAGTGGCAACCTTCTGTATCGATAGAAGTTTCCCAAGCCATCATGATGTGGTCATACTTATCGTTTGATACGTATGTACCAGCTGGCCAACGGAATGCTTTACCACCCATAGCAGCACCAATCATTTCGATAGAAACGTATGATGGGCTCTGGAATGAAGAACGTCCGCGAAGGTTGATGATGTTAGCACCACCCTTAGTAACTTTCTGCTGGATTTCAGCCCACTGTTCAGCGCTAAGAGCTTCAGTACCGATGATGTCTGTCAAAGCTTTACCGTTAACTTTTGCAGTAGAAGCGAATACAGCCATCTGTTCACCGTGACCACCATATGTACGGCAGTTTTCAACAGCGTCCATTGAAATACCGAAATGTTTAGCAAGTTCGCTGCGCAAACGAGTTGAGTCAAGAGCAGCCAAAGTTGTAACCTGACCTGGTTTCAAACCTGAGTACAACAAAGTGATAAGACCAGTGATATCAGCTGGGTTGAAGATGATAACGATGTGTTTTACATCTGGGCAGTAAGCCTTAACGTTCTTACCGAATTCTTCAGCGATAGCTGCATTACCTTTAAGAAGGTCTTCACGAGTCATACCTGCTTTACGAGCAGCACCACCTGAGTTTACGATATATTTAGCACCAGTCAAAGCTTCTTTGATATCAGAAGTGAAAGTGATGTTTACACCTTCGAAGCCGCAGTGGAACAATTCTTCAGCTACACCTTCCAAACCTGGAGCGTATGGGTCATACAAACAGATGTTATTAGTCAAGCCCATCATGATTGCAGTCTGAGCCATGTTAGAACCGATCATACCGGCAGCACCTACGATAGTAAGTTTTTCGTTAGTTACAAATTCCATAATTCTTATTATTTAAGTTATGTGTATAAAGTTACTTTCTTAATTTGTTGCGCTACAAAGATAAAAAAGTTCTTTGTGAAATACTAGGTTTTTTTTCAGTAAAAATGAGGTGAAAAGAGGGGATAAG
>JAXEBI010000071.1:0-19220 GCA_034094155.1 Phocaeicola sp.
TCTCGCTACATAACTGATAGAGGTCGTACACCTCCTGATAGTTTACTTTTTCTTTTGTCATAATCATTGTTGTTTTAGGGTTACGGCGCAAAGGTAGGTGTAGGGAACATGCGTGTCAAGGCGGAAAATAGAATGGTTACCGAGCAAAAAAATTATATAAGTTCCTTAAAAAATTCTTCCTTAAACGACTTTTTGATAAAGAAAACAGGTTGGGAGGAGATTTCTTTGATGAAGCATTCGCATAAGAAACATCAGATAATATATACTTTATCGGGTACACTGCATATACAGATAGAAAATGATTCTTACTTTGTACCCGAAAAACATATTGCCTGGATACCCGAAGATATGGTACATGAGGTAAACAGTAACAACAGGCAGGTTTCGTTGGTAATGTTTTACTTTTCTCCTGTATGGCAGCCGGAATACTTGAGGAACAACTCTTTCTGTATTTACAATTCAAACTCTGTGATTGGTGAGAATATAAGGTTTCTGGCATCTCACAATAATGTCATTAATGCCGACAAGCAAAGAGAACTTTTCATGTTTGCTGTCAGTTTTTTTAATCTTTTACCTTCACTGAGCTATAAAGTGGATTTTCTTCTGAAAACAATGTCTATTCCTAATGATCACCGTCTTTATCCTGTATTGTGCTATATGAGGGAACATGCTTTCGAGAATCTTAAAATAGAGCAGGTGGCCCAACAGTTTAATATTTCTGTCAGGAATCTGAGCCGCTTGCTGCATAATTCGGGTATAAGGTTTAATGCTTTTCTTAACAGACATAGAATAAACAGGGCTATAGAACTTTTTGCTGATGGAGGGATGACTATGCAGCAGATAGCGTATGAAACCGGATTCAGTACGCCAAATAATTTCAACAGAGTATTCAAGCAGATTACAGGAACTTCTCCCGGATTATATGAAAAAGGGGCGGGCTCGACCATTTAGGTCAGCTCACCCCTTCATTATATAAATGTGTTTGAGATAAATTGTAGATTTCTCTATGCTTGTATATTCCTATATCTGTTTTTATGATAAGGAGTTATAATCGACAACTTTACATGTTTTACTTTATATATTCTCTATGGTATTTAGTATTGAAAGTTGTCTGCTAAAGTATTACAGTTTGTTATGCACCTGCATAGAAGTTGATTATCTCATAAACACTACTACAAAGTCCAAGTATTATGATACCTATCAGACAAATGAATAAGCTTACTCTTGTAAGAGCCGGACTGCGGAACCATGGCAGTGGTTTTTCGTTTGGTGTAATATACATAGCTTTTACCACAAGCAGATAATAATACAGTGAGATGATAGTATTTACCAGTGCAAGGAATACTACCAGCCAGTGTCCGCCGTTGAATGCCGAAGCAAATACAAAGAATTTTGAGAAGAATCCTGCAAACGGTGGTATACCTGCCAGTGAGAACAGGGCTATTGTCATTACAAATGTAAGTTTAGGGTTAGTCTTATATAATCCGTTGTATGCGCTTCTGTCTACACAGCTGTCGGAAATTTCTTCTTCTTCCGATTTTGTAAGAGTATTGTCGTTGTTTCCTACTCTTGTTCCTGAAATGGCATTCTGTTCTACAGCTCCTATAACACCGAATACGGCAAGGTTGGCTGCTATATATACCACCACATAATATATCAGAGATGACATTCCCTGAGTGTTTCCGGCAAGAGCGGCAAGCATAATATATCCGGCTTGTGATATACTACTGTAGGCCATGAATCTTTTAAGGTTGCTTTGCAGAATGGCAAATATATTGGCTATGGTTATGGTTACTACAATCACAATGCTCAACATAAGATGCCAGTCGGACGACATAGTTCCGAAAACTTTTACCAGAATACTCATGAGAGTGAATGCCGCAGCTCCTTTTGATATTACCGAAAGGTATCCGGTAACAGCTGTAGGGGCACCCTGATATGTATCCGGAGTCCACATATGGAAAGGTACAAGACTTAACTTGAAGCCGAGACCTGCAAAGAAGAATACCATAGCGAGAATCTGTAGCGGTGTTCCTGTAAGAGTTCCTGCCAAATCGGAGAAATATGTTGTTCCGCATGAACCATATATAAGTGACAGACCATAAAGCATGAGTCCTGAAGAGAACATGGAGTTAAGAATAAACTTGGCTCCGGCTTCTGCACTGTGATGCTTCCACTTGTCGAATGATATAAGGCAGGCCATAGGGATACTTGCAAGTTCGAGTCCTACGTAGAACAGAATGAAACTTCCGGCACTCACCATGAAATACATTCCGATAAGTGTGCTTATGGTTATAACGTAGAATTCTCCTGCTTTATGACTTGTTCCTTTTTGAGACAGCCATTGTCCCGACTGCATGAAAACCAGTAAGGTTCCGGCTGTTAGTATGGTTTTTACTACAGATGATATTTTGGTGCTGTGATACATACCGCCGAAGAGTTCTGCTTCGGATGGTACAATATTTATAATAATTTGCACAGCCATAAGTACGCAGGCTAATGTCTGCAGTGTCTTATGATGAGGCTCTTTCAACATCAGGTCGGCCAGAAGCAACAATACCATGATGACCACCAGACTGATTTCTGCCTGCATTGATAATATTGATAACATATTAATTCTTTATTAAGTTCGTGATTATCTTATAATTGCTGATATAATAGGTTCCACACTGTGGCTTATTACATTGCTTACCCAGTAAGGAGCCAGACCCAGACCGGCAACTGCTATAATTAGGCAGATAACGGTGAATCTTTCATCCCATGTGGCATCTGTAAGTTTAAGATGCTCGGGATTCTCGCATGTGCCGTATAATATTCTTCCCACTACTCTAAGTATGTATACAGCTGTAATTACTATACTCATGGTGGCTATGACTGTACATACACGGTGGAAGTTGTCCGGATTCTGGAAAGATCCTACAAAAACAGTCATTTCGGCAATGAAACCACTCAGACCAGGAAGACCAAGGTTGGCCAAACCTGCTATTACATATCCTACAGCTAAGAATGGCATAATTTTCATAAGTCCTCTTAGCTGGCGTATATCTCTTGTGTGGGTTCTGCCGTATATCATACCAATCAGGGCAAAGAATAGGGCTGTCATAAGTCCGTGACTAAGCATCTGAAGAATAGCTCCTGTTGCACTTACTTTAGTCATCATCAGCAAAGCAAACAAAACCAGTCCGCAGTGGCTTACAGATGAATATGCGTTAATGTATTTCAGGTCGGTCTGTACTACTGCACTGAATGCTCCGTATACCACAGATATGGTTGTAAGCACCAGGAAGAAATCTCCCCAAATGGCTGCTCCGGTAGGCATGAGGTACATTGCAATTCTGAAACATCCGTATCCTCCTAATTTCATAAGAACACCTGCATGCAGCATAGATACGGCTGTAGGTGCTGAAGCGTGACCGTCGGGGCTCCATGTATGGAATGGGAATAGTGCGCCAAGTACTCCAAATCCTATAAATATAAGCGGGAAGAACAGACGCTGATATTCTGTTGGTATTTTCAGATTAACTATTTCGAGGATATTCATTGTCTCTGCTCCCGAGCCATAGTAAATTCCAAGTATACCTATAAGAAGGAAAGCCGAACCACCCATAAGCATGAGGGTAAGTTTCATGGCCGCATATTCTTTTTTGCCGCTACCCCATACACCGATAAGAAGGTACATAGGAATTAGTGCTACTTCGTAGAACATGAACATAGTGAAGAGGTCGGTTGATATGAAGAATCCGAAAACTCCTGTACTAAGCAGTGTGAACCAAAGGAAGTATTCTTTGGTCATAGGCTGGAGTCTCCATGACGCAAATGTTCCGGTAAACACTATTATTGAACTAAGCAGAAGCATTACTACCGAAATTCCGTCTACTCCTACAGAGTAGCATATGTTAAGAGGTGAATACCAGGAAATACTGTCGGTAAAAAGCATTTCTTCTGTTGCACCTCCGTTTCGGAGACTTATGTATGTTATGGTCAGCCATGCCGACAAACCGAGCAGCAGGGTAGAGCCTGTTACCATTACCGCTCTTACCTGGTTTATGTTTCGGGCTATCCACAACCCTAATAACATAATCAGCGGTATTACAACAAATAGACTTAATATATTCATATTTGTAATTTATGTTTATAAGTTTAAGAGTCTTTAGTTAACTTGAATAAAATCAGGTTCTGCAACTCTCTGTTTTTATATCCTTTATTAAAATATACCTTAGAAAAGAATTACCACAGCAGTAAGTATTATTATACCACCAAGGAACCACATTGTGTAACTCTGTATCTTTCCACTCTGAATAGGCTGTACTGTTTCGCCGGCTGCGTTTGTCGACCATGCCATGAAGTTCATGAACTGGTCGATAACATGGCGGTCGAACCATGCCAGTGGAGTAGATATGCATCTGAATATGATTTTCTTGGTTACGAACAACCAGATTTCATCCATATAGAATCTTTTGTATGCAGCCCTGTGAAGTGTGCTGAATTTCTTTTGCAGCATATCTGCTACAGGCTGTGTCTTGCCGGCATACATCCATGTGGCAATGCATATTGCAATTACGGCAATTATGATACTTGTTATGGCAACACTCATTTCGAGGTGGATATGATATGCTTCACCATTTGATGATACAAATTGGCCGAATGGCATGAAACCTGCAACAACAGTTATGGCTGCCAGTATCATAAGTGGAAGGGTCATGAATAGCGGACTTTCATGAGGTGTGTGGTGTGCATAATTGTCGTTGGTCTTACCCCAGAAAATGCAATAGTAGAGACGGAACATGTAGAATGCTGTCATACCGGCTATAACTGTCATTATTCCGCCAACTACCGGACTGAATCGGAAACATGCGGTAAGGATTTCATCCTTTGAGAAGAAACCTGAGAATGGAGGTATACCTGCAATGGCAAGACATGCTATAAGAAATGTGATATGTGTTATTGGCATGTATTTTCTTAAATCTCCCATAGTGCTCATCTCGTTGCTGTGAACTGCATGTATTACGCATCCTGCTCCAAGGAAGAGCAAGGCCTTGAACATGGCGTGTGTAAAAAGATGGAACATACTTGCCATATATCCCAAACCTCCTTCATGAGGGTTCATATCTGTACATACACCAAGTGCTACCATCATAAAACCTATCTGTGAAATGGTAGAGAATGCAAGGACTCTCTTTATGTCGCTCTGTACACATGCTACTGTTGCTGCATAGAATGCGGTGAAAATGCCTACGTATGCTACCCAGTGGAGTGTGTCTGGAGCAAATCCTATGAACAGAGGGAACATTCTTGCAACCAGATAAACACCGGCTACAACCATTGTTGCCGCATGGATAAGGGCTGATACCGGAGTAGGACCTTCCATAGCATCAGGCAACCATATATGCAGAGGGAACATCGCACTTTTACCGGCACCACCCACAAACATTAGTCCCAGTGCCCAAGGTAGTACCATTCCGGCTTTCATAAGCTGTTCTTCCGATGGGGTAAATGTGAATGTGTGCATGTAGTATCCGTATATAAGTATACCTATAAGGAATCCAAGATCGGCAAATCGTGTTACTATAAATGCCTTCTTTGAGGCTGCAATTGCTTCTGGCTTGGTATAGTAGAAGCCGATGAGAAGATATGATGAAACACCTACAAGCTCCCAAAACACATACATCTGGAAAATATTTGTTGCTACCACAAGTCCCAGCATGGAGAATGTAAACAGCGACAGAAATGCGTAGTATCTCTGGAAACCTTTTTCACCTTTCATATAACCGAATGAGTAGATGTGTACCATAAGTGATACTGTAGTGATTACTACGAGCATCATTACAGATATTGGGTCGAGAAATATACCCATGTCGATGTGCAGTGATTGAGTAAAAGGCAGCCATTCTATGTTCCATGGTGTGGATGTTGGAAACAATCCTTCGGCTGTACGCTCGGCCGAGAAGAACTTAAAGGCTGTTACATAGCTCAGCACTGTTATTATTCCCAACGAAAGGGAACCAATTGTGCCGGCTACTTTATGAGGCATTTTCATGCCGGCCAGTGCCAGAACAAGAAAACTGAGCAAAGGCAGAGCCAATATTAATATTGTATATTCCATGTTAATAATTTACTTTTTATAAACGGTAGTCTTTTATTGCCGTTATACTTTAATATTTAGCAATATTATGCTTTATATAGCTTTGTTTCTTTAACCTTTTAAATCAGAAATGTCGTCTGTAAGGACTTTCTTGATGTTTCTGTATGCATTGATGATGATAGCAATGGCTACAGCTGTTTCGGCAGCTGCTATGGCTATTCCGAAGAGACTGAAGAAGTGTCCTTCCAGATGGTCCGGAAAGAGATATCTGTTGAATACCGCAAAGTTGATGTTTGTGGCATTTAGCATAAGTTCGGCCGAAATAAGAAGGGCCAGAAGGTTTTTTCTTGTGAAAAAGCCATATATTCCGCAGAACATCATTACTGTACTGATTATCAGGTAGTGAATGACATGTACTTCTATTTCCATATATTCTGTTATTATTAGTTTATAATAATGAGTTTTTTATATTGCATTCCGACAACCGGAATCAGCTTTTCTTTCTGGCTATCATTATAGCTCCTATCATACACGACAGAAGTAATATACTTAGAACCTCGAAAGGTAGTACAAACTGATACTTTTCTGTACCGATAAGGGCATGTCCTATTTCCTTAACCGGAAGCTCAACTCCCTGAGGGATGATGTTGAGAGCAAATCCGTTTGTTGCAAGTATGAACATAACCAAAGCCATACCTACAAATGTAGTAAGCAGAACACTTATAAGCTTCCCTTTTCTGATAGAGTATTTCATTGTTCCCGATGAGCGGGTAAGCAATATCGAAAATACATATAGAACAATGATACCTCCCGCGTAAACCATAAGCTGAACTGCACTCAGAAAGGTGTATCCTAATATGGCATAGATACCACCTGTGCTGAGGAGCACAAACAGCAGGTATGTTGCAGAACGTAATATGCTGTTTGTGGTGACCGCCATAACAGAGAATACTATTATACAAATGGCTACCACATAAAATGCGATTTCAAAAAGTGATAACATAATCTTTTATTTTATGATATTGTTCTTTAATCTTTTATTTCTGCCGGTCATAAAGTTCATTACGGCAGGAAAATGTTTTATTTCTGTGAACTTCCGGAATCTTTCTGCTTGTTTAATGTAAGCAGCAGCTTTTCCTTTTCGAATACTGCGTTCTCGAAATCATTGCTGAACTGAATGGCATCATGCGGACAGGCATTGACACACAATTGACAGAACATGCAGGACCCTAAGTTGTATTCGTATTTTACAAGGAATTTTTTCTTTTTTCCGTCTTCTGTTTCTCTTGTCTCGGTTGTCAGACGAATTGTTCCATTGGGACATGCCATCTGGCAAAGTCCGCAGGCCACACACTTGTTGTTTCCTTCTTCATCATGAGGCATCACAAGCATGGCTCTGTGCCTTTCCGGAATATGAAGGGTAGTGTGTCTGTTCTCCGGATATTGTTCTGTTATTTTTTTCTGACTGAATACCTTCATTGAAGTACGCATACCTACCAAAAGACTTTTTACTCCGAAGGCATATCCTTGAATATATTCTTTAAAACTTCCCATAATTTCCTTTTTGTTAAAAATGAATTTAGTTGTTATAGTTCAGGAACTTTAATCAGAATACCAGACCAAAAACTTTGCATACTGTCATAAGCAGCAGTACAACAAGTGATAGTGGCATCAGATATTTCCATTCAAGAATAAGTACCTGGTCGATTCTAAGTCGTGGAAATGTCCATCTTATCCACATGAGAAGGAATACCACAAAGAATGTTTTTCCCACAAACCATATTACTCCAGGTATGTAGTCCATTACAGAATTAAATGCATCGAGACCGCTTATGTGCAGTGGCATCCATCCACCAAGGAACAGAGTAACAGCTATACCGGAAGTGATGAACAGGTTAAGATACTCTGCCAGGTAGAAGAATCCGAAATGCATACCTGAGTATTCTGTATGATATCCGGCTGTAAGTTCCTGCTCGGCTTCGGCCAAGTCGAACGGAGCACGGTTGGCTTCTGCATTACCTGCTATCAGGTATATTATGAAAGCCATTATGGCAGGAAGGTGTCCTTTGAAGATGTTCCATCCGTCGGCCTGATTGCTTACTATTGCCTGAATATCCATTGCTCCACTGAGGATTACCATTGTGAGTACACTGATACCAATAGACAACTCATAGCTGATTATCATGGCACCACTACGAACGGCACCAATGAGAGTATACTTGTTGTTACTGCTCCATCCGGCAAGCAGAATACCCAATACACCTATTGATGAGGCTGCCAGAACGAAGAATATACCTATATCCATGTGAAGAATCTCACCTCCCTTATTCCATGGAAGACATGAGAATGTAAGGATAGATGCCAAGATTACAAGAAATGGAGCTAAGGCATAAAGAAACTTGTCGGAATCTTTCAGGTCGATAATTTCCTTTGTAAGAATCTTTATAACATCGGCCGGAACCTGTAGCAGACCGCCTTTACCGCCTACACGGTTAGGACCGATACGGCACTGGAATGCGGCGCAGACCTTACGTTCCATATATATGAGAATAATAGCAAGCACAGCATACATTACGAGGATAAATACCCCAACTGCTATACCTTCTATGGTAAGAGCTAACCATTCTGGTATTATACTGCACAGGGCCTTGTGTATGGCCATGAGCAGGGGCTCTAAATTATAATAATCGTTCATATTGTTGTTATGAATTAATTCGTGAGTCTATAGTTTTTATTTCTCCTTGAATATATTCATATATTGATATATTCATTATACATTATAGAATATCAGACACAGTCGGTTAATATTTGTTATAACCGATAATTATCTGTCTATATCCGGGATAACGAAGTCGAGTGTTCCGCCAATGGCAATAAGGTCGGCTATTTTCTGTCCTTTACATACAGTATCCATAGTGTCGACCAATGGCAGGCCTGTAGATCTGTAGTGCAGTCTGTATGGATATTTGTCGCCGTGGCTTTCAAGCATTACACCAAACTCACCGCGGCTGCTTTCTACTGATGCCGAGAAATTGCCTTCCGGAAGTTTTATGATAGGTTTTGTCTTTACCTTATATTCGCCTTCAGGGATATTGTCTATAAGCTGTTCGATGATATGGCATGATTCCATTATTTCATCCATTCTCACCATGTATCTTGCAAATGAATCGCCTTCTGTGTATACTATTTCCTTAAAGTCCACCTTAGAGTACATTGCGTATGGATGATGTTTTCTTACATCATTGGCCCATCCTGACGCGCGTCCTGTACCACCTGTAGCTCCAAGTGAAATAGCATCCTCACGAGATAGTACGCCAACACCTTTCAGTCGTTCTCTTGCAATGACATTTCCAGTGAATATGTCGTGGTAGTCTTTGATTACACTTCTGAGATGTGCTATGAATTCCTTGACTTTGCGGCAGAAGTCGGGATGTATATCAGCCTGTACTCCACCTATCATATTATAGTTCTGTATAAGACGTCCTCCTGTAGTTTCTTCGAATATATCAAGAATCATTTCTCTTTCCCTGAATCCGTAGAAGAAAGGAGTAAGACCACCCATATCCATTACAAGGCATGAGTAGAACAGCAGGTGTGAGTCTATTCTCTGCAACTCATCCATTATGGTACGTATATATTGTGCTCTTTCGGATATCTCTATACCAGCAGCTTTTTCTATACACATACATAAAGCATGACGGTTCTGGTGGGCGCTGAGGTAGTCAAGACGGTCGGTCAGTGCCAAAGTCTGAGGATAGGTAAGACTTTCGTTCATCTTTTCAATACCACGGTGGATATATCCTAATATAGGGTCTACCTTGCAAATGTTTTCTCCCTCAATTGAAGTTCGCATACGGAGCACACCGTGAGTTGACGGATGCTGAGGACCTATGTTTACCACAAACTCTTCTTTACCGAATACTACGTTGGTCTTTCCTTCTATGCTTCCGTCGGGATTCATGAAGTATTCTTCTGTAGTATCGGCATTCTCTTCATTCTCCATATTAAGAGGGTTGGAGTTCATGTCGTAATCCTTTCTTAAAGGATATCCTTTCCAGTCTTCACGGAGGAATATTCTTCGCATGTCGGGATTGCCAAGAAACTTGATTCCGAAGAAATCATATACTTCGCGTTCTTTAATAAGGGCTGTCTTCCATAATTTGCATACTGATGGAAGAAATGGATTCTCTCTGTCTTTAGTTGAAGTCTTGAGAACAACTCTCTCGCCTGTTTTTGTACATTCCAAATAGTAAAGGGCACCCAACCCTTCTTCTCCCCAGTCCATGCCTACTATATCTCTCAGATAATCCATAGGGGAAGATGAGTTTCTGAGTTCTTCGGCTTTTTGCAGGAATTCTTCTGCCGCAATTACAATTATATTGTCGGCACCGGTGTTCTCTGCAGCCTTATTCTCTGCATTGTTTGCAACTGTTATATTATCTGCATTATTCATAACCAGCGATAATCAAAAATTAATCTTCACTTTTAATTTCTTTTTCCTTACGGTTTACACCGCCGAGGAATTTTTCAACTTTGATTTTTCTCTGCAACTGCATCATTCCGTAATAAAAAGCCTCAGGACGTGGAGGACAACCTGGAATAAATACATCTACAGGGATAATCTTGTCGATTCCGTTTACTACATGATATGATTTTATGAACGGACCACCACTGATGGTACAACCTCCTACTGCCACTACATACTTAGGTTCTGCCATCTGGTCGTAAAGACGCTTTAATACAGGAGCCATTTTATATGTAATGGTTCCTAAGACCATAATCATATCAGCCTGACGAGGGGAGTTACGGGTTACTTCGAAACCGAATCTTGCCATGTCGTATCTGGCAGCACCAAGGGCCATGAATTCAATAGCACAACAACTTGTACCGAATGTTAGAGACCATAACGAATTGCTTCTTCCCCAGTTGATAAGTTCGTCTACTGTTCCTAATATAACTCCGGCTCCGTTCATATTGAGTTCCTTTACCATCTTTTCGAGGTAATCATTGTTCTTGAACTCTTCATATTCCATATTTCTTATGGAAGTTCTTTTCTTTATTTCCATTCAAGCGCTCCTTTCCGCCAAGCGTAAGCAAGGCCTAAAACCAAAATTAACAGGAAAACTCCGACACTTACGAGTGCGTAAACACCTACTTCGGCAACTACTACTGCCCAGGGAAACAAGAATACAGTTTCGATATCAAACATAAGGAACAGGATTGCAAACAGATAATATCCTGCACGGAACTGTACCCATGATTCTCCACGGGTAGGGATACCACATTCGTAAGGTTCACCTTTCTGTGGGTTGAATGACCGCGGTGCAATAAGTTTGGCTATAGTCATTGCTGCTACAACCAGGGCAACCGCAGTCAGAATCACTACGATTAAAAAAATGAAATACATAATACTTTATGATTTATGATTTTATAAAATACAAGAAATCATACAGACACCACGCTTGTGCCTATATATAAAAGGGATATGTAAGATAGAGTGTTAAGTCTAAATCAGGATTTTCTCGAGTGTATATATGTAATAACTCTTGGAATGTATTATTTTAGAATGTGAGTTCAAATAATGATTTCTGCCTGTAATATACTGTATAGATTTAACTCCTCTATGTTGTACAGTTATTACAGGCAGAAGTGTCTTATTGTCTTGATTGTCTTTGCTGTATGTATTTGCTATGCAAAATATTGCAGGGATATCTGTATGTATGCTTTTAAGCAGGTGATTTATAGTTATATTGGCAAAGTCTATTTCTTCGAATGTATTTTCGTTTTCATTCAGAAAAGAGGTGCAGATGATGTGCTGGTCTTCATTTTCGGATACTATATTTCCTGATGTACCTTGAGATACACAAAGAGTGAATATAAATATCAGAACGACTTTTAACCAATACATAATACCTTAAAAAATAATATCCCTAATAAAATACCTGAAAAAAAACACTGCAAAGTTAGAACTTATTTCCATGATAAGTAACTTTGCAGTGTTAAAAATACAATTAACCGAAGAATTTTTCGAGTTTTTTTATCATTGCTCCCATGCAGAATACTACTACATGGTCGTCTTTTTGTATTGTTGTATTACCGGTAACCAGAATACCTTCGCCATTTCTTATCAGTCCACCGATGGTAGCACCCTTAGGGAGTCCCATATCCTTAATTTGTGCTTTTGTGATTTTTGAACCTTCTTTTACAATGAATTCTGCAACGTCGGCATTGGCAAATGTAAGACATTTTACATTCGATACATCGGCATTAAGCATCATCTGGTATATGTGGCTTGCGGCAATATACTTCTTGTTGATTACTGTTCCTATATCCAGACTTTCGGCCATGCCTATGTAGTCTACATTTTCGACTTCCGCTACAGTTTTACTTACTCCCATACGCTTGGCAGCCAGACAAGCTAAGATATTTGTTTCGGCGTTTCCTGTAAGAGCAACAAATGCTTCTGTGTTTTTAATTCCTTCTTCTATAAGTAGCTCCATATCCCTGCCGTCACCGTTTATAACTATTACTTTGTCGTCTACCAGTTCGGTTAGCCGGTTGCTTCTTGCTTCATCCAATTCAATGATTTTGATATTCATATACTCCGGAAGGTATTGTGCTGTTCTCACAGCTATACGTCCTCCTCCCATAATCATTACACTCCTTACATCTGCTTCATTTTCTCGGCCTGTAATTTTTCTGATGTATGGAATGTATTTTTTTGTTGTTGTAAAGTATACGATATCATTGAGCTTCACATAATCGTCACCTCTCGGGATAATTGTTTCGTTTCCTCTTTTTATAGCTACAATGTGAAACGGTATGCTTTGTCCGCCGAGCTCGTAAAAAGGTACATTGAGAATTTCTGCTTTTTCTCTCATCTTTACACCAATCATAATAAGAGCTCCACCGGCAAATTCCCACCATTGTTTTATCCAGCTCATTTTTACTGCATCAACAATTTCCTTTGCTGCCAACATCTCAGGATAGATAAGAGAGTTAACACCTAATCCGCTGAAGAATTCTTTATGCTTGGGCAGAAGATATTCATAGTTGTCGATACGTGCAACTGTTTTCTTTGTTCCGAGGCTTTTGGCCAACATGCATGCTGTCATGTTTCTGCTTTCATCTGGAGTAACAGCTATAAACAGATCAGCATTGGCTACACCAGCCTCTTTAAGACCATTTATTGAAGTAGGAGAGTAGTTGACAGTCATCATGTCAAGATTACTGCTCATTTTTCCTAATTTTTCCTGATCCTCGTCTATAAGAATAATATCCTGGTCTTCTCCTGCTAAAAGTTTGGCGAGGTGTGTACCTACCGCACCTGCACCGGCAATGATTATTTTCACTTTATAATATAATGTTTTAATAAATAGAATATTGGGAATGTTTGGCAGAAAACAGATAGTACATTAACTGAATGAAATTATACTTTGGTATATACTTTCCTCGTCCAGACCACATAGCTTGTAAAGTTCGTTTACGGCACCATGTTGTATGAATCTGTCTTCTATTCCTATTCGTTTTATTTTTATATTGTAACTGTGGTCCGACATGAATTCTAATATTGCACTTCCTGCACCACCGGCTAATGCTCCGTCTTCTATAGTTATCAGTTTGTCGAATTTACTGCCTATATTGTGAAGCATTTCGGAATCAAGTGGCTTGATGAATCTTAAATCATATTGTGCTATACTGATATTCTTGTCGGTTTCTGCTCGTAGGATAGCTTGTCGGGCTTTATAACCCACTGGTCCTACAGTAACCACTGCGAGATCTTTACCTTCTTTTATTATTCTGCCTTTTCCTACTTCTACGGCTTCCATTTCGCATTTCCAGTCGGTAAGAATACCTCTTCCGCGTGGGTATCTTATTACAAAAGATCCCATGTTGTCCAGCTGTGCTGTATACATCAGCTTTCTTAGTTCATGTTCGTCCATAGGAGCTGCAATGGTAAGATTTGGTATGGTTCGCATATAGGCTATGTCGAAAACTCCATGATGTGTGGCACCATCTTCTCCCACTAATCCAGCCCTGTCGAGACACAAAACTACATTCAGTTTTTGTATTGCTACATCATGAATAACATTGTCGTAGCCTCTCTGCATGAAAGAAGAATATATATTGCAGAAAGGCATAAGTCCGTCTTTTGCCATACCGGCAGAAAATGTAACGGCATGACCTTCGGCAATACCAACATCAAACACCCTTTCCGGAAGTTCTTTCATCATTATATTCATAGAGCATCCTGAAGGCATTGCAGGTGTAACGCCTACTATTTTTTCGTTTTTCCGTGCCAGTTCGAGTAAAGTGTTTCCGAATACTTCTTGAAATAAAGGAGGTAATCCGTCTGTCGGTAATTTAATTCTTTCTCCTGTTTCCTTGTCGAATTTTCCCGGAGCATGCCATAAGGTTGCACACTCTTCTGCAGGTCTATATCCTTTGCCTTTAACGGTATGTATATGCAGGAGTTTTGGACCTTTCATGTCCTTTATCTCGTTGATGACCTTTATGAGTGAAATGGTATCATGGCCGTCAACAGGACCGAAGTATCTGATATTCATCCCTTCAAAAACATTTTGCTGTTGCATCAGAAGGGATTTAAGACTATTGTTGAATCTTATTATAGAATTACGTCTTTCATCGTTGAGTATACCCCATTTGGCGAATTGTTTTGACATGGCATTCCTTAATCTGTTATATCCTTCGGACGTATGCAGATTAAGTAAATACTGTTTCATGCCACCAACACTACGGTCGATGGCCATATTATTGTCATTGAGAATAATTAGCAGATTGTTGGGCATTGAAGCTGCATTGTTCAATCCTTCGAAAGCCAGACCTCCACTCATAGATCCGTCTCCTATAACGGCAACGATATGTCTGTTTTCTTCTTTTTTGAGATTTGCCGCTACAGCCATGCCTAAGGCTGCCGATATGGAATTTGAGGCATGCCCGCATGTAAATGTATCATATTCGCTTTCAGAAGGAGTAGGGAATGGAGCCAATCCGTTGAGTTTTCTGTTGGTGCAGAATTTGTCACGTCTTCCTGTCAGAATCTTATGTCCGTATGCCTGATGACCTACATCCCATACAATACGGTCGTAAGGAGTATTGAATGCGTAATGTAAGGCTACGGTAAGTTCTATAACACCCAGACTTGAACCGAAATGTCCCGGATTACGCGAAAGTTCATCTATAATCATGTCGCGAAGTTCGGCACATACTGTAGGCAAGTCCTCTAATGGTAGCTTGCGAAGATCGTCTGGACTGTCTATTTTATCCAACAGCTTGTATGTTGTTTGCTTTTCCATTCTACATTCATTAAACATTTATTCTACAAAAGTACTATAAATATATGTATTGTGGTTACATTTGTACCAAAATTTAATAAAAGAGGATAAACTATGGAGTTGATAACAAAAGTTGAATTGCCGTCAAAATGTTGTGAAATCAAACATTCGGAGCGTATTATGCTTATAGGTTCATGTTTTGCAGATAACATAGGAAATAAATTGGAGGAGAATAAGTTTCATTGTGACAGAAATCCTTTCGGTGTACTGTATAACCCGATGTCTATTCATACAGCATTAAGCCAGTTGGTCGATAATAAGGTATATACCCTGGATGATTTGATGTGCTATAATAATATCTGGTTCAGTTTGATGCATCATAGTTCTTTTTCTTCTTATGATATTGATGAATGCTTGAATAATATCAATACCAGAATGATGAAATCCAGTTGCGAGCTGAGAGCTGCCGACTGGCTGATACTTACTTTTGGTACGGCAAGGGTTTATACATGGAATAATACATCTACACGGAATAATACATCTGAAGTTTCCGGTAATGCTGCTTGCGGTACCTTACGTGATATATCAGACAAAACAATTACTGGCAAATCTTTATCTGATTCACGATTTTATGGAAAAGTGGTAGGGAATTGCCACAAACTGCCCGAAAAATATTTTTCTCGCCATCTTTTGGATGTGGAGGAAATTGTTAGTGCATATAAATCTCTTATAGACGGTTTACGTCAGTTGAATCCAAAGTTACGTATATTGTTTACTGTAAGTCCTATCAGGCACGCCAAGGACGGTATGCATGGAAACCAGTTGAGTAAATCAGTCCTTTTACTTGCTGTCGACAGAATTTGCTCTGTATGCGATTCCTGCTACTATTTTCCTTCTTACGAGATTATGATGGACGAACTGCGCGACTACAGATTCTATGCAGATGACATGCTTCATCCTTCTTCTCTTGCTGTTGAATATATTTGGAATGCCTTTATCTCTTCGTTTTTTGGTAAAGAAACATTGAATATTATGAAGCAATGGGAAGAAGTGCGTCGTGGCTTGTCTCATAAGCCTTTTAATCCAAAATCGGAGGCTTATGGCAGGTTTATAAGTCAAATACTGTTAAAAATAGAAGAACTAAAGGAAAAATTCACGTACTTAGACGTCGAAAACGAAATAAAGTTATGTCAAACACTATTGAAGAAATAACAAACATAATTGGTGCCGAGCGCGTAGGTAATGTTCAGGCACGTATAGACTGGCTGCTTACAGACAGCCGTTCTTTGTGTTTCCCTGAGGAAACATTGTTTTTTGCTTTGAAAACTAAGAGGAATGATGGTCACAAATATATTGGCGAACTTTATGAAAGAGGTGTGCGCAATTTCGTTGTGAGCGATTTACCCGATAATATATCAGATTATAAAGGTTCTAATTTCCTGAAAGTAGCCAAGCCTTTGAAGTCTTTGCAGAAACTGGCTGCCCGTCATAGAGACTTGTTTGATATTCCTGTTATTGGTATTACGGGAAGTAACGGAAAAACAGTCGTTAAGGAATGGATATATCATATTATAAGTCCTGATAAAGTTGTGACACGTTCGCCCCGCAGTTACAACTCTCAGATAGGTGTTCCACTTTCTGTCTGGCTGATGAATGACAATACAGAAATAGGTGTATTCGAAGCCGGCATTTCAGAGATGGGTGAGATGGAAGAACTGGAACCTATTATTCGTCCTACCATAGGTGTCATAACTAATATTGGTGGCGCGCATCAGGAGAACTTTACTTCCATGCAGGATAAATGTATGGAAAAGCTTCAATTGTTCAAGGGTTGTGATGTAGTGATATATAATGGCGACAATAAGCTGATAGCCGACTGTGTAGCGAAATCTTTGTTCGGTGCACGTGAAATAGCTTGGTCTACTAAGGATATGGAGCGCCCTCTCTTTATAGAAAGTATTAAAAAAGATGATAAAGGAACTACCATAAAATACCGCTATATAGGTTTCCAGAAAGAGTATCGTATTCCGTTTATAGATGATGCTTCTATAGAAAACTCTATAAATACCCTTGCTGTGGGACTATATCTCATGATCTCTCCTGAGGATATATCCGAAAGAATGTTGTCTCTTGAACCTGTGGCAATGCGTATGGAAGTAAAAGAAGGCAAGAATGGATGTATACTTATAAACGACAGCTACAACTCCGATTTTGCTTCGCTCGACATTGCGCTGGATTTTATGTCACGCCGAACAGAAGATAAGGGACGTAAGCGTACCCTGATATTGTCGGATATTCTTGAAAGTGGCCAGACAAGCAAACTTCTATATCGTCAGGTAGCCGAATTGATAGAAAGCAGAGGCGTCGACAAAATTATAGGTGTCGGTCCAGATATATCTGCTTCTGCTTCACGCTTTCAGATAGAAAACAAACATTTCTTTGAAAAGACAAGTGAATTATTGGAATCAGGTATTATTGATACTCTGAGAAATGAGGTAGTCCTTATTAAGGGAGCACGTGTTTTCCATTTTGATGAAATAACAGATTATCTTGAACTGAAAGTACATGAGACTATTCTTGAGATAAATTTAGGAGCACTTACAGCCAATCTCAACTATTACAGAAACAAACTTAAGTCGGATACAAAGATGGTTTGTATGGTTAAGGCATCTGCTTATGGAGCAGGATCTTTCGAAGTAGCCAAAACTCTTGAAGAGCATCGTGTAGATTATCTGGCTGTGGCCGTAGCCGATGAGGGTGCCGATCTGCGTAAGGCTGGCGTGGTATGTCCTATAATTATTATGAATCCCGAACTGACTGCTTTCAGAACTATGTTCGATTATCGTTTGGAACCTGAAATTTACAGTTTTCATATTCTTGAAGAACTCATTAAATCGGCCGAACGTGAGGGAGTAAGCAATTTTCCTATACATATAAAGATAAATACAGGTATGAATCGTCTTGGATTTGAGCCTCATGAGATACCTAAGCTTATAGAGCGTCTTAACCGTCAGTCGGCTGTTATTCCACGTTCAGTATTTTCTCATCTGGTTGGTAGTGATTCAAGCAGATTCGATTCTTTTACCCGTCGTCAGATTGATACTTTTGATGAAGCTTCTGCCCAATTACAGTCTGCTTTTCCACACAAGATTCTTCGTCATATATGCAATACTGCCGGAATAGAAAGGTATCCGGGAGCACAGTTTGATATGGTACGTCTTGGCATCGGACTTTATGGTATCGATCCTTATACCAATAAAACATTAAACAATGTTACTACCCTAAAGACAACCATACTTCAGATACATGATGTGAAGGCTGATGAAACAGTTGGATACAGCAGAAAGGGTATACTTGACAAAGATTCCCGAATAGCTGCCATACCAATAGGCTATGCCGACGGACTAAACCGACACTTGGGAAATGGTAAAGGATACTGTCTCGTTAATGGAAAGAAGGCACCGTATGTTGGTAATATATGTATGGATGTGTGTATGATTGATGTAACAGGAATAGACTGTAAGGAAGGAGATAAGGTTATAATATTCGGAGATGATCTTCCTGTAACTACAATTGCAGAGTGGCTCGATACAATACCTTATGAAATACTTACAGCTGTTTCTACACGTGTAAAAAGGGTATATTATCAGGATTAGGATAAGTATTGCCTGCCTTTTATTATAAATATTTGGTGTATTGATACAATACTTCGGTAAATTTTTACCGATAAATTAAAATTAAACAATAGAATCGGTGTTAGCCGATTCAAAATTATATTAAAGAGATCATTGAAATACTGTCAAGAATGAATCGTTAAGGAGTAAGAATAGGAATGAAAATAT
>JAXEBI010000072.1:0-37667 GCA_034094155.1 Phocaeicola sp.
CGAAGCAACTTACATTGTTCTAAGGACAGAATAATCACTTTCGATTCTTTATATACAGCCCATGTCTGATGGCATGGGAAGAGAACTCGCGTATCTGTCTTCACATGCAACTAATCGCTATTTTATCCCGAACTGGGGTAAATAATAAGTGGGGTACTTTCCCTTCTGCATCTTTAGGTTGGACAATCAGTAACGAAGAGTTTATGAAAGGTATCAAATGGTTAAGCAATTTGAAACTTCGTGCTGGTTATGGTGTTACTGGTGTTATTCCAGGATCATCTTACCTTTCCCTAAACATGTATACATACGACCCATATGGAAAACACTTCAGTCAGGATGGTGAATGGACTCCTTCTTTGAAGGTTTCGCAGAATCCTAATCCAAACTTGAGATGGGAAAAGACAAAGGAAATAAATATCGGTTTAGACTGGGCTGTACTTAACAACAGATTAAGTGGTACTGTTGATGTTTATTCTAAGAAGACAGTCGACTTGCTGTATGACTATGCTGTACCTGTTCCACCAAATATGTATGGATATACTAAGGCTAATGTAGGTCAGATGCGTAATCAGGGTATTGAAGTTATGATTAATGCAACACCTGTACAGACAAAAGATTTCGAATGGAACACTACATTGACTCTTTCTCATAACAGCAACAAACTTTTAAGCTTGTCAAATGATCTGTATGAGACAGATAACTTCCAGGAATTATGGGGAGGATTGAGTGACCCTATCAGTGTGCCAACTCACTGCATGGAGGTAGGTTCTCGCTTAGGAGATTTCTGGGGACTTAAGTCCGTTGGTGTAAGTAAGAATGGTGTTGTTTTGGTAGAAGTTTCTGACGGTAACGGTGGATGGACAGTTAAAGAATTTGATACTAAATATAAT
Organism: Phocaeicola sp.; assembly: GCA_034094155.1. GTDB lineage: Bacteria > Bacteroidota > Bacteroidia > Bacteroidales > Bacteroidaceae > Phocaeicola. The sequence goes on from JAXEBI010000072.1 coordinate 891, forward strand.
ACTTTAGAAAACCGTCAGCGATTAGGTAATGGTTTGCCTCAGGTATATGCAGGTTGGAATCATACTTTCAAATATAAAAACTTTGACTTGAATTTGCAGTTTACCGGACAGTTTGGCTATAAGATTTTGAATGCACAACGTTGTTTCTATGAAAATAATTCAATTGCATACAATAGACTTAAATCGGCTGCAAATTATTATGGTGCTGTAGATGAAAGTGGTGTGCCTGTAATAGATCCTGAAACAGGTAAACAGAAACAGGTGCAATTGTCTAATTCAATGATGCAGGGATTCTGGAGTGATCATCTTGAAAATGGTGATTTCGTAAAACTTTCAAGTGCAACCATAGGATATACATTCCCGTTAACTGCTTCTATGAAGAAGTATGTCAATAACTTGCGTTTTTATTTAAGTGGCCAGAACTTGTTCTGTATTACTGGATATTCAGGTCTAGACCCGGAAGTCTCGAATGCATTCCTGACTCCTGGTGTTGATAACCGTGATAAATATCCAACAACTCGTTCGTTTACATTTGGTGTAAATATTAACTTTTAATTAGATTATTCTTTATGAAAACACTTAAAAATATATTTATGGGTCTGACTGCATGTTCGGCAGTTGCTTTCAGTTCATGTACAGATCTTACTGAGCATATTTATGATCAGTTGACAGATGAGACAGTTGATGTTACTGATGAACGTGATGTCAACTCCATGATGGGTGAGGCTTATGCACAGCTTCGTTATCTTTACTGGGGATGGAATGGTTATTTTGACTTGATGGAAGAATGTTCAGATACATATATGACTCCAAAACGTATAGGTGTTGGTTGGGGTGACTTATATGCTTTGATGCATAAACATGAGTGGACCTCTTCTTTGGGACATATTGATCCATTGTGGGCTTATGCATATTCTGGTATCAGCTATGCAAACAAATGTTTGGATGTACTTCCCGAAACCGGAAATCCACAGGCACAGATGCGTTTCTTAAGAGCTTTGAATTATTATATCCTGCTCGATGCATTCAGAAATGTTCCTCTTGAAACAACTCAGGATCTCGAAGAAGGATATTTGCCACAACAGTCTGATGCTGCTACTATTTTCCAGTTTTGTGTAGATGAATTGAATGCTATTAAGGATGAATTGGGTACAGATAAATATCATGGTTATCCTAACCGTTATGCCGCATGTATGACTCTTGCTAAATTATATTTGAATTATAATGCTTATTTCGGTACAGACAACAATGATTATTACGTTAAAGCATTGGAGGAAGTAAATGAGGTAATAAACGATGGAGGATATTCTCTTGCTCCTAATTATCTTGATAACTTCAAGGATGATATTTCAGGATCTCCAGAGGTTATTTTCGCTATTCCTCTTGATTCCAAGAATGCGGCACACAATTATTTGGTTAATAAGACATTGGTTGGAGCAGGAGCGGCAGCATACGGATATGACGGAGCTCCTTGGAATGGTAGTTGTGCAGTTCCTCAGTTCATAGAATCTTACGATGAGAACGATAAGCGTTTAGGATATACATGGACATGGGGTATACAGAAAAAGGCTGTTAAAAACTCTGATGGAACTTATACTCCTCAGGCTGGTGACCCTATAGAATTTGCATCAGACGACTGGTCTGGAACTGGATACCTGAATTATTCTTTGAATGTTCACTCTATTGATAACCCTGGTGCATATCAGCAGGAAGGTTATCGTTTTGTTAAGAGCGAAATTGTTCCTGAAGATAAAGGTACTTATGGTAATGATGTGGCTTTCTACCGTCTGGCTGATGCTATGTTCATCAAGGCAGAATGCTTGTTGCGCTTGGGTGGATATAATGGTGAAACAGAACAGGATGCAGCCGATTTGATTACTGAGGTTCGTCGCCGTTCATTTGACTCAGAGGCTGCTGCTACACGTACAGTTGCGCAGTTGAAAGGTGGAAGTGTATATGATTACGGACATCGTGAATACACTTGTGAAGGCTTTGCAAACTGGGATCCAAGTTCATTTGTAGCAACATACGAAGGTGGTGACGATATTATTCTTGGTGGATTACTTGATGATTTGGCTTGGGAGTTTGTTGGTGAGCATCATCGTCGTCAGGATTTGATTCGTTTTAAGATGACTGACGGAAGAAATGTCTTCAATGGAAAGTCATGGTTCTGTAAAGATGCTACAACAGAAACACATTGGGATTATTTCCCTATTCCTTACAGTGCTATGAAGGCAAATGTTTCATTCAAACAGAATGAAGGTTATAAAGATTAAGAATTCTAAATGAATAATTGTATGAAAAAGATATATTTTTACGGTTGTATGTTGGGAATGGCTCTTATGCCATTAATTACAAGTTGTGGAGATAATGAAAATGTAAGTGTTCCACACCAATTGACACAAGAAGAAATAGATGAGATTGCAAGACAAGATTCTATTCTTGAAGCCCAGAAAAATAAGATTAATGCCGATTTGATTCTTGAATATTCAGTAGATATAACAATTAGTGAGACTGCATATACTGGAGCTAATGTTCAGGTAGAAATGGATAAAATTTCAGAATTGTTTGGTATATCTACAGATGATGTTTTAGCTGGTATTGCCGGAGAAACTGGCGCTCCTGATATAAAAGGATTTGCCATTGAAGGTACAACTCATGCAGATAATGGAACAGCATCAAACTCAAATTCAACCTGGGGACATTGGTGGAATGCTGATGGTGATGTTACTGCGTGGGGAGATAATGCAAGAGTTTGTGCTGAATTCGACTATGAAACAGGACAGTTTGTTGTAAGTCAAATGCCAGGAACTTTGGTCGATGGTCAGACTATTAAGATTATTGAAGGATTAAAGTATCTCGACAACAGAGTGGCTGTAGTTATTACAATAAATGCTAAAGGTCTTCAGGAGGTAACTGCAGATGTAGTAAACACTCAGGTTATTGATGTAGATATTACTCCTGCAAGTGATTATAGTTCAGTTCCTGTTGAATTCGATCTCGATAAGACTTTGGCAGATCTTGGTGTTTCTTCTATGGATGAGGTTAAGTTCGTTGGAGTAAAGGAAGACGGAAGTTATGCTCAGGAATATACTACAACAAATGGATTCTGGTACGACTTAAATGGTTTTGCCGCTTCTTATAGTGATGATTCACGTGTATTTACAGCTTATGGTGAAGAAGGAACAGAATATGCTGAAAACTGCATAGGTTTAGGCCAGTATCCTAATAAACTTGTTACCGGCGATGCTTTGACAGTTAAATATGGTATTTTGGCAAATAATAAGATTGAAATGCTTGAACTTCATATTAACGTTAAACCTTACGAAGATCCTGAAACAGCTCCAGCAGGTGATCCTACTTCTGTAGAGAAAGATATAACAGTAGAAAAGGCATACGATAATGCTTTCACAGCTGAGGAAATAGATGTTAAGGATATTCTTCGTGATGCATTTAAGATGACTACTTATCAGATTCATCAGGCAAGAGTAAGCGGTGATTTGAAGATGTATATTCAGAAAGTTTCTTCTGAAGATCCGGAATATACTGCAACAGCTCCGGGATATTGGATTGATGCGGAAGGTGCTTCTGCTAAATATGCAGATGGTATTGTGTTTGCAGAATTATCTACTAATGAAACTACACTTTCATTGAAGTGTGGTAATCATCCTGATAATTGTAGCCCTAACGGAACAACTGTTACTGCAAAAATTATATTTACTTGTAACGGTGGTCAGGTTACTTTAAATGTAACATATAATATTACTGCTGCAGCAGAATAAGTAATAAATTATTTTACATAGTATAAGGATGCCTGGCAAAGGCATCCTTATCTTTTTTTAATCAATGATTCTATGAAATATACAGGTTTTATTTTAAGAAATGCTTTCGCATTATTTACTATTACTTCAGCGCCAGTTTTTCTGCCTTCGTGTTCCGATGAGAATACTATAGAACAGGAAACTTTGATTATTGCTGAAGATCAGATGAATATATCTTTACTTCCAGAAGATACATCTGCTACTGTAAAATTTACAGCAACTACATCATGGAGTGCTTCGATAAAGGATAGCGAATCTAATGACTGGATTTCTTTGGCTGAAAATAAAGGTGTAGGGGGAATAATAAAACTTAATATTATACTTACTGAGAATAATGGTACAGACAGAACAGCAACCATATTGATAGTATGTGGCAATACAACAAAGGAAATCACTGTTACCCAGGCTGGCTCTAATGTTCAGATTATGGATGAGTCTGATGTTGAAGACCTCGAAATGTATTATAAGCCTAAAGAGTTTTCAGATATAGATATGTTTAGAAGTGATTCTAAATGGTCGTGGTTCAGATCGGCTCAGAGTGAACATTTCTTTGTATTTTGGGAACCTCAATTTGGTGATGATCCAAATTCTGAGACTTTGGATGCGTCAATGCGCGTTGATATTGATGATTTGTTGAAGAAAGCAGAACAGTTTTTTAAAACTAATGTCGAGGTTTTGAAGTTTGCTGAACTTGGACAGGGCAAGTCGTATCTTGATAAATATAAGATGCAGATTTATTTGATTTATCAGACTGAATGGCTGGCTACTGGTTCTGGATATGATGATACAATTGGCGCATTATGGGTTAATCCAAGCACCTGTAAGCCGGTTGGTTCTACCATCGCTCATGAAATAGGACACAGTTTCCAGTATCAGGTTTATTGTGATAAGTTGTACCAGGGAATGGAAAATGACTTTCACACAGGTTTCAGATATGGCTATGAGGGAAGTAATGGTGGAAATGGCTTTTGGGAACAGTGTGCCCAGTGGCAATCATTCCAGGACTATCCGGAAGAAGCATTTACTTCATATTATTTTGGTGAGTGGACAAAACATAATCATAGACATTTTTGCCATGAATGGATGCGTTATGCAAGCTACTGGTTGCAATATTACTGGACAGAAAAGCATGGTATTGAGACTGTCGCAAGAATTTGGCAGGAATCAGAATATCCGGAAGATCCTATTATGACATACACCCGATTGTATTGTGCAAATAATTGGGAACAGATGAAAACAGAATTATATGACTATGCAGCCAGAATGGCAACATTTGATTTACCTGTTTTCAAACAGTATGCAGATAGATATCAGGGAGTTTATAATACAACATTATATTCTGTTGATGAAGGTTATTATCAGGTTTCATATGCTAATTGTCCCGGTTCAACTGGATTTAATGTCATAAGTCTTAATGTTCCTGATGGTGGTACAGAAATTTCAGCTTATTTTGAGGGACTGGCTCCTGGATCTTCTCTCGCTGATGGTGACCCCGGTAATTATATGGAATCAGAGGCAATAAAAGGTTCTGTCAGTAAGTATAATAATGTTAATCCTGATAATGTGGGTTGGAGATATGGATTTGTGGCTTTGAAGAATGATGGAACTCGTGTTTATGGTGATATGAATTCAGAAACATCAAAAGAAGCTAAGTTTGTAGTTCCTGCAAATACTTCATCTTTATACTTCATAGTTCTTGGAGCTCCAAAGGAATATAACAGTATTCCATGGGATGAAAAGGAATTGCTTGACGAACAGTGTCCATATAAGGTTAAATTCTCAGGAACTGATTTGAAAGGCAATGTGGTTCTTGATCCTGATTCAAAACCACAAGATGTTACTGTTTCGTTTGATGTTGCATTCCCGGCAAGTCCAGACAGCTATGATGGTACAAGTATAGTTCTTGATACAGAAAATGGATTGGAAGATATTGCTAAAGCATTTGTTTTACAACCATCGGCTATATCTGGAAAGATGCTTGCAGAGAAAGAGGAACCGGCTGAAGGATATGTGGCTTTTGCTGCTGTTAAGACTGATGGAAGTCTTGATTATAATACAACAGCTAATGGTTATGGTTTCTGGTTTGACGGAAGTGGTAATACTATTGCATGGGGACAGGATAATGACAGTAAATTGTATGTTGAGTATGACAATTCTTCATTTAGTTTTACTATTGGCCAGTACCCTGGTAAATGTAATGCAGGTGATAAATATAAGGTAAAAGAAGCTTTTGTTTATACTAAAGACAGTAAGCAGTATGTTGCTACTATTGTGTTTAATATTACCATAGAATAGAAATGAAATAAAAATATATATGAAGAAATTTGCTCTTTTATATTTAATGGGGGCGGCAGTGTCAACTGCCGCCTTTAGTCAGTCAGTATGCCCCAAAGACCTGTGTTCCAATATTAAAGGTAAGGAAATATATATTCCCAAGGATCTTCAGAAAATGAATCTTGATGACCCTGATTCCCAATGGAGCTATCACAGACTGATGTGTACAGACAATACTGCTATTTTCTGGGAAAAGGGATTCGGTAAGGATGTCATAAATCCTCCTCAACTTGAAGGAAAGGATATGAAGGTAGACATTAATCGTCTTGCAGATAAACTGGAACAGTTTTATACATTCTATAGAGATACTCTCCAGTTTACCAAACCTGGATCTAAAAGTGATAAGTATAGAATGATGGTTATGCTTAATTATTCTCTTGAAGGTACAGCATACGGTGGCGATTATGACGGACAGATTGGTGCTCTTTGGGCTGCTCCAAACCGTTTGCAGGATGAAAGACTTAATTGTGTGGCTCATGAGTTGGGACATAGTTTCCAGTCGCAGATTACATGCGATGGAGCAGGCGAGGCTTGGGGTGGATGCGGATTCTTTGAAATGACTTCTCAGTGGATGCTTTGGCAGGTAAATCCCGACTGGCAGAGTGATGAGCAATATCATCTGGATGCTTTTATGGAGAATACTCATAAGGCTTATCTGCATCTTGAAAATATTTATCGCTCTCCTTATATCCTCGAGTACTGGGGGCTTAAACATGGACGTACTATAATCGGAGAACTGTTCAGACAGGGAAAGAGGGGAGAAGATCCTGTCATGACATATAAACGTGTTACTAATCTTACTCAGAAAGAGTTCTGTGACGAAATGTTTGATGCTTCACGCCATCTTATTAACTGGGATTTCGACAGAGTTTGGAAGAATACTCGTAAGTTCGCAAATAAATATAGTTGTAAGTTGGATCTCCTTGACAACGGATGGTATCAGATTCCTGCGGAAAAATGTCCCGAAAACTATGGCTTCAATGCAATACCTCTACAGATTGTAGCTCCGGGAGAAGAGGTAGAGTTGATGTTTGAGGGACTTAAGGGAAAGGCCGATGGATATTATTCTGTCCATCCAGATAAAGCCGGATGGAGATATGGATTTGTTGCCGTTGGTGAGGATGGCAAAAGCTTCTATGGTGATATTTGTTCTGATGATAAAGTCAAGGTTAAATTCAGTATACCTAAGAATAAGAAGATTTCTTATTTATGGCTTGTTGTAATGGGAGCACCGGCAGAACACTGGATGAATCCGTCACCAGGATCGGGTGAGAAAGATGCTCAATGGCCTTATAAAGTTAAGTTTAAAGGAACAAAACCTATTTTTGAGTGATATAAGTAATATAATTGTTTCAACAGACTTATCTTTGTAACAGAATTATTGAAAGATAGATTTTCTTTTGTGAAAACTGAAAATGAAAAACATGATATATACTAAGATCTAAATTAAATTTTTTTATGTTTACTAGAGAGACATACATTCAGCGTCGCAGTACACTTAAGAAATCCTTTGGTACTGGATTACTCGTTTTCCTGGGTAATGATGAGTGTGGTATGAATTATAGAGATAATACTTATCATTTCAGACAGGACTCAACTTTTCTTTATTTTTTCGGATTGTCGTTTGCCGGCTTGTGTGCTGTAATCGACATAGATGAGGACAGGGAGATTATCTTTGGTGATGAACTTACCATTGACGATATTGTGTGGATGGGTACACAGCCGAGTCTTAGGGAAAAGGCTTCGATGATTGGTATTTCGGAGACACGTCCTTTGTCGTTTTTTGCATCTTATATAGAAGGTGCATTGAAAAAGTCGCAGAAGGTGCGTTATCTTCCTGCATACAGGCCTGAGCATGAAATTAAGCTTTCTGCTGCATTGGGCTGCAGGATACATGAACTTCATCCGTCGGAGGATTTTATTAAGGCTGTTGTTAACATGCGTAATTATAAGTCAGCCGAGGAAATCTGTGAAATAGAGCGTGCCTGTGATGTTACAGCCGATATGCATATTGCTGCATATAAGGCTCTCCGTGTAGGTATGAAGGAATATGAAATTGCCGCTATCGTACAGGCTGTTGCAAAATCAAATGCTTGTGAGCTGTCTTTCCCTACTATTGCTACAGTATGCGGACAGACATTGCATAACCATTATCACGGACATGAGGTAAAGGATGGTGATATGCTTTTGCTCGATGCTGGTGCAGAGACTGCAATGGGATATGCGGGCGATATGTCGTCTACTATTTGTGCAGGAAAGCATTTTACTAAGTGTCAGAAGGATGTTTATGATATTCAGGTCGCTTCTCACACAGCGGCAGTCAATGCTCTGAAACCTGGCGTACCTTTTGAAGATGTGTATGATTTGTCTTGTAAGGTGATATGTGAAGGATTGAAGGATCTGGGTATTATGAAAGGCAATTCCGATGATGCTGTAAAAGCTGGTGCCCATGCAATGTTTTTCCCTTGCGGACTTGGCCATATGATGGGACTCGATGTTCATGATATGGAGAATCTTGGTGAAGTATGGGTAGGATATAACGGACGACAGAAAAGTACTCAGTTCGGTAGAAAATCATTGCGTCTGGCACGACCTCTTGTACCAGGATTCGTACTTACTATTGAGCCCGGTATCTACTTTATTCCTGAGTTGATTGATTTGTGGAAATCTGAGAATAAGTTTACCGATTTTATCAATTATGACAAACTTGAGTCTTACAGAGATTTTACAGGTTTGCGTAATGAGGAAGACTATCTCATTACAGAAGATGGTGCACGCCGACTTGGTAAGAAGATTCCTTTAACAACCGAAGAAGTGGAGGCGCTCCGATGAAAACAGAAAATAAGGCTATTGTTTACGCATCTCTGGCAGTACTCAGCTGGTCGACAGTTGCTACAGCTTTTAAGGTCGCTCTTACTTACCTATCTCATTTCGAGATGTTGCTTGTGGCCTGTCTCACTTCATTGCTTATTTTTACTTTGCTTATAACTTTTCAGCGAAAGTGGCGACTGGTTGCCTCTCTTACCAACCGCCACTGGGCTTATTTTGCCGGTATAGGTCTGCTGAATCCGGTAGCATATTATCTTGTGTTGTTTAAGGCATACGATTTGCTTCCTGCTCAGGTTGCCCAACCTATAAATTATGCCTGGCCTATAGTCTTGCTGATTATGCTTGCGCTTTTTGCCGGTCAGCCTATTCAGAAGAAGAAATATATAGGTATGTTTCTTTCTCTTGCCGGTGTTGCTCTTATATCATTGGGTGGAGGTGGAACCGGAGATATGTCGCTGTCTGTATCAGGATTGCTTTTGGCAGCTTTGAGTGCTGTACTGTGGGCTACATACTGGATGGTTAATAACTTGAAGAAAGAACAGGCCGATGGTAGTGTTGTTTTGTTTGTTACATTTCTTTTCGGTTCACTGTATTTGTTGGCCGGTGCGTTTTTTGTAGGTGCAGACCTGAATACATTACCCGGGGTTTTATCCGGTATGTATGTTGGAGCTTTCGAAATGGGTATACCGTTTATTTTCTTCGGACTTGCCATGCGTAAGACCAATAATCCTGCTTTGATTAATCAGATTTGTTATTTGTCTCCTTTTATGTCGCTGTTCTTCATATCAGTGGTACTCGGTGAACAGATTGTGATTACTACTTATGTAGGATTGATACTTATTGTATTGGGTATTGTGTATAACCAATACTTCGTAAAGAAATAAAATGATAATTGATATCTATGCCGGTTAAGACGGATTTTATATATGTGAGATGAAAAAATAATCCAATATAATGTAACAATCGTCTATATTAATTACATATTTATTGTATCACGGTACGGCTTAGGATAATCGTCGTATTGTTTAAGACTTCTATTGTATTTCGATAGAAGTCTTTTTTTTAACTTTGCATACGTTGAAATACAGCATTGGGATAATTCTTATGCAATATGGTGATAAAATAAGTAATAATGTTGCATAATTATAGTTGCCTATAGTTGTAGATTATGATTATATTGAATGACGAATAATAACCTTTAATATTTATAGAAATGAAAAAGACGTTATTTTTTACAGCTCTTGTATCTTTGTGTGGATATGTCCCATCGTTGGCCAGGGACTATAATCTTTATTCTCCAGATAAGCAGATAAAAGTAGTTGTTTCTGCAGAAGATAAGAATCTTTCTTATTCTGTATATTTCGATGACTCTCTCTTAATGAATAATAATAACATAGGTTTAGTTGGTAAAGATAACTCCTTGTTTCTTGAGAATGGTGTTAAGGTCAGTTCAAGCAAGACAAGGAAAATTGATGAGGTAATAGATTCCCCTTTTTATCGCTTCAAGTCGTTTCGTGCTTCATGTAATGAAATGAACTTGAAGTTGAAGGGCGGATGGGGAGTTATTTTCCGCGCTTATGATGATGGTGTGGCTTATCGTTTCTATACCGACAAGAAGGGTGAGGTTGTTATAGAGAATGAAGTTGCGGAGTTTAATTTCACTTCCGATTATGTAGCTTATTTGCCATATACTACCAATGAGAAAAATCCGGTAGCGATGGCTTATCAGAATATTTATGATGTAAAACCTTTGTCGCAGGCAAAGAAACAGTTGGCTTTTCTTCCTGTAACAGTCGATTGCGGATGTGCCAAGGTTACTGTACTTGAGTCCGACCTTGAATCTTATCCGGGCATGTTTGTGGTTCCTGAAGGAACTTCTCTTAATGGCTTTTTTGCCAAATATCCGAGCAAGACAGATTTTTATCCGTGGAGAAAACAGGAGTATGTAACCGAAACTACCGACTTTATCGCTAAGGTTGACGGTGTCCGTGAGTATCCGTGGAGGATTATGGCTATAACAGAGAATGATGTTGAGATGCCTGTTAATAATCTTGTTTATGCTCTTGCTTCAGAAAACAGAATAGGGGATTATTCGTGGGTTAAACCTGGTAAGGTGGCATGGGACTGGTGGAATGACTGGAATCTGAAGGGCGTTCCGTTTAAGGCTGGTATCAATATGGATACATACAAGTATTATATCGATTTTGCATCGGCAAACAATATTGAGTATGTGGTTCTTGATGAGGGATGGTATGAACCTAAAAGCGGTGATATGCTTACTGTGATTCCTGAACTGAATTTGCCTGAACTTGTTTCGTATGCCAAGTCTAAGGGAGTGGATATTGTACTTTGGACTGTATTTAATGTACTCGATTCGCAACTTGAGGAAGCTTGCAGAAAATATTCTGAAATGGGAGTGAAAGGGTTTAAAGTTGACTTTCTCGACCGTGACGACCAGACAGCTGTAGAAATGACTTACCGTATAGCCGAAATGGCTGCTAAGTATCATCTTGTTCTTGATTATCATGGTATATATAAACCGACCGGCTTGAACAGAACTTATCCTAATGTTATAAACTATGAGAGTGTATTTGGTATGGAAGAGGCTAAGTGGAGTAAAGTCGACAAGAATATGCCTTTGTATGACGTAACCTTCCCTTATATAAGAATGATGGCCGGTTATGTAGATTATACTCCAGGTGCGATGAAGAATCTTACAAAGAAAGATTTCCAGCCTATGTATTCTTCTCCGGCAAGTATGGGTACACGTTGTCATCAGCTTGCTGCCTATATAGTTCACGATTCTCCTTTTACTATGCTTTGTGACGCGCCTACCAATTATAAGAACGAACAGGAATGTGTTGATTTCATAAGTTCTGTGCCGGTTGAGGTTGATTCTACTTTTATTCAGTCGGGTAAGTTGGGCGAGTATATTGTCAGTGTAAGAAAGAACAGCGACAGTTGGTTTGTTGGAGGTCTGACCAACTGGGATGAACGTGATATTACTGTTGATTTATCTTTCCTTCCTCAAGGTAAAGAATTTACATGTACAGTTTTCAAGGATGGAGTTAATGCCAACCGTAATGCAGAAGACTATAAGAAAGAAGTATTGAAGGTGACATCTTCTACTAAGTTGGATATCCATATGGCTTCTGGCGGCGGATTTGCTATGAAACTTGAATTATAATTAGAATGAATTTGTTAAACAAGAAATGTGATATGTGGAAATTTTTGTATGGTTGCCTCTTGGCTGGAATGGCTTTAAATGCGAATGCTGAGGAAGTGAAGTGGAACACTCCCGGAGCAGGTAATCCTTTTATTCCCGGATATTTTGCAGATCCTACAGTAAAGAAGTTTGGCGATACTTATTATGTTTATGCTACTACAGATGGTAGTGGCGCTGGTTTTGGCCCTTCGCAGGTCTGGTGCAGCAAGGATTTTGAGAACTGGACCATTATGCCGATGAACTGGCCGGACAGTCACTGGATTTGGGCTCCCGATGTTATGCAGCATACTGATGGTACTTACCGTATGTTTTATTGTCAGCCTTGTAATATTTACGAGGGAGTAGCTGAAACGCCTCGCGGACCTTGGAAGAATGTTTTGGGCGAAAGTGAAGCTGTTCTCGTGCCCGACCGGTTTGTGAAGAATGCTATAACCCTCGACGGACAGACTTTTGTTGATGACGATGGTTCTGTTTATCTGTATTGGGGTACATGGGGTATATATAAAGGATTCGGTTGTGGTGCCGGTAAGATGACTCCCGATATGAAGGGCTTTACAGAAACACGTCTTATTCCTAACACAGAGGTTAAGGATTTCTTTGAGGCTCCTTTTGTAATGAAGAAGGATGGGGTGTATTTCTTTATGTATTCTTCCGAATCTTGCCATGATAGTACTTACCATGTTCAGTATGCAACAAGTACCGAAGGACCGCTCGGTCCTTATATTTATAAAGGTACTATCCTTAAGACGTCAAAAGACGGAACAGTTCATGGTCCGGGACATCATAGCATCCTTAAGGAGGGTAATGATTATTATATAGTATATCACCGACATGATAACCCGCATTCCAACAGAGGTTTTCACCGTCAGTTGTGTATCGATAAGCTGGAATTCAATTCCGATGGTACTATTACTCCAATAGAGGGTAGTCATAGTGGTGTAAAGGCTTTTGCGCCAAGTGTTCTTAAATCGGAGAATCTTGCCTATCGCAAACCTGTTAAAGTTTCTTCTTATTATGATGATAACTTCTTGCCGGAGTATGCGGTCGACGATAATAACGGTACTCTCTGGCGACCACGGACAATGGGACAGGAGTGGATTGAGATTGATCTTGGAAAGATTCAGAATATACGTACTGTATGGACTCAGTTTGAGTATGGAACATCTTATTATCAGTATGTGATTGAAACATCTGCTGATGGTAAGAACTGGGAGGTCTTTGCAGATAAAAGAAATAATTATCTTGCAGGTAGTCCGATGGTTGACTTTGGTGATGTGAAGGCCAGATATGTGCGTCTCACTACTACCGGTACTCAGAAAAATGGCTTTGCCGGTGCCTTATGGAATATTAAGGTTTTCGGTGAATATGAAACTGCTTCTCCTCAACTGTGGGTTGGTTTGTCGGGAACTGATTGGAACGGTACAGAATGGGCTAATAACGGTGGTATGCTTGGAGGCAGCTTTAAAATCAAGTCGGGAAGGGTGTCTTGCCGACGTATCGACGGTCAGGATGCTCTGGTTCTTGCTCCGGGTACAGAACTTGAACTGGTTTCTCCGGTTGTTAATCCTGATACAGAACATACAGTTTCGGTGTGGACTTATGTAAATGGTGAGTGGAAATCTGTAAATGCCGATAAGTTTGTTGGTAAAGGCAAGATTTCTGTCAAGTCGGGTATAGAGGAGATGGTTATAACCAACTTCAGGTATTATAATTGGAAGCTCGAAGATGTTGAAAAAGAATATGACTCTAAAGTGGGGCTTACACGCATAAATGCATCCGACCGTATAAAGAAAGGTTTGCTCGTATCGGTCGATGCAAATGATTTTGCCGCAGGTGATACTGTAGCTTATATCCCAAACAGAGGTATTGTGGAAGGTTATTTCGAGACTCAGAACGAGCCGGTAATTGTTGAGAATATACAAGGTAAGATGGCTTTACGTTTCGACTCATGCCAGTATTTCCGTTCAAGTTTCACTCTTCCTGCTACATTGAGAGACAATGCTCCATATACACTTGAGGCCTGGGTGATGAATCCTGAAATGAGTGTGAACGAATGTGTTGCCGATTTTACAAGTTCTCATGATGAAATGGAGAAAATCATGCTTGTAAACGGAACTGAGCCTCGCTGTGGAATAATCAACCATTATGGATGGTACGAGGATGCCGGATATAAGGATGCAAAAACATTGGAGAACAAATGGCAGCATATTTATATCGTTTTCGACGGACGTATTGAGAATGTGTACATCAACGGGCAACTTATCAGTTCGAAAGATATACAACTGTTGATAAAGCCTGTACAGTATGTAACCCTTGGACGTAATGCCGAGAATGAGTGGCCTTTCAGCGGATATATTCATTCCCTTAAGATATGGGATGAAGCAATTCCTTTTAAGAATGAACAAAATAATAACAATTAAATAATAGAACCATGAAAAAACTAGTGATTTCGGCTTTGCTCTTTTCTATGATAGGGGGTGGAGCTTATGCACAGAAGGAATCTAAGGCTCACGGATATCCTATCGATCCTGTACTTTTCACTTCTGTTAAGGTAACAGACTCTTTCTGGGGTCAGCGTTTGAAAGCGAGTCGTGAGGTAACTATTCCTTTGGCATTCAGCAAGTGTGAGGAAACAGGAAGATATAAAAACTTCGAAATGGCCGCTCATCCGAGTGATGATAATAAGGTTACAGGTTATTCTTTCGATGATACCGACGTTTATAAGACTATTGAAGGAGCAAGTTATCTGTTGCAGACATATCCTGATAAGAAACTTAAGAAGTATATCGATAGTGTATTGGTTATAGTTGCTGCCGCTCAGGAACCCGACGGTTATCTTTATACATCTCGTACCATGAATCCTAAGCATCCGCATGAGTGGGCAGGTAGCAAAAGATGGGAAAAGGTGGAAGACTTGAGTCATGAGTTCTATAATCTTGGTCACATGGTAGAAGGTGCTATTGCACACTATCAGGCTACTGGCCAGCGTAACTTCCTTGATATTGCTATACGTTATGCCGACTGTGTATGTCGTGAGATAGGCGATGGTCCCGACCAGCAGGTTAGAGTTCCGGGACATCAGATTGCTGAAATGGCTCTTGCAAAACTTTATCTTGTTACAGGTGAACAGAAATATCTCGACCAGGCTAAGTTCTTCCTCGACAAGCGTGGATATACTTCACGCCGTGATGAATACAGTCAGGCTCATAAACCTGTAATCGAACAGGATGAGGCTGTGGGACATGCAGTGCGTGCTGCCTATATGTATTCTGGTATGGCTGATGTGGCTGCTCTTACAGGTGATACTGCATATATTCATGCAATAGACCGTATTTGGGATAATATTGTTAGCAAGAAGTTGTATATCACAGGTGGTATCGGTGCAACAAATCAGGGTGAGGCTTTCGGAAAGAACTATGAACTTCCTAATATGTCGGCTTATTGTGAGACTTGTGCTGCCATTGGTAACGTATATATGAACTACCGTCTGTTCCTTTTGCATGGTGAGTCTAAGTATTATGATGTATTGGAACGTACTTTATATAACGGACTTATTTCGGGTGTATCACTCGATGGTGGTGGTTTCTTCTATCCTAATCCATTGGAATCTATGGGACAGCATCAGCGCCAGCCTTGGTTCGGATGTGCTTGCTGCCCTTCTAATATTTGCCGTTTCATCCCATCTTTGCCTGGATATGTATATGCGGTTAAGGACCGTGATGTATTTGTAAACCTGTTTGTTGCCAATGACGCTACACTTAAGGTCGACGGTAAGAAGGTTGTACTTAAACAGTCTACTGCTTATCCATGGGACGGTGATATCAATATCCGCATAGACCGTAACTCAGCAGGACAGTTTGCAATGAAAATACGTATCCCAGGTTGGGTTCGTAATAAGGTTGTTCCAAGCGACCTGTACAACTACTCAGACGGCAAGCGTTTGCAGTATAGTGTTAAAGTCAACGGTGAGGTAGTTGAGTCTGAACTTGTAAACGGATACTTTACAATAGACCGCAAATGGAAGAAAGGTGATGAAGTTTCTGTACATTTCGATATGGAAGTCCGTACTGTAAAGGCAAATGCTAAGGTAGAAGCCGACAGAGGACGTATATCTGTTGAGCGTGGTCCTATTGTTTACTGTGCAGAATGGCCTGATAATAATTTCGATGTACTTAACGTACTTATGAACCGTGAACCTGAATTTGAAGTTGTCAGCAAACCAGAACTGCTTTGTGGTATCAATCAGATCAAGACTCAGGCACAGACTCTTGAATATGATGAATCAGGCCGTCTTGTTACAAAAGACCAGACTCTGACACTTATTCCTTACTATGCATGGGCTCACCGCGGACAGGGAAATATGGCTGTATGGTTGCCTCAGGAGGTTTATGCTACTCGTCCTGCAGCTATTCCTACATTAGCTTCAAAGAGTAAGATTGATGCTTCTCATAAGGTAACATCTTTGTCGGCTATTACCGACGGACTTCTTCCAAAAGATGAAAACGACCGTACAGTTCCTTATTATCACTGGTGGCCTAAGGAAGGTACTACAGAATGGATTTCATACGAATTCCCTGAAGCCATGACTGTAAGTACTTCTACTGTTTACTGGTATGATGATGGTCCATGGGGAGGTTGCCGCGTTCCTAAATCATGGAAACTGTACTATAAGGATAATTCCGGAAACTGGGTTGAAGTTCAGAACCCAGACCAGTATACTACCAAGAAGGGAAATCCTAACACTGTTTATTTCGACCCTGTAAAGACTACAGCCATCAAGATGGAAGTTGTACTTCAGGAAAAGGTAGCTTCCGGAGTATTTGAGTGGGAGGTTAAATAATCAGTTATATATAGAGTAAATTAGTAATTTAGGTAACATTTATTGTTTGCTTACCCCCGGTTGCATTTATGTATTCACAGTACATTTATGTTCTCGGGGGTATTGGCGTATATCACAACATTATGTGGTGTGTATGTCTAAAGAATTATATCACAACATAATATAATATAAATCTCTAAATCTGTAATATTTTATGAACAACTATTTAAAATCGGGTATTCTTCTGTTGGGGCTGACATGCTCTTTTTCTGCTGAAGCTTTGGCACAAGGCACAGTAGAGGACTATAATCGTGCCTATAGTTTGCGTCAGAAATACAGTCCAAGGAATGTTCTGTATAGTGATGTAGTACCTCACTGGATAAATAAGAGTGATGCTTTCTGGTATATACGCAATACAGAAAAAGGCAAGGAGTATGTTAAGGTTGATGCTTCGGAGTCAAAACGTACTCCATTGTTTAACCATGAGAAACTGGCTTCTGCACTTTCGGAGTTGTCGGGCAAAACTGTGGGTGCATACGCATTGTCGGTCGACCGTGTAAGCTTTAATGAGGCTCAGGATACTATGCGTTTTATTTTCGATGGTAAGCACTGGGCCTATAGCCTGAAGAAAAACCGTCTTGTATCCGAAGGAAATGTCCGTCCTCGTGGTCCTCAGCCTCACTGGATGGTTGTTGATGACGAAAAGAAAGGCTCTCCGGTGACCTCACCCGATGGCAAGTATGTGGCTTTTATAAAGAATGATAATGTATATGTACGTGAGATATCTACCGGAAAGGAAAAACAATTGAGTATCGACGGTACATTGAGCAATTATTATTCTTCGTATATACAGTGGTCGCCCGATTCAAAGTCGGTTGTTTCGTGCCGTATACGTCCTGTTGAGAAGCGTTATGTTTATTATGTTGAATCATCTCCAGCCGACCAGCTTCAGCCTAAGTTGCACAAACAGGAATATGCAAAACCTGGCGATGAGTTAAGATTCAAGGTTCCTTGTATTTTTAATGTTGAAACAGGAAAGGCATTGATTCCTTCTACCGAGCTGTTCAGTCACCAGTATGATTTGCTTGGTCCTTCATGGAATGCCGACAGTAAGGCAGTGACATTCGAATATAATGAGCGTGGACATAAGGTATATAGAGTTCTTGAGATGTCGGCAACAGATGGCAGTGTCCGTACTTTAGTAGAAGAAAAAGAGGAGAAATATGTAAATTATCCGCGTATTTACCGTAACTATTTGAGCGACGGAAAGAGAATTATCTGGTCGAGTGAGAGGGATAATTATAACCATCTCTACATGTACGACCGTGCTACAGGAAAACCTACTCATCAGATAACAAAGGGTGAGTGGTATGTTCGTGGGGTACAGTATGTTGACGAACAGAATGAGGTTATTTATTTTTCTGCCAATGGCATGAATAAGAATGAAGATCCATATCTCATACATTATTACAAGATAAATTTCGATGGTACAGGCATGGTAGAGCTTACTCCTGAAGAAGGTATGCACAACTGCTGGTATTCTGCCGACCATAGGTATCTTGTAGATGTATACAGTAAGGTTGACCAGGCTCCTGTGGCTGTTCTCCGTGACGCAAGCACCGGTAAGATTTGCATGAACCTTGAAAAGGCTGATATATCTGCTTTGGTAGAAAACGGATGGAAAGCACCGGAAGTATTCTCTGCTAAAGGACGTGACGGAAAGACTGATATCTGGGGATTGATTTACCGTCCTTCCAACTTCGATCCTAATAAGAAGTATCCTATCGTAGAATATATATATTCAGGTCCGGGCGACCATTATGTTCCAAAGACATTCTCATCATACAACTGGTGGATGACATCTCTTGCCGAATTGGGATTCATCGTTGTTCAGGTTGATGGTATGACAACTTCTTTCCGTTCCAAAGAGTTTGAAGAAGTATGTTATAAGAACCTTAAGGATGCCGGACTGCCCGATCATATTGCATGGATAAAGGCTGCGGCAAAGAAATATCCTTATATGGATATCGACAGAGTAGGAATATTCGGCTGCTCGGCTGGTGGACAGGAATCTACTGGTGCTGTTTTGTTCCATCCTGAATTTTATAAGGCTGCATATTCTGCCTGCGGATGTCACGATAACCGTATGGACAAGATCTGGTGGAATGAGTTGTGGATGGGATATCCTGTAGATGAGTCATATAGCGCATGCTCTAATGTCGACAATGCTCATTTGCTGACTCGTCCTCTTATGCTTGTGGTAGGTGAAATGGACGATAATGTAGATCCGGCTTCTACTATGCAGGTTGTCAATGCGCTTATCAAGGCCGGAAAGGACTTCGAGCTGGTTGTTATACCTGGAGCACACCATACAATGGGTGAAGATTTTGGCGAACACAAGCGTTATGATTTCTTTGTCCGTCATCTGATGGGAGTGAATCCTCCGGCATGGGATCAGGTAAAAACAAAATGATACGTAATTCACTGATGATTTTTCCTTGATTTATCGTATGATAATTAAATTTTGATTTCCGGTCAATATTCTGGATGTTATACTGAAATAGTTCAGAGAATATATAGAGAGCGTTTCCTTTGCTTATTGTAAGCTTGGAAACGCTTTTTTAATGACAAAATCTTTGTATCTTTGTTGCCTGATAATAAAATAACATAAAAAGAAACACTATGAAGAAATTTTTGTTTTCCGCTGTCCTGCTTGGCGGAATCTTTGTTTCCGCACCTTGTCTGACAGAAGCCAATGCTCAGACAGTGTCTCAGGAAAGATTGCCGGAGTATTTGCAGGCAGAGAAATTCACAGGAGAGAAGTTGAGGAATATGTTGTTTTCTACTACTGTAGACCCTCACTGGTTTCAGAACGGCAACAGCTTTTGGTATGAGTACAAAACATCCGAAGGTACTTTCTGGTATGTAGTTAACCCATCACAGAAGAAAAAAGACCTGTTGTTCGACCGTGAGAAACTTGCTGCCGAGCTTACAGAGATTGTACATGATCCTTTTGAGGCAAGACAACTTCCTGTAAGAAATCTTAAGGTAGACGCCGACGGGCGTACATTCACTTTCGAGGTTGTTTCTTCTCAGGATGAGGAAATAAAGAAAGACGATAAAGATGCTGCCAACGGTGGAAAAGACGGAAAAGGAGGCAAAAGGAAATCCGGTAATTCAAAGAAGGAAAAGAAGGTATTCTATTTCTCATACGATTATCCTACACGTAAACTTACACACCTTGCCGATAAGGAAAAGGAACCTAAAAGACTTTCGTGGGCTTCTGTATCTCCAGACGGACAGACTGTGGTATATGCCAAAGACTGTAACCTTTACCGTATGAGTATTGCCGATTACCGTAAGGCTCAGAAAGATGAAAAAGACAGTACAATAGTAGAAATTCAGCTTACTACAGACGGAACTCCTGATTTCGGATATGGTATTCCTTACAGTACTCTTAATACTGATACATTGTGCAACGGAAGCCGCCGCGGAGTATGGGGATGCTGGTCGCCCGATTCAAAACATTTTGTGACTATTGTTTCTGATGACAGCACTGTAAAGCCATTGTGGGTTATCAACTCAATAGCTGAGCCTCGTCCTACTCTTGAGACTTACAAGTATCAGATGCCTGGTGAGATGGAAGCACCTGAAGAGCATCTGTATATATTCAATATGACTGATAATACAAGAAAAGAAATTAAGGTTGCGGCATGGAAGAATCAGTCGCTTGGTCTTGAGTATAAACCGGTTGAAAAGAAACAGCGCGATATGGAATTCCGTCCTTCGGTATGGCAGGGCGACAATAACCGTTTCTTCCTTACAAGAAGCAGCCGAGATCTTCACCGTATAGATGTATGTACTTATACAGTTGGTCAGGATTCCATTGTTCCTATTGTTGAAGAGCGTATGAATACATATCAGGAAACACGTCCTATTCATGTGCTTAACGGTGGAAAGGAATTTATACAGTGGAGCGAACGCGACGGATGGGCTCATTTGTATCTGTATGATGACAAGGGTAATCTGAAAAACCGTATTACAGAAGGTCCTTGGCATGTGGAACAGGTTCTTAAGATTGATGAGGCTACCCGTACTGTTTATTTTATAGCCAACGGTAAGGAAAAGGATGAAAATCCGTATTATGAGCATCTTTATAAGGCTAATATCAACGGAAGCGGACTTAAGCGTCTCACTAAGGGTGATTTCTTCCATCAGGTATCATTGTCGGATGATGCGCAGTTTGCCGTTGATAATTTCTCCCGTGTTAATACCGTTCCATGTGCCGATCTTGTTGACCGTAACGGAAATAAGGTCATGACTATACAGGAGAGTGACTTCTCAAGCCTTATGGCAGCCGGATATCAGTTCCCTGAACTGTTTACTGTAAAGGCGGCCGATGGTGTAACCGATTTGTATGGTGTTATGTATAAGCCGTATAATTTCGATTCAACTAAGGTTTATCCTATAATTGATTATGTATATCCCGGTCCTCAGGTTGAGGCGGTTTACTATCCGTTCACAAGAATGAGTGTACGTACCGACCGTCTTGCTCAGGCTGGATTTATAGTTATTTCTGTTGGTCAGAGAGGCGGACACCCAAGTCGCTCTAAGTGGTATCATAATTATGGTTATGGAAATATGCGTGACTATCCGCTGGCCGACCATAAGGCTGCTGTAGAACAGTTGGCTGCCCGTTATAAGTTCATTGATATAAATAAAGTGGGTATACACGGACATTCGGGAGGAGGATTTATGTCGACTGCCGCTATTTGCCAGTATCCCGACTTCTATAAGGCTGCTGTATCTTGTGCCGGCAATCATGACAACCGTATATACAACCGCTGGTGGAGTGAGACACATCATGGTGTAAAGGAAACAGTGACCGAGCAGGGAGACACTACTTTCGTTTACAAGATTGCCACAAATCCGGAGATTGTAAAACAGCTTAAAGGACATCTTATGTTGGTTCACGGAGATATAGACAATAATGTTCATCCCGCAAATACTACCAGAGTAATAAATGCGCTAATCCGTGCCAACAAGCGTTTCGATATGCTTTATCTTCCGGGACAGCGCCATGCTTTCGGCGATATGGATGAGTATTTTTACTGGAGAATGGTTGATTTCTTCTCTGAACATCTCAAAGGACAGAAGGAAACATCTGTTGACATTCCACGAAGGTAAACTCTTGATTTATAGATAAAGAAAAAGCCGTAGCGAATATGTTTTCTCTGCGGCTTTTTTGCTGATATTAATTTTTAAATTGTTATTATAAATCTGCTGCCTTTTCCTGTTTCAGACTCCACGAAAATATTTCCGTTGTGCATCGTTATGATTTGTTTGCATAAGCTCAGTCCTATTCCCGAACCGTTTGACTTGGTGGTAAAGAATGGCACAAATATTCTTTCCTTTACTTCGGGCAATATACCTTCTCCATTATCACTTACTGTAAGTCTGATATTATCGGAACAGTAGGCATTGACTTCTATCTGTGGGTTCTCTACATTCTTGCATGCTTCAATGGCATTTTTTATTAAGTTGAGTAAAACCTGTTCCATCTGTACTCTGTCGGCTGTCATTGTCATGTCATCCTTTTCGGTATGGAAGTGTACGTATTCCTTTGCTGTTAACCCTTTTATATCATTGAAGAATTCAGATATGTTAATCTCGCTCTTTATAGGAGTGGATATCCTTGTGAGTTTTCTGTAATTGTCTACAAATTCCATCAGACCTTTGCAACGCCTGTTTATTATTCCCAGTCCCTGTGTGATACGCGACTGTGCACTCTCTTTAAGAGGAAACTCCTGGCTCATCTCGTTTAGGGTGTCCGACAGGGAGATTATAGGTGTAATGGAATTCATAATCTCATGAGTAAGAACTCTGATAAGTTTCTGCCAGGCTTCCATTTCTTTCTTTTCGAGGGCTGAATGAATATTGCTTAAAGTAATTATATATTGTTCTTTCCCGTGAACATTCATCTTTACCGACGATAGTGACAGGTCCATAGTGCTTCCTTTTCCTTTCTTTCGTACAACTTTGGCGTTGTTTTGTATTGCCTCGTCTATATAATCCGGAATTTTGAAAGTCTCATGTCCTAAAAGAGACTGGGCTGCTCTGTTCATCCATACTATTCTTCCCTTGCTGTCGGTGGTAACCACAGCAGTATCCACTTTATTCATCAGATTTTCGTAATACTGGAACTTTGATTCCTCATTCAGTGATTTCTCTTTCAGGTCTCTTACAAGTTCCGAAAGCTTTTCGGCGAGTATAATATCGTTCTTGTCGGTTGTATATGGGAAAATCCTGCCGGTAAAATCATTACGGTCTATATGATCTATAGCTTTCATAAGCATTTTCGACTGTCTGTTCTGAAGTCTGAATATATTTACAAGTACCGCGATGCATATAAGAGAACATAACACTGACGAGAAAATGAGATTCGAATGTATGCAGTAAGTTGTACCTAAAGTACTTGCAAACAGCATTACCGTGTTTATGATTGTATAAAATTTAAATGTTCTCATGCCGTTGATATAAGATTATATAGATGATATAAGATATATAATATGATGTATAACAATTAAAGTTATGTAAGCCAATCCGTGAGTATTGAAAAATCAGAGTTTCAGCTTGTCTATTTTTCTGTAAAGTGAGAATCGGCTTATTCCAAGCATTTCTGCAGCCATGGTATAATTGCCTTTAGATAGCTTGATGGCTTTTTCTATTGCATTCTTCTCGAGAGTCTCAAGGTTAAGTTCTTCTTCCTGAATGATTTTACGGTCGTTATCTGGCTTGGAGAACATAAAATCTTCTGATCTTATAAGGGAATTCTCGCTCATAATCACGGCTCTCTCTATTACATGCTGCAGTTCGCGTACATTACCAGGCCACTGGTATTTCAGAAGTTTGTTTTTGGCCTCTCTGTTGATGCCGGTAATTTCCTTCTTGTATTTCTTGTCGTATATTTTAAGGAAATGCTCGGCAAGCAGGATAATGTCGTTGCCTCTTTCCCTCAAAGGAGGAATATGCAGTTCTATGGTGTTTATTCTGTATAGCAAGTCCTGCCTGAATGTTCCGTTTTCTATCATATCATGAAGATTAGAGTTGGTGGCCGAAATAAGTCTTACGTCAATATTTGTATGTTCCACTCCACCAAGACGTGTGATATATCTTTTTTCTATGGCAGTGAGCAGTTTCGACTGCATTTGCATACTGAGATTTCCTATTTCATCGAGAAACAATGTGCCTCCGGATGCCATTTCCATTCTTCCCGGTTTCGACTTTTTTGCATCTGTAAAGGCTCCTTTTTCGTATCCGAAGAGCTCACTTTCGAACAACTGTTCAGGAATACTTCCTAAATCGATTGTAACGAATGCCTCATTAGACCGTGGCGACAGATGTTTTATTATTCTTGCCACAAGATCCTTTCCTGTTCCGTTTTCACCAAGAATCAATATATTTGCATCTGTATCCGATAGTTTGTATATGGTATCTTTAAGTTTGGATATACTAAGAGACTCACCTATGAAATCGGGAATTGAAGAATCATTCTTTAATGCAAGAATCTGTTCCTGAAGACGGTTGACTTCCTTTCTTGAACGGCTCAGTTTGATAGCCGATGAGAGGGTGGCTATCAGTTTTTCTTTTTCCCAGGGTTTGGAAATAAAATCGGTAGCACCGGCCTTGATGGCTCTTACTACTTTTTCGGTATCGGCATATGCTGTCATAAATACTACAACGGCTTTCGGATCTGTCTGGAGAATCTGTTCAAGATATTCGAAACCCTCGTTGCCGCTTATTGCGTCACGGCAGAAGTTCATGTCGAGGAGTATTATATCCGGATGGAATGTCTCCATGAAATGCTTTATTCTGTTGGGTTGGGTTGTAACCTTGATTTTCTCCATATATGGTTCCAAAAGAAGATTGAGGGCAAAAAGCACATCTTCGTTGTCGTCTACTATAAGTATTTTTCCTTTTTCTTCCATCTTTCTCTTACTGTATTAATCTTCTTATATATTGTAGTATTGTGTTATCGTATACCGCTTCTGCAAAGATAATGTTTATAGTCTTGTGTTGTATGTGCGATATCGCACTATTTTTGTGCGCAGACGCACGGGTATTTACATACTTGGTTGTGTGTATTGTGTTGTCTGTTAAAGGTTTACATCTTTGGTATGGTTTTTGATTATTGTTGGTTGTGATTAAACAGTAATAATATGCTATTTATGCAATTAACCTCAGTCAATATGCAATTAAACTTTACTTACATGCAATATATGATGTTTTTTAAGAATAAACCTTTATTTTTTAGCCATGTCTGCAATAGATTATTTTTAATGGTCTTGTTGATGTGTCTGTTTTTGTTGAAGGAAACAAACCTTCATGCGTTTGTAGGATTTAATGAAGAACCATCCGTGCAGAAATGTTCGGGAACAAGAGTTTTTACCCTTAAAGAAGCTATAGCCTGTGCGCAGGCATTTTCTCCGGAGGCTCAGGCTGCCGAACATACTTACCGTGCGGCATACTGGAACTATCGTTCGTTTAAGGCAAATTATCTTCCTACCGTGAGTCTTGTCTCAAATCCATACCTTAACAGGCAGATTAATAAAGTCACTCAGCCCGACGGTACAGAACTGTTTATACGGCAGAATCAGCTGATAACAGATTTGGGACTTACAGTAAGCCAGAATCTTCCTTTTACCGGAGGTAATTTCTTTATAGAGACTTCTGTAAAGAGGATGGATGAGTTTTCCGGCAACCAGAAATCATATAATACCCAACCCATATCTGTGGGCTACAGCCAGTCGCTTTTTGGATATAATTATCTGAAATGGGACAAGCGTATCGAACCTGTGAAGTACCGTGAAGCATGCAAGACCTATGCCGAAACCTTAGAGCTTATCGCTTCAAAAACATGTGAGTTGTTTTACGCACTTGCTTATGCACAGACAAATCTCAACATCGCTCAGTCTAATTATGCTTCGGCTGATACTCTATACCGCTTTGCCCGCGGCAGATATAATATAGGAAGTATCACTGAAAATGAAATGCTTCAGCTTGAAGTTAATAAATTGAATGAGGAAACTAATATGATGCAGGCTAAAATAGAGGTTGAGGATGCTATGCTTACTCTGAAGTCTTTCCTCGGGATAAAGGAAGATATTGACCTTGAAGTGGTTCCTTCAGACAGTATCTCATCTTTTGAGGTTCCGCTTGATGAGGCTATAGCTCAGGCTTTCAGCAATAGCCCTGATATAGATTCCTACGAAAGAAGAAGACTTGAAAGCCGGAGCGAACTGGCTTCTGCCAGGGCTTCAAGAGGATTGAAGGCCGATTTGTATCTGCAGTTCGGACTGTCGCAGACTTCGGAGTATTTTAAGGAGTCGTACCGTAATCCGCTCGACCAGCAGTATGTCAGCCTGTCGGTATCTATACCTATACTCGACTGGGGCAGGGGAAAAGGTAAGGTTAGGGTAGCTAAGTCTCAGGTTAGTCTGGTGGATACACAGGTAGCACAGGCAACTACCGATTTTGAGCTTAATGTGCGTAAAATGGTCCGTCAGTTTAATCTTCAGGCGCATCAGGTAAAGGTTGCGCGTAAGACAGACATTACTGCAACAAGGCGGTATGATGTGGCTCTTAAACTGTATATTATGGGTAAATCATCGTTGCTCGACCTTAATTCGGCTATATCAGAAAAGGATTCTGCCAGAAGAAACTATATATCGGCCATGCAGACTTACTGGACATTATATTATGGATTGAGAAGTCTTACTCAGTATGATTTTGAGAAGAGATGTCCGTTATGGCATGAGGTAAAATTTGATTTCTGATAATTGGTATTATTGTTGATTGAGTATCAGTCTTATTAAAACTATATATAATATTTTATGGATATACAACTTAAAAAGAAACCTTGGTATGTAAGGTACAGATATCGGATTATAGGTGCTACTGTATTGTTTGTTCTTATAGTTTATGTGATAATATTGGCATCGGGTCCGCGAAGGCTTAGAGTAAAGCTTGATGATATTCAGGTCTCTGTGGCAGAAAATGCCGATTTCATGGAGTATGTAGATGTGGAAGGAATAGTACAGCCAATAATGACTATTATTGTAAATACGCGTGAGTCGGGTAACGTACATCGTATTGTGGCCGAAGAAGGAAGGCTTATGAAGCAGGGAGATACAATACTGACTCTTGTAAATCCGGATCTTATGAGAGAAATAGAAGACCAGCGCGATGAGTGGGAAAAACAAAGCATTTCTTATCGTGAAAAGGAACTTGAAATGGAGCAGAAGAGTCTTACCCTGCGGCAGCAGACTTTGGAGGCAGAGTATGAACTCAACAAGATAAGCAAAAGTTTCTCGCTCGAGAAAGAGGAATATGCTATGGGGATAAGAAGTAAGGCACAGCTTGAAGTATCGGAAGATGAGTTTAAGTACAAAACTGAGTCTACACGGCTGAAGTTACAGAGCCTGAAGAGTGATTCTGCAATGACCGATATAAGGAAAGAGCTTCTACGTAACGACCGCGACCGTGAGTTTAAGAAACTGAAGCGCAGCCAGGAAAGGGTAGAAGATCTGGTAGTACGTGCTCCAGTCGACGGGCAACTCAGTTTTGTTAAGGTGACTCCGGGGCAACAGGTAAGCTCGGGTGAGAATATAGCCGAAGTCAAGGTTCTCGACCAGTTTAAGATTCATACATCATTAAGTGAGTATTACATAGACAGGGTTACAACCGGTTTGCCTGCTGCCATAACATATCAGGGACAGAAGTATATGTTGAAGGTAACTAAGGTTGTTCCCGAAGTTAAGGACCGTACATTTGAAGTCGACCTTGTGTTTGTAGATGATATGCCCGAAAATGTCCGTCTCGGAAAGAGTTTCCGTGTTCAGATAGAGCTTGGACAACCTGAGAAAGCGCTTGTTATCTCCCGCGGAAATTTCTATCAGCAGACAGGGGGACGCTGGATTTACAAACTGAATGCCGACAAGACCAAGGCAGTTAAAGTTCCTGTATCAATAGGACGTCAGAATCCTATGCAATATGAGATTACAGAAGGTTTGCAACCCGGGGATTGTGTTATTACATCTGGATATGATAACTTTGGCGAGGCAGAAGAACTGGTGTTCTGACAGCTTTTGTATATGTCGGTATATCTCAAAAAAATGCGGCCTTATTTTATTTAAAATATCCCGTCATTTTAGTTAAGATGAGGCCTTATTTTAAAAAAATGCCGTAATGGCTCAAAGAGTGCTGAATATAGTTGCCAGTTTATGTGTGTTTGTTTTTATAACTTGTATAATTTTTTTGTAATCTGTATCGGATATGATTTTACACTATATAAAGGTTGCGGTTCGTAGCCTGATGAAATTCAAAATGCAAAACATAATAGCCATATTGGGGTTGGCTATGTCTTTATTTTGTTTCAGTATTTGTCTTTATTGTAGCAGATATATTTACAGTACCGACAGCTGTTTCAGTAATAAGGATCGGATAATAGAGGTGAATATGTATGGAGAGGACGGTAATATTTATTCTGGAACAAATGGAAAACTTGCGGCCTATTTAAGAAATCAGGGCTTAAGTTCGGATGCTTTCTGTGCAGTCGTTTATCCGGATTCACGTCAGTATAATGTAGAAGTATCGGAAGAAAAGGTTCTGCCATATAACTTGATGGTCATTGAAACAGACTCTGTTTTCAATGAAGTTTTTATGCCTGAAATACTATATGGAAGTTGGAAGATGGCAACATATAGCCCTAACTCTGTTATACTTTTTGAAAGTGTGGCCGAGCGTATATTCGGAGCTCCGGAGAAGGCTGTAGGAAAAAACATGATTCTTTCGCAGCGTTTATGGTCGTCACCGCGAACTACACCACGCAATGGTGGAATTGTATATACAATAAAAGCTGTTGTAAAAGATTTGCCATTGAACAATAGTCTGAATTTTCTGAGAAAAACAGATGCTTTGGTTATTAACGATACAGAAGGACTGATAAATACAGAAAATGAGAATATTACAGGTGCAAATACATTTGCTTTGGCTGGTGATGATGAAAATCCGTCTAAACTTATAGACGAGATAATTAAGAGGAAACTTGTTTATCATATATTTGATGAAGATGCAAGTATTGTTCCCGAAAAATTCGGTACTTATTTCTGGAAGTATGGTGTTGCGTCATATTTTGGTGGTATAACACTTATTGCCGGGATACTTGTTTTAGTTGTTGGTTTGCTTAATTTTCTGCATTTCATAATAGGAGCTTTCTTTATCAGAATCAGAGAATGTAATATCCGTAGAGTAAATGGTGCAGGATTTAAGGATATGTTTATGATGTTCTTCGTACAGATTAGTATTTCCATTCTGCTGTCTGCATTCTTTACTTTCGTCATTATTGAACTTCTGTCGCCTTTCCTTCATCTTACACTTGTACGCTTCAGTATTAATATTGACCCGTATTTGCTCATGTGGCAAACATTTACTTATCTTATATGGTTGATGGCTTTATGTATTGTAATATCACTTTTTGTTATATTAAAGATACGCAAGTCGTATATTAAACAGAATTTAGGCTCCGGCACGGCAAAATACGGCCGTCACAGATTGAGAAATATATCTTTGGGAATTCAGTTGTTTGTTGGATGGGTCTTCATATCTTTTGCTGTAGGCCTGTATCTACAGTCGGTTAATACAAAAAACTCTGTTTTCAGTACATTGTCTGTTTCAGATAAGGAACGGATTTTGAGTATTCCTTTTGATTATTCTTTTATGGATGTAAATACTAAGAAGGCATTGTTGGAAGAAATCCGGAAATGTCAGGGGGTAGAAGATGTTGTTATTTCAGATATCAATTATCTGGAAGGCGTATCTGGTACAGGACTTTACCTTACAGAAAAAAGAGACAATTCTCTTGATGCAAATGTAATGAGAGTTTCTCCAAATTTCTTCAAGTTTATGAATGTTGGAATCATATCCGGGCACGAACAGAAAAACACGGAAGAGATGGTTATAGATGAAGTCCTGGCAAAACGGATTGATAAGGAAATCCTTGGTAAAGTTTTGTATGATTATGTAAAAGGATATACTGTGGTTGGAGTATCAGTTCCGTTTATTGCATCAAATTATTCCGGACGTGATTTGAATGGGTTTATGTTTGTTCCTTCCGACTTCTCAGATTATTTCGCTCACTGTTATGTAAAATGTAAAGCCGGAAGATTTGAAGAAGCTACATCAGCTATCATGGATGTTATGCGTAAATCTTTACCCGAAAGTGTAGAGGTATACATGCATACAATGATGGATGATATCCGTGAGGAGTATGCTATGGAGTTTAAGTTAAGAGGTATTGTTCTTTTTATGGCTTTTATATCTCTTATAATATCTCTACTTGGAATTTATTCTGCAATAACTCTTGATACTGAATATCGCCGTAAGGAAATGGCCATAAGAAAGATAAATGGTGCAGGTGTTCGGCATATAGTTATGCTTTTTGCAAGATTGTATATCGTATTGGTTTTATCTACAGCTGCTATAGCGTTTCCGATAGTGGAATTTCTGTTGAATATGTATAGTAATATTTACTATTCATTTATCGATACCGGTATCATATTCTACGGAGGAATCATGCTTTGTGTGATATTGCTTATTACGCTAACCCTTTACGTAAGGATAAGGGATATATCGCGGATAAATCCGGCAGAAATAATAAAGAACGAATAGAGTAGATACAATTTTAGGATGTTGAATAATGATTTTTAATATAATGTTATGATAACACACTATTTTAAGATGGCTTTACGAAGCCTTATGAGATATAAAATACAGAATATAATATCAATGGCAGGGCTTGTTTTAAGTCTGACTTGCGTGTTTATTTTAGTCCGTTATATACATCAGGAATATACGGCAAATCATTTTATCCCTGATTGGGAGCGTACGTATTTTACCACTGTAGTAATCAATAATAAGCAACAAATATCCGACAGCTATGACATAAACAAAGATTCTAATTACAGGAATCCTCTGGATGATGCTTCTGTTGAATCTTTTACTCGTTTTGTTATGATTGAAGACTATGCTGTGAAGGTAACCGATGAATCTGTTCCGGTAAGTATCCTTGCTGTAGACTCAGTTTTTTTTGATTTTTTTCCTTATCCATGCCTTAAAGGAAATACAGTAATTTCTCCAAATGAAGCTTTGATTACAGAGGATTTTTCACGAAAACTGTTTGGAGATGCAAACCCTATCGGAAAAACAATGCAGGTTCTTTCTGGAAAGATTGTAACTGTAGCAGGGGTATTGGGTGAACCTTCCACAAAATCTTCTTTAAAATTCGATGTAATACTTTCTAAAGAATTGGAAGATTGGTCGAGAGTGCAGGTTGAGGTTGTGCGTTTGCACAGAAAGGAAGATGTTGAGGCTCTTAACCGGAAGAATTCTACACCTATGCAACTGATTTCATTCGGAAAAGAGTCTGTTTATTATAAATTAGAGTCTCTTGACGATATTTATTTCAACAAGAATATAGAAATATATTTCAATAATTTTATCAGAGGAAACCAAGATGTAATTTATCTTCATATAATAATTTCATTCCTGATACTGCTTGTGGGGCTGTTTAATTATATTAATCTGTACACGGCTGTTGTACAGAAAAGAAGCAGAGAACTATGTGTAAAGAAGATTTTTGGTGCAGGAAGATTCCAGGTATTTTTCCAACTGTATGTGGAGAATGTTATTTTTAATGCCATAACATTGTTCTTTGTATGGCTGATAGTAGAGATAACACGTAATGTGGTATCTTATGAATTTGGTATTCCTGTTCTTAGTGACGGATATTTTGACATTCTTATTTCCGGATTGGTTTTACTGATATTGCCACTTGTCGTTTTGATATACCCGTATTTCAGACTTCTGTATAATGTTCCTGTAAGAACATTGAAAATAGTGTCCGGTAAAAATGAAAAATTGGTGTCAAGATTCATATTTCTGTTTATGCAGTATGTTATTACCTTCGGTCTGACGGTAGCGGCCATATACTTCAGTATCCAGTTAAAGTATCTTTATAATACAGATGTGGGCTATAATACCGAAAATATTGTAAGATGTAAGTTTATGAGGGAAACTCATACTAGTAGAGGTAATTTTGATAAGGTAGATGAGATTAAATCAAATTATTCTGTATTAGAGAAGAAAATATCAGAATCTCCTCTGTTTAACGGCATGGCTTATGGTGATTCGCCATATAATATTGATTATGATGTTAATTTTACTGACAGTAGAGGAAAAACAGTAAAATCATTATTCTTTTATTGCAGTAAAGAATATATGGATTTTTTCGGCTTCAATATAATTGACGGCAGAGGATGGAACAGTGATGATTCATTTACGCAATATAAAATGATAGTAAACAAGGCTTTTCTTGATGCTTTTGAATTAAAAGACTGGAGAGGTGAAAGTTTTCAGCCCGACAGACGTTTATGGTGGGCTGTTGGAGAGTCCAGCGAAAAGCTTCCTTACGAGATTGTTGGTGTTATAGACGATTTCAGGACAGGACATTTGTCTGGTCCCAATATGCCTATGATTTTTGTCTTTGAAGAAAATTCTCCTACATTCGATGTGTTTTTTTCTATAGTCGACGGGAAAGAGAAAGAAGCGATAGCTTTACTTCAGAAACTGTATAATGATATTTTTGATAAAGGAGAACTCGAATATTCTTTCCTTGAAGACGATATAAAAAAACTGCATGAAAACGACCGTAAGCTTATGCTGATAGTAATTACATTTGCTATGATAGCCGTATGTATATCTTGTCTCGGCTTGTTTGGACTGTCATTGTATGATATCCGTCAGAGGTACAGAGAAATAGGACTGAGAAAGATACATGGTGCCGGTATTTCTGATATCTACAGACTTATTATGAGAAAGTATATACTGGTAATGCTTATAGCTTATGTTGTGGGAACTTTGGCTTCGTATGTAATAATCAACAGATATATGGAATCGGTGGTTCATAAAGCTCCGCTTTCGGGATGGATTTTTATAGTGTCGGGAGTATTGGTTTTTGTTGTTGTGGCCGCTACATTATACTGGCAGACCAGCAGGGCAGCACGTATCAATCCGGCCGATGTGATAAGAAGTGAATAACAGTATAAAATATTAATGTAACAATGGTAATACATTATTTGACAACTGCGATACGCAATCTGATGAGATATAAGTTGCATAGTCTGATATCTGTAATATGTCTGGCAATAGGTATCA
The DNA here is from genome assembly GCA_034094155.1 of Phocaeicola sp. Taxonomy (GTDB): domain Bacteria; phylum Bacteroidota; class Bacteroidia; order Bacteroidales; family Bacteroidaceae; genus Phocaeicola. Next base: position 34,192 of record JAXEBI010000072.1, read on the forward strand.
CATGTTTTTGTATCGTCAATTATTTTGTAGGATCTGTAACACAGAAGAAAAATATGCCAGATAATGAACGGCGTATCAGTCTTAGTCTCGTGTCGGAAGAAAACGGAAGAGATTTCCGGTTTAATCAAGAAGATTACGCATTTCTTGAGGGACTGAAGGTGGAAGGCATTGGCTGCCTTGTGGCTGCTTCATATCCTATGGATGCAGAAGTTACTGCTATCGGGAAAGACGGACTTGAGCAACCATTCATTGTTAAATATCAGTGCGTGTCTTCATCTTTCTTTTCGTACGATGATTTACAGCTGTGTTGCGGAAAAATCAGTCTTGATATCCCTGATGAGGTTATCGTTTCGAGAACATTTGCAATGAAAGCTTTTGGGAAAGAGGATGTGGTAGGTATGGTTATCCGTCTTGAATCTCCGTATGAAGAGAATCCGGAATCAATCAGGGACTATAAGATTGCAGGAGTAGCAAATAGTGAATATATACAGAAAGGTGTTGCTGTAGACTGTTATTTCCCTTTGTCTATGAGGCCTGATGAAATATTGTCTGTCGAGTCTTCAATAGAGGCAGATACCAGTATCAAAGATTTGAATTCGAGACTGGCGAAAATTACATGGGGGCATGGACCTGTAAATGTTCATGCATCTGCCTTTTTGCAGTCGGATGATAACGAATCTGTTGCGGCATTACTTGTCCGTTTTTTAGGTTCACTTATTCTTTTGTCGGGCTTTATCAATTTCCTGAAATTCGTGATTCAGATGTTCTACAACCGTCAGCGTGAGCTGGTTCTACGAAAATGTCTCGGTTCGGACAACAAAGGTTTGTTCTATCTGTTGTTTTCTGAGATTTTTTGGGTGATGTCTGCTGCTTTTATACTTTCGTTGGTTGTTACCGAGCTCAGTGTATCTGTGATTAATGAATATATTCCGCGTGAAGATATGATTTATTTCGACCTTAATGCGATATATGGTTTACAGATGTGTATATATATATTTCTGTTAGTTGTTTCTATGACTATTATCATTTATCCTATATATAGATTACGCAAACTGGATATAGTACATAGTTTTGTAAATATACAGAAACGGCATATTTTCCGTAATGCAATGATAGGTATCCAGTTGGCTATATCAGTTTTCTTTGTGGGAGGAACATTGGGAACTGTATATCTTTTTCACGAGATGTTTAAGGAGTCATATTCACCTTTGTCGTCAGAAGAGGAAAAATGTGTTATTTCCATGTCGGTAAATACTGTCTGTATGCAGAAGAATATAGATGCGATTCTTTCGGATATTGGCAGTCTGCCAGAGATTACAGATCGAACTTCCATGTCGTCTGTTTATGATTTAGGAGGATTTATTTATATGTCTTATTCTCAAAACGGACAGCAAAAGGGTAATGTAAATATGATGCAAGGCGATCCGCATAGTTTTGAATTTTTCAAAATTCCTATTGATGGCAAACTGGTTGGGAAGAATGAAGAATCGATGGTATATATCAGTGAGCAGTTCAAAGAACAGTTGCAGAAAGACGGAGTGGAAGGCGGTGTTACACTCAGTGGCCGTGAATATCAGATAGCAGGTACTTACCGTGCACTTTACAGAGAAATACCTAAAAAAGATTTGTGTGGCTCTGTATTCCTGGTTAGTTCTAAGCCCTCTACCTATTATTTCAAGACATCTGGTTCTGGAGTTACGGAAGAAACGGTAAAAAAGATAACGGAAATTTGCCGCCGATACGTTCCTGAAACCCTCCCTTTGGATATCCGCGATATAACAGATTCGAAACAAACCAAAACAGGCGTAATCGGCATGATTCAGAAAGTATTTATATTGTTGGCTGTAGTCAGTATGCTTCTTGTTATACTCAGTATATATTCTGCCATTACTATGGATACGATAAACCGTCAGAAAGAAGTGGCCATAAGAAAGATAAATGGAGCATCCCCCAAGACCATAGCACTGTTGTTTGGCAAGGTGTATCTGTTTATTTATATTCCGGCTTTCTGTATTGTCTTTCCTTTGCTTAAACTGCTGTTCAATGATATTGAAGTTGAGAGTGGAGTTCAGGGAATGTATAGCTGGGATAAAATGTTGTTTCTGTTTTTTATAATTGCCTTTATGGTTTTCTCTATTATAGCCTATAAAATTTATAAGGTGATGTATCTAAATCCTTCAGAAATCTTAAGAAAGGAATAGTTGAAAAAATATCCTCCTCCTTGTCTGCTATCTTTATCGACGGATATTCAGACAGGGAGGAGGATTTTCTTGATATGATGTGATTCCCGGAGGTTTATTCAAGAGTTTTATTCAGGACGTTTATTCAGAGTGTTTATTCGGGGGGTACTCAGGAACTTTACTCAGGATTTTTATTCTGTAATTTATTCTGATAATATGTTATTCGTTTATTTCGCTCACTACCTCACCATCGAAAAGATTGATTACACGGTCGGCATAGTTTGCGTCATGTTTTGAGTGTGTAACCATAACGATAGTAGTACCTTCTTTATGCAGTTCGCTAAGCAAAGACATAACCTCTTTACCGTTTTTAGAGTCAAGATTACCGGTAGGTTCGTCAGCAAGGATTAGTGACGGACCGGCTACCACAGCTCTTGCTATTGCAACACGTTGTTGCTGACCTCCTGAAAGTTGTTGTGGAAAATGTTTTGAACGATGCATTATGTCCATTCGTTTCATGGCTTCTTCTACTTTCTTTTTCCTTTCTGTAGCCGGCACTCCCATGTATAATAGTGGAAGTTCTATGTTTTCATAAACATTTAGTTCATCAATCAGATTGAAGCTCTGGAATACAAAACCTATCACTCCCTTTCTTATGTCGGTACGTTGTGATTCTGTGAATTTTGAGACTTCTGTACCGTTAAGATAATATTTCCCCGATGTAGGATTGTCGAGCAGACCGAGAATATTGAGTAATGTTGACTTACCACAACCTGATGGACCCATTATTGCCACAAACTCACCTTTTTTTATTTCGATGTTCACATCGTTTAGCGCCCATGTTTCCACTTCGTCAGTGCGGAATACTTTCTGTAGATTTTCTGTTTTAATCATAATTTTCTGGTTTATATAGTTATATAACCTATATCAACAAAATATATGCCATTTGTATAAGGTGTTGATTTATAGAAGTGTACCTCTTTAATGCCGTGTTTAAAATGTGCGATTATACACGTTTTTTGTGCGTATTCGCACATACAGGCGTAGGCAGTTGTTTTGTTGGCTATTGTATGATGCTACATCGTTTGTATCCATAAAGAAGATATTCTGAATGGATATATTGTATTAAATTATAATTTGTATATAAAAAACGAAAGCGGCCGGTAATTATTACCGGCCGGTTTAGTTTAGTGTTACGGGTGGGGGCGGGACCTTATATTTTTTATAGCTAATAATAAGTTTCTTATCTTGGTGTTTTTCATTTTGTCCACCTATTTAAACACGAATGTACTTCTT
>JAXEBI010000073.1:0-19269 GCA_034094155.1 Phocaeicola sp.
TAATTCTGTAACTTTGTAATCGGTAGTCATATTAAATATTTTTGTAACTAATTGATTTTCACCTATAAAGGTACAAAATATTTATGAGACTACCAACTTTTTTATGAACTATTTCTTATCCCGAACTGGGGTATTGATAAACTCGTACATAGTCAATATAGTACTTCAACGGGAAATGACTGTCATCAGGTGTTCCTCCGTTTGAACCCAAAGCCAGATTCAACAGAATGTAAGCACCAAATCCTTCGTAGTCATTAGAGAAAGGATTATTATATGCACCTTCAAGAGGGCTGTTTCCATTTCCACTGCCGTTGACAGTTTGTCTCAGATCTATTTCATTCATCAATTCGTCATCAACGTACAAACGGATATAATCCTCATCCCAGTCCATACGCCAAATATGATATTCATTAACCCAATTTGAGTTTTGGGCAACAAAATCGGCCAAAGGTTTACTTGCTGAATCCCATTTACCACTCCATCTTGTATCCGATCCCCAGCAAGCATTTGCATGAATGTGTGGTGCACCGTCTTTAAGATAAAGTTCGAGAATATCAATTTCACCATTCAATGGCCATTCCCACCAGTTGCCTAATGTCCATATAGCAGGCCATGCTCCTGTTGTATAAGGTATTTTTGCACGAACCAGCAATCTTCCGTATTTAAATATGAACTTACCACTTGTAGTAATACTTGAAGAAGTATATTCTGCATACTCGCGATTCTTCTTCCAGTCACCACTTCCTGCCTCATAATTTGGATTTTTTACACGTTCTTTTCTACCTTCAACAACAAGGTTTCCTTCGCCGTCGCACTGTGCATTGTTCTCCTGATACCACTGAAGTTCATTATTACGGACAAATCCTTTTTCAAAATTCCAATATTCAGGATTAGGAGCACCGGTTCCGTTAAACTCATCATTCCACAACAGCTTCATACCATCAATTTCGGCCTTAGGAGCTGTAGGGTCTGGTTTAGTAGGGTCAATCTGAGGCAACTGAACCATAATCATATAAGTACTCACAAGAGGATTTATTGAATAAGAATCGGATGTAGACAACTTAACAGGCAAAACAAAAATTGCATTTTCGTTTTCAGTACGTACCGGGTCCTGCAGAAGTTTTGCTCTATGAATTGTTATACCCAAAGGAGCAGACTCTTTTTCACCACTAAGCAATTTGACTTCATTAGAAGACAATTCATAATATGAATCATCCATAAGAAGAGCATTCTTATAAATATCATATATACCACCCTTAGATGAGTTTTCTATAGCATACTCTAAAGAATCCTTTGCTATTTCAACAGTAACATTACAATCCTTAGAAGCTGTAATATGTTGAGCCAAACCTAAGTTTATATTAATCACTGTATCTGTAGTCTGTTCGTTCGACAAAGCAAATAACATATTGCAAGACTGTCCGTCCCATTCTTCCAAAGCTTGCGAAATATGTACCATCTGGAATTTAGGGTCCAAAGTCTGCACATCATCATCACATGATATCATGCTTCCACACATTGCAGCAGCAATGCCTAAATAAGCAATTTTATTGTATAATCTATTTTTCATGGATAGCTCTTTATATTTATCAATCTAATTCCACTGTTTCAGGATCATATATTTCAACATCAGCATCATACATCATAAATTCTCCCATATTCCAATAAGAAGCACTACCTGTAGCAGAAGTTACGCTAAATCTGAATGATGTAAATGTTTTTCCAGGCATGACAAAATCAGAAGTATATTCGCTGCCGGCACTGCTTGGTAGTCCGGAAAGAGTAGTAACTGTTTCCCATTCTGTTTTATCATTGCTTATTTGCAGATCAACTACAGCAGGTCTACCGTCGGAAGTCCATGTATTGTCTGTTCTGTTAACGTAACCAATAATAAAGTTTTCATGAGGTTCATTGAAATCAATCTGTATCCACTGAGGGAATTCCTGAGTATAGCTCCATGGTGTATGGAAGAAAGTACTGTTATTACCATCTACCAGATTCTTTATCGGACCTTCAGAAGGCTCTTGAGCATTTGTGCTCAACATATCAGCAGTAAGTGTTATTTGAGTTCTTCCCAAGAGTGTGTAAGTAGCAGGAGCCGGACCAGACACAGCCTTATATGAAATGATCTCTCCTCCTTCATCATTTGCATTAAACGACTGGAAGAAAAACTCATACTCGCCAAATCTGGCTCTGGTTTCATCTATAAGAAGTTCTGTTGTTCCTTTTGATGCAATATTATATATTGTTTTCTTCTGTAAAGGATCATTATACCAAATCTTCATATATGCAAAATCACCTTCTGGTGCATCCCATCTTAATTGAATCTGTCCGGGCAAAGCTTCAGATGTGATATTTTCAATTGAAGCAGGGGTTCCTGTATACCCCTGCATTTCAAATGCCTCTAACTTATCATCACAACTTGTTGCTAACATTGCAGCAGCACATGCAACAATTATATATCTAAATTTCATAAGTTATCTTTTATTGATTAAACAATTTAACTATAAATTACCATCCAGGATTCTGAGTCAAGTTTCCATTCTTTAGAATTTCAGAATATGGAATCGGATATAAATACATCTTGTCATCCCAGTAACGCTGACTTACTACACGAGTGTATGTATATTCATCTTCACCTGTTTTTGTAATCTGCATCTGAATAATGTTTTTCTGTGATTCACCATCTTTCCAGCGACGTATATCCCAGAATCTGTGTCCTTCGAATGCCAATTCTACCATACGTTCACGACGATATTTCTTAGTAAACTCATCGTTTGTCATTCCTTCAGGGAAAGCTGGCATACCAACATCCGAGCGACTGCGGATAACATTTACAGCTTCACGAGCCGACATAGTAAATGTAGCATCCTTGGCATCGGCATTACCTAAATAATTAAATACTGCTTCAGCATAATTTAAATAGAATTCACCAAGACGGTATGTAATCCAGCTATGACGCTTGCCACCTGAACCAGTTTCAGCACTAATATCAATAGTCTTATCAAGATATTTTTTAAGATAATATCCAGTAGGAGTTGCACCAGCCAAAGGCAAACCGTTTCTACCTCCGATATATGATTCTATAGGATTAGGGTTAGTATCAGGCCACTTGTCGCCATTTACTGCTATTGTCATAGCAAAACGAGGGTCACGACCTTCATAAGGATTCTTAGGATCATATCCACTTCCTTCCTCATCCCATGCCTTTCCTGTTGACTTCATTTCGTATGCGTCAACAAGATTCTGAGTAGGGCAGTTACCAGAGCCACCATTTTCCATACCAACAGGGAAGTTAGTATATTCAGGAGAGTTTGTATCACCTACACGGCGAACAAAAATCATTTCTTTAGCCTTATAGTTATCTGTTCCCCACAATTCAGAATATTTGCCTAATGTTATACCGTTTTCTGCACAGAAATCAATAACAGCTTTATTTGCCACTGCAGCATCTTTCCAATAATCAAGATTATTGTTTGTATTGAACAATGGGCTTGCCTTATAAAGAAGAGTTCTTGCCTTAAGCGCCAAAACAGTCTGTTTTGTAACACGTCCGGTTTCCGGATTTGAGCCATTGGCAGCATCATTTTCAAGTTTTGTATAATCTACAGGGAGTTCATCTGCAATATCATCACATTCGCTGACTATGAAATCAAATATTGTAGAAGCCGGATCACGCTGAAGAACATTAGCCTCATCTTCTGTAAGCACTTTTGTTACCAATGGTAAATCACCGTACGCACGAACCAAGTTGAAATAGAAATAAGCTCTCAAGAAACGTACCTCATACTGATAACGGTTAAAACGTTTCATTTCAGCCTCATAGTTCTTATCAAATCTTAATTCAGAGAAATCGGCATTTACTGATTCTTCAAGATAAAAATTAGCTCTACGAATACCTGTATAGTACCACCATAAACTCATAGGATTGGTTGCACTCCATGCACCATTGGTATATTCATGAATATCAGCCCAACTCCATGCATACTGAGCCTCATCACAAGCAGAGCAGTATGAACCACTTCCTGGAAGATCAGAGTCCAAATAGCTGTAGACATCTGTTACTACGGCACCTGTACGTCCGAAGTCAGTAAAAACATATTCTTTATCATAAGATGTATATTCATGATAGTCCAAATCTGCACAAGAAGCCATCACAGACATACAAGCAAGAGCAAACATTATTTTTTTAAGTTTCATAACTTTCCTTTTTTATTTGTTTGTATAAAATTAGAAACCAACAGACAATCCAATATTTATAGAACGGGTAGTTGGTATACCGTTATTCAAAGAAGCCGGATCTATCTGTTTGATATGATCCCAACAGAACAAATCAACACCTCTTACATATACTTTTGCATTATTCAAGTGCCACTTGCTAATTACCTCATGAGGCAACTTATAATAAATCTCACAGTTACGCAACTTCATGAATGCACCATTTTCCAACCATACAGAACTTGTCTGAGTATTGTTCTGCACTGTTTCTGTAGTAAGACGTGGATAACGTGCGTTCGGATTTTCCGGAGTCCAGCGGTTTTCGTAGTAATAATTTGAAATTGTATTACCATTCAACATCGGACGATACAATCCTGTAAGAGTTGTATAAGATGTATAATTGCCTATACCCTGGAAATCAACATTAAATCCAAGTCCTTTCCATTCTGCGCCAAGACTGAATCCATAGTAAACTTCAGGGAATGAAGAATTATATCCTAAAGGAACCACATCAAATTCATTGATTATGTTATCACCATTCTGGTCTTTGTACTTAATGTCTCCAGGTTTAACCTCACCAAACTGCTGTGTAGGACTGTTATCAATATCAGCCTGGTCAACAAAGAAACCTACAGCCTGATAACCGAATATCTGACCTACAGCCTTGCCGGTTGAATACAACCAGTCGTATGCTTTAGGTTCTTCAAGTTGTTCTATGATAGTATTTTTAGCCAAAGAGAAGTTACCTCCAACATTAAAGCTGAAGTCTCCAATTTTCTTATAATAATCAAGACTTGCTTCAAAACCTTTTGAATCAACAATACCTGCATTAGCATAAGAACTTGTAGCACCCAAAATAGAAGAGTTCTTACCACCTGCATATACCCAGATATCCTGACGTCTTTCATAGAATCCGTCGATCATCATTGTAAGGCCACCAAACAAAGTAGCATCAATACCTACATTATATTTATATGCTTTTTCTGTTGTACCGTTCAAAGAAGCAAGCTGTCCTTCTGCCCAGGCTCCTCCATTACCAAAATTATCTTGAATAGGATATCCATTTCCACCACCCATTGTTTGGTTCCAATATCCATTATATGGAATATTGTCTGTATTTATAATACCAAATGATGCACGAAGTTTAAGGAAATCCAACCAAGAAGAATCTTTCATGAAATCTTCATTAGTAATGTTCCAGGCCAAACCTACTGTTGGACCTACATGCCACTGGTTTCCTGTTTCAAGAACATTTGAAGCAGAACTTACCAAAGCGAAGTCAAGGAAATAACGGTTCTTAAAACCATAATGTGTATACCAAGACCAGTTACAGTTGTATAATGTAGAGTTGATGTTAAGATTATTATTGTACTTATATGTATACATCAAAGTAGTATAAATCTTATGATCACCAAAAGTACGGTTCCAGTCTACATTAGCCATGAAATTGAATGAACGATACTGCCAGTCAAGTTTACTTCCACCTTTCATTTCACTGTCGGAACCTGCTGTATAATTACTCAAATCTCCAGGTTCTCCATTTACCCATGATACAACAGTTGTACTACCATACTTATAGTCCATACCATGATCTTCCCAGTAAGAAGCTACTTTATCATATCCAAGTCTGAAAGACGCACCTAAACCTTTAGTTATAGAAGACAAATCCTGACGCAATGTCATATCAGCCCACATACCTAAAGAGTGTCCTTTAGAATAACCTCTACCTTGTGTCAAGGCAACCGGGTTATAATAACCACTCCATGTTGCATTACCTCCCCAGATACCATCTTCAGTCTTAATAGGAAATGCTGCAGCAGGTGTAGTATATAGTTTTCCAATCAAATTATCCGAACCATAACCCGGACGGCTAAACTCATTAAGCATACCCATAATGTTTACCTGCAACTTTGTAGTTGAAGTCAAATCTATATCAAGGTTACTTCTGAAATTAGCCTTAGAATATTTTTCCTGAGTAGAGAATTCATTAACATTAGCATTATTAATAAATCCACGGCCATTCTGAAGATTTAACATTGTAAAATAGCGCAACTTAGAAGAACCACCACGGAAAGAAAGAGTTGCAATATCGGATGTACCTCTGTCGCGATAAACTTCATCCCACCAGTCTACATTAGGATAATAATACGGATATTTGCCAGACTTGAAAGCATCCAACTCATATTGGTTATATTTCAATGCTTTTCCATCATTAGACAATGCCTCATTATAAGCATTGGCATAAGTATAAGCATCAGCCATCTCAGGCAAACGGTTCTGATAAGTAAACCCATGATCGTAAGAGAAATTTATTTCTCTTGTTTTATACTTACCACGTTTTGTAGTAATGTTCAATACTCCGTTAGCACCTTTATAGCCATAAAGAGCAACAGCTGCAGCATCACGCAAAACAGATACAGATTCAACTTCTTCAGGAGTTAAATAACGTAAAACCTGATAGGCATTATCTCTTTCAAGACCGTCAACAACAATCAAAATACCATTATTTGACAATGTTTTCATACCTCTAATGGACATAGAAGGAATCTGCTCCCACATAACACCTGTAGTTTGCATAGTAGTCAAACCCGCTACATTACCATAAAGAGAATTACCGACTGTATATGAAGATCTGTTTTCAATATCATCACTGTATACTGTAGCTACAGAACCAGTAGACTCAGCAAAAGTCTGATTAAGACCAAAACCATAGTTTACCTTTTCAGAAGACAAATCCATTACAATTCTCATTCTTTTCTTAGTATCAACTTCTACTATTTTAGAAGCATCATTTGAAGTAAGGATTTGAAGTTTTGAATTTTCAGATGCTGATATAGTAAACTTACCTGTAGCATCTGTAGAAACCATAGTCAATGGCTGACCGACAATATATACAGCTGCTCCTGAAACAGGATTACCAGCTTTATCAACTACAAATCCGGTAACATTTGAATCATCTTGAGCCATTGCATTAACGCCTGCAAAAGCAAGCATTGTAGTTAAAGCTAATATTTTATTTTTCATCGTTATAATCATTAAAAAATAGAAAAATTACCATCCTGGGTTCTGAACCAATCCATATCCTTTATTAACTTCCGAAACCGGGAAAGCCGATAAATACCATTTTGAATTAAATCCCGACCACCAAGAACGAGCAGAATTCGATATTTCAAATTTTGTATATTTGAATTTTGTAGGGAATGGGCCTCTTATATTTTCCGGTTTATCAGACCAAGAGCCCTCACCTCCATCAGCACGTTCAATCAACAATCCATGTAACTTTCTTTCAAACAAGTCTGCTCTCTTATTACGTATCATATCGAAGAAACGTACATCCTCAAGACCTAACTCACAGGCGCGTTCACGGAGAATCTCTTCCATCAGTGCATCAGAATCGCTCAAAAGATTCTTTCCAGGATTTGATTCAACCAAGCCCTTAAGTCCCACACGAGCACGAACTATATCTACCATATCTACAGCTTTAGCAAAGTTTCCGGTTTTTAGAAGTGCTTCTGCATAAATCAGATATACTTCTGCAAGACGAAGATAAGGCCATTCAAGATAATTACCAGCCAAGCTGCTACTACCTTCCTTAAAGAATTTATACAAACCAAAACCTGTAGCATATTGTCCGGTTTCAGTTGTAGTACTGCTGATATTTTCACGACCACCAGCCCACAACTCTACAGAACGTCCACTCCATTTTGCACCATTAACAAGAATTGTTTCATACAAACGTGGGTCACGTGTAGGTCTGTTATAGTCGTTTTCTTCAAAGAAGACTGTATTATCAGCTACTGTCTTATTGAAGTCAAACGGAGTACCGTCAGCCATAGGGAACATCTCCATATATTCATAAGTAGGAGTATAGCCTCCATTTGGAACCCAACTACCCCAGTAATACCACCAGTCCCAGTTATATTTACCAATAATACGGGTAGAAATCAATAGCTCCTTATTATCACGCAAGAAATAAGCTTTATTGAAAGCTGTACGATAATCATCACATGTAGTACCTGAAGCCTGAGTCAACTCATAATAACCATTTTCTTCCAAAGCCTGGAAAAAGTCTTCACAAGCTTTCAAGCACTGGTTCCACAATTCTGATTTATATCCTCCATACCATACCTGAAGATTTGTAACTGCATCCTGCGGAGCTTCTGTACAATATGGTTCATTATCATTAAACAAAGGGCTTGCTGCAAACAAAAGGATTTTACATTTCAATCCTAAAGCTGCCGCACTTGTAAAACGTCCTTGCCAGTTTGATTCACCATCCTCCGACAAATCCCAAGGCAAAACAGAAGCAGATTCATCCAAAAGGTCTGTCATGAAATTAACAGTTTCTTCTACTGTTCCTCTTGGAACATCATATTCATTCTCAGCAGCAAAAGAAGCCTTAACTATAGGAAGGCCTCCGAAATGACGGAATGCATCAAAATAACGTGAAGCTATTATAACCTTAGCCTCTGCTTTAAGTCTTTCCTTTTCATCGGCTTCCATATCAGGAACACGGTCTACATTTTCGATAAACAACCATGCCTGACGAACTGCCGGCCAGACCTCTTCTTTTGTAAAACCAAATTTAGTTTCACTGGTATTATCTTCTGTACTGGCATTATATGTTCCAGAATAATAGTGTCTGTTCAAGCCGTCCCAAGAGTTATGGCTATGATAACAGTCCGACAAACACTCAAACATACCAGTATTCATTTTGCCATCTACATCATTCCAGTTTGTAGCCAATCCATAATATAATTTGCTATAAGTATTCCATAAGAATCGGCGTGCATACTCAGCCTTTCCAAATATTGTATCCTGTGTTACAGCCACACTCGGTGCTTTCTCCATAAAGCTATCACCGAATTTTATTTCATCGACACATGAAGTAGCAACAGTTGCTCCAACAAATGCCACTGCAAACAATTTTCCGAAATTTTTCATAAGTTCTTTTTTTTTAGAATCCTACTTTTAAACCAATGTTAATAACTCTTGTAAGAGGATAGTTAGGACGGTCACTCTGACGAGATTCAGGGTCACCCCACATAAAATCTGTTATTGTAAATAAGTTATATGCACTTAAATACAAACGACATTGGTTCATCTTAAGTCTTTTAGTTAAAGGAGTGTTAAAGTTGTATCCTACTTCAATACTCTTTAAACGCAAATAACTTGCATCACACAAATAAAGGTCAGACGCTCTATAGTTGTTTGCTGCAGCCAATTTTGAAATTCTTGGAAACTTAGCTGTATATGTATCAGCTGAAGAACGCCATGTATTTTCATATTGATACAACAATAAACCTTTATTCTGAGTATCACCTAACGGCTGACGGAATTCAGACAACATACGGTCTACATTCCATGCTCCGGTAAACTGAGCAGTAAAGTCAAATCCCTTCCAGCTGAATCCTAAGTTTAAACCTGCAGTATACTCCGGTGTATCTGTGAAACTCAAGTCACGAGTAGAGTCATCACCATCGATTACTCCATCCTTATTCAAGTCGACATATACAGCATCACCAGGCTGGAGTGTCAGACCATGATCAGCGATAGGAATACCGAACTCTTCCATATAACGTGCATCAGCTGTTTCATCATAGAATCCCCAGAATTTATATATAGAACGAGAACCGATAGTACGACCAGTTTCATACATCCATTCTTCATTCTGCTTAACTTCATTCATGTAAACAATCTTGTTGCGAGCAAAAGATACATTGAAGTTTGCCCAATAGCGGAATTCATCACCAATCTTATCATTCCATCTTAACTGAACTTCATAACCTTTATTTTCAGTCTTACCGATATTCATAATAGGCAATGTCATACCCAAAATACCAGGCATATATGTAGGAGAGCTCAATATATCACGACGATTTTCTCTAAAGTAATCGACAGAAACATTCAATCTTTCATTAAGCAATGTAAAATCAATACCGTAGTTCTGTTTAACAGCTTTTTCCCATGTTACATCCTGGTTTGATTTTGTTGCTTCGTATGCACCTGGTTTGGCACTTGTAATATTTGTACCAAAATAATATCCGTCACCACCCAATATATAGGCATCAGGCAAATACAAGAAACGGTTATTTCCGTTATTATCGTTACCTACCATACCTACAGAAGCACGAATCTTGAAATAATTAACTATATTCTTTATTGGTTTGAAGAAGTTTTCTTCACTCACAATCCACCCGATAGAACCTGCAGGGAAGAATCCGTAACGTTTACCTGGAGCAAAGTTTTCAGAACCATTATATCCGGCATTGAACTCAGCCATATAACGTGTCTTATAATCATATGTTAAACGTCCGACCAAGCCAACATAGGCAGAAGGTATATCGTCATATGTTCCACCAGGATAATAACGTTTTGACTGGTTATAAAGCAACAAACCACCTACGTTATGATCACCAAACTTTCTTGAATAGTTCAAAGCAGCCTCCATATACCAGTCACGTGCCTTACCTGTACCACTGCTACTGTATGACAACTGAGAATCTGAACCGTTCTTTCTGTAGGCGATAGTGCCATCTTCCTGTAAAACAGGAGTATATGTTGCTACTGAAGAACTTGCATATTTCTGGTCCCAATAACTTGTATTATATGCACCTTTCAATTTAAATGATAAGCCCTTTGTAATAAAATCAAGTTTCTGATCCAAAGCCAAATCGACGTTCAAAACATTTGTAGTATTTGTTCTGAAACCTTTTCCATAATATGAAGCCAAACCATCTGTACCTGTAAATGGCAAATAGTCACTATTTGAAACTACATATTTACCATCAACAATTCCGGCACTGGCAAAAGGAACAGCCCAATACAACTTTCTAAACAACTGATTCTGGTCTTCACCCGACTCTGGAGTTCGTTTAGTTTCAACACGTCCACCGATATTTACAGAAATCAAAGTAGTTTTTGTTGCATCGAAATCAAGGTTCGCACGATAGTTATAACGTTTATAGTTAAAGTTAAAGTCGTCCTGGCCAAATGTCTTGAACATACCATCCTGAGTAAACATACCTGCAGATACGAAATAACGCATTTTGTCGGTACCACCAGAAATATTAACATTATGCTGTGACTGGAATGAAGCATCATTCATACAGTAGTCCAACCAGTTGATATCAGGATATAATATAGGATCGCTATGATCTTTAAATTTAGCCAACTGTTCATCGGTAAATGTAGGTACACCACCATCGTTTACCATCATATCATTATAGTATGACGCATATTGATAAGAATTGGCAAACTCAAGTTGTTTTGTCATAAGGTTAACACCCCCAGAAGTAGAGAATGAAATTTTAGCCTTACCTTCAGAACCACGCTTGGTTGTAATCAAAATAACACCATTGGCACCACGCACACCAAATACAGCAGTTGCAGAAGCATCTTTCAATACAGTAATACTTTCAACTTCATTAGGGTCTATTTGAGAGAAGTCACGTTCTACACCATCAACCTGAATAAGAGGAGCAGCATTATTCCATGTAGCAATACCACGTACATACAAGTCGGCAGCATCGGCACCAGGTTCACCAGAGTACTGGACAGAAGAAATACCTGTTACCTGACCTGAAAGAACATTTGACAAAGATGCTGCCGGTGTTTTAAGCAAATCTTCACCTTTCATAGAAGAAATTGCTCCAGTTACAGAAACTTTTTTCTGTGCACCATAAGCAACTACCTGTACCTCACCCAACATTTGTGAATCATCCTCCATTACGGCCTTTATTTCTTTGTTTGGAGAATAACGAGTAATATAAAGATCCTTATAACCGATAAAAGAGATCTTTATTTTCTTTCCTTTTGGAACAGACAAAGAGAAACGACCGTCAAAGTCTGTAATTGTACCTGTTGAAGTCCCTTCAACAATAACATTAGCACCAATAATAGCTTCACCTGCTGCATCAACAACAACACCTTTAATCAACTGGTTCTGTTGTGTTGCAGTAATTTCAAGAACAGTATCCGCTGCATTTGAAATCATAGGAGAAAAAGCCATGAAACTGGCGCAAAGCGCAAGAGTAGTCAATCGTCGATTGTTTCTTGATGAATCAGATTTCATTGTTTTTCTTTTTTAAAATTGTTAGAATAAGGAAAAATCACATTTAATAATTTAAGTAAGAATATGAAAGTAATTGTTACACATTCTTAAGCTACTTTTATTATTTTCAGATTAGATTTTTATTATAACATTCAAATTACAAACGCAAAAATATGTTTCATAAGTTAAACAGATAACACAAAAAATATGCAAAAAACATAGTTTTTTATTCATTAATCTCAATATGACTTAATATCATAAGGTATTGAATGATTTTCAATATAGCATTCTTAACATTTACAAAAAATAACCGGGAAACAATATTTTAAAGTGTTTTTTTTATACTTTTGCATATATAATATTATTTAATTGTAAAAATCATGAAGATACTTTTCACATCCTTATTTCTTCTAATTATTTCTACACTGCAGTGTGTTAGCGCTGAAGCAAGTCATCTATTTAAGATAAAGAATCTAAATGTTAAGGACGGTCTTTCAAGCAACTATGTAGTAGATATAACACAAGACAAAAAAGGATGTATCTGGGTTGCTACTGAGTATGGAGTAAACATGTTTGATGGCAGAGAATTTACTACTTATAAAAGAAACAACTCTAATATCTGCAGTAACGAACTAAATACCATTTTATACATAAAGGAAAACAATAGTATATGGATTGGTTCGCAAAGGGATGGAATTAGTATTTTAGATATTGAAAATCAGAAATTCTATTATTTGGGTGCTGAAAATGGTCTAATAACAAATGATGTTACAGACCTGAAGAGAGCAAGAGATGGTGGAATATGGATAACACATTATCATCTCGGGATAGATTATTACGATATAGAAAACAATTCTATTACCAGCTATAATACTTCGAACGTAAAAAACTTCCAAGGAAGAATGTGGACATCTTGTGATGACGGTAAAGGACTGTTGTATGTAGGACACGAGAATGACGGACTAAGTATTATAAACTTAAAGGACAAAACTTGCAAAAACTACAAAAATATTCCGGGAAATGATAAAAGTATACCATGCAATTCTGTCAGAGCTATTTTCATTGACAGTTCAGAACGTGTATGGGTAGGTACAGACAACGGTCTGTCATTATTTAATCCACATACAGAAGAATTCATAACATTTCATCATATCAATAATAATGAAGAGTCATTATTATCTAATATTGTTTATGATATTACTCAAACATCTGACGGAAAGATATGGGTAAGCACCTATATGGGAGGAGTCAGTATACTTGACATGCAGAAGAATTCATTTATCACACCCGAGAACGTCAAATTTATCAATATTCAGGCCACTAACGATGAGAATGGACTTTCTTCACCTAATGCAAAATCTGTACTGGAGGATATTTATGGTAATTTTTGGATAGCTAACTATAGAGGAGGAATAGATTTCATCAGTTATGCAAACTCTGTATTCAACTTACTCCCATACAACTACAAGAACAATGACAACTTTATCTACAAACAAGTATGGGGTATTAATATTAACTCTCAAAATGAAGTAATTCTTGGGGGTGAAAATGAAATAGCTGTATTTGAAAACAACAAGAAAAAACAAACTATAAATATTGACTATCCATTCTCAATAAACAATACCCACGTCAATACTATATACAATGATAATAATGGGAATTTATGGCTGGGACTATATATGAATGGTGCACTTAAATATAATACCCAATCAGAGAAATTAGAGATTATTGGCAAAGAATTCAACAATCTGGATGTAAGATGCTTTTTTGAAGACAAAAATAAAAAGATGTGGATTGGAACAGAAAGTGGATTATTCAGCTTTTACAACAATAATTTTAAAGAAGAAGACAGCATTAACTCACAACTTTCTGACAATAAAATCCATGGCATTTTACGTGACAGTGAAGGAAAGCTATGGCTTGGAACCTTTGGAAAAGGTATCATGATTTTCAATAAAGACAATAAACTAATATATAATCTAAACACAAGCAATGGCCTTTGCTCTAATGCTGTATGTTCTTTCTACAAAGACAGGAATAATGGCATATGGGTAGGTACAAGAAATGGTCTCATACATTTTCCTTCAACAAAAGAACCGGAAAAGTACTGTATGTACTTTGAAAAAGACGGTATAGAGAACGAACATATAAGAGCAATACAAGAAGATTTATCGGGCAACATCTGGTTTAGTACAAACTTTGGTATCTCAATGTTTAATACAGAAACCAAAACTTTTAATAATTACAATTATAATGAAGGTATCCCAAGAGGAGATTTTATGGATGGCTCTGCCTGTATGACTAAAGACGGAACGCTTTATTTCGGTTCACAAAACGGGGTCTGTTACTTTAACCCTAAAAACATAAAAGAAATAGGCTCAGTATCTCCAATTGCTTTTACAAAACTTACTAACTTATCAAAAATAGCATATACCAAAGGGAAAGAAGATATTATTCCAATAGACAACAAGATTATAGATTTATCTTATAAGGAAAACAATTTAAGAATAACATTCAATGTAACAAACTATACCCAATCAAAGCAAGTTGAGTATATATATAAAATGGAAGGTCTGAATGATTCCTGGTACAGTACTGAAGGAGACAACCAGGTAACTTTCAGAAATTTGCCATACGGAAAATATAAGTTCAATGTCAATGCCAAATTAAGGAACCAGGAATGGGATGATAAAAACATTAAATCATTAATTATAAATATCAATCCTCCTATCTGGCTTACATGGTATGCAAAAATATTATATTTTTTGGTTTTATGTTTTATTGTCTTTCTGATAGTAAGATTCTATAAGCATAAGATCCAACTTGAGGGTAAGCTCAGCCTTGAACATAAATTATTTGAGAATGAACAAAAACTTAATAATGAAAGATTACGTTTCTACACAAATATAACTCATGAGCTACGTACCCCTCTTACACTAATAATCGGGCCATTGGAAGATTTGCTCTCAGATAAATCACTGTCTTCAAAACATCTTAATAAAATAAGCATTATACATGACAGTGCCAATAAATTGTTATCGCTTATAAACCAGATTCTTGAATTCAGAAAGGTTGAAACTCAAAATAAAGAGTTGTGTGTTCTGAAAGGAAATATTTCAAAACTTATAAAAGAAATAGGTTTCAGTTTCAAGGAACTTAGTCAGAATAAAAATGTAGATATAGAAATAAAAATTGAGAATGATGAGTTTATGATGTTTTTTGACCCTAATATCATTACTATAATCATTAACAACTTAATGTCGAATGCTATAAAATATACTAATGAAGGAAAAATAATTCTATCACTGTCAAAAGAAGAGAGAAATGGCAATAATTATACTATAATAAAAGTCTCGGATACTGGATATGGTATCTCTGAGGATGCCCTTCCACATATCTTTGAAAGATATTATCAGGCAAAAGGAAAGCATCAGGCATCCGGAACAGGAATAGGACTTTCATTAGTTAAATCTCTTGCGGATATTCATGAAGCAGAAATATCAGTAGAAAGCAAACTCAATGTTGGAAGTACATTTACACTAACATTACTTACAGATAATGATTATCCTAATGCCAAACATAAAGAAAACATAAATACAGAAATTAACTGTAATACCGACAATACAAAAGACATAAAATCTGTTGAAGATGAAGACAATAAGCCTATACTACTAATAGTAGAAGACAATGATGACATAAGAGAATACATCAAGAGTTCATTAGATGAAGTACATACAGTACTTACTGCAAGCAATGGTAAGGAAGGATGGGAAATTGCAAAGAATAAAATTCCAAGCATTATAATTACCGATATTATGATGCCGGTAATGGATGGACTTGCACTATGCAAAAAAGTGAAAGAAGACATGAGAACAAGCCATATACCTGTTATTATGCTTACTGCCAAAGATACCATACAGGATAAAGAAGAAGGATATGCAGCCGGAGCCGATTCTTTCATTACCAAACCGTTCAGTGCACGTCTGCTCCAGAAACGTATTGACAATCTTCTGGAAGGCAGGAAAAAACTGGCTGGAATGGTAGCTACAAGAACTGTATCTGCCATAGGTACCAACACAAAAGAAGATCTGAAGGATCTTGAAAAGACCGCTCAGATTCTTAATAAACTTGATAGAGAATTCTTGGACAAGGTGAACAGTATTATTGAAGAAAACCTGAGCATGGAAAAAATGGATGTAGCTTTCATCGCAGACAAGATGTGTATGAGCCATTCTACCTTATATAGAAAGATTAAAGGCCTTACAGATATGTCTGTAAACGAATTTATACGAAAAATAAAGATGAAGAAAAGTACAGAGTTATTAAGCAGTGGTGAATATACAATTTCAGAAATATCAGATCTGACAGGTTTCAGCAGTGTTGCCTATTTCCGCCAATGTTTTAAAGATGAATATGGTGTAGCGCCTACAGAATATCTCAAGCAACAGAAATAGTGACTTTAAAGAAATATGAATGACTTTATATTGTAATTATAAATCTGTATTACAATATACAATAAATAAAAAGGAGCCGCAATAAAATTTACAGTTCCTTTTTATTTATTGCAGTTATATAATATTATCGTTATACAACCTTAAACATCTCACTCATATTAAAATAAATCTGAAGTTTTGATATCATCACTCCAATGATGATCCTTTGGGAAAGCCTGTTCACTCCATGCACGCTTACTTGTCCAGTCTTGTGGAGCGTCTGTCCAGAAAGGATGTGTGGCAGGAAGTCCTAATGGAAGGAATGCAAGAGAAGTCATATACAGACTACCATTGTTTGTGTACCAGTCGGCAATGTTAGGCTGACGGCCCGAAAAGCCTATAGTAAGATAACCTCCTTCATTAAAGTTATTTCCACTCTCAAACATTCTCTTCATGGTAGCAGTTAAAGCACATCTTACCTGAGCATTAGAAACACCTGCAGGGAGTTCCTGATACCATGCCATCAACGCAAGAGGCTGCATAGCTGCCATACGATATGGAATAGAACGTCCGAAAACCGGGAAAGTTCCTTCCGGTGAAATCAGGCGTTCGAGAATTAAACTATACTTTTGCGCACGCTTTAAGGCTCTGTCATAATACTTTGAATAATGAATTCTGGTATAAGCCTTAGCATCTTTCATAGCCTGAAGTGTTTCGAGATACATAGGATGGAAAACATAACTGCTATAATAATCGAATGCAAAACTTGGTCCATCGGCATACCATCCGTCTCCAGTATACCATTCTTCAACTTTTCTAATTGCAGAGTTTACACGATATGCATCGTATTTGGCTCCGGCTTTGGCAAGAAAACTTTCTATTGTAGAAGAGAAAAGCAACCAGTTGGTATAAGGCGGATCGACACGACGTATGAGTGTAAATTCCTCGATATAACGTTTCTTAGTTGTTTCATCAAGTGGCATCCAAAGCTGGTCGTATGCTCGCAAGAAACTTTCTGCTATATAGGCTGCATCTACCAAAGGCTGACCCTCGTTTCTCCACAAAAGATAATCAGGACTTTGAGGATCTACAGCATTGGCATAGCTTTTCAAAGCCCATTCACGAAGTTGCTTACGCATCTGTCCTTCTTCTGTATTATCGTCAGGAAGAGTAAGCCATGGAGCTATTCCGGCCATTAATCTGCCGAAAGCTTCCATATATGTCACTCTCTTGTCTCTGCCATCCCAAGTTGGACTAACTTCAACTATCATATTTTTCTGCAATTCACCTTTAGCCATGTTGCTTAGAACAGGTGCCGCCATCTTATATGCCAAATTACACCAGTAGGCACGGTCCTGATTTTTTGGAGCTTCAAGATATCTTACATATTCACATGCAGCAAGCAGAAAAGCTCCTACACCGAAGTTGGCTGTAGATTTTGCATCAACCACTTGTCCAGGTATAGCTTTCTCACCAATAGGCTGCACATATCCTACAGCTCCATTTTTCTGTAATGCTGTCTTCGACAGGTACTTCCATGCCTTATCTACAACAGGCTTGTAAGTAGCCTCATCAAGGAAACCGTTATTTATTCCCCAAAGGAAACCATAAGTAAAGAATGCTGTTCCACTTGTTTCAGGTCCGGGTGCATGCTCAGGGTCCATCATACTGCGAGTCCAGTATCCTTCCGGCTGCTGGATAGTAGCAACAGCCTTTGCCATATTCTGGAATTTCTGTGCAAAAAACTCATAGTGTTTATAGTCTTTAGGAAGATCTTTCAGAACCTTAGCAAGTCCGGCAAGTACCCATCCGTCGCCTCTCGCCCAAAAATCTTTCTTTCCGTTTACACTTTTATGCTTTGGATAGACATATTTAGCATCACGATAATAAAGATTTTCATCTTTATCGAACATTATCTGATCTGAATATGTAATGTATTCATAAAGCTTATCAAGATACAAATGATTATGAGTTATCTTATACATCTTTGTCATAACCGGCATAACCATATACAGTCCGTCGCTCCACCACCAATAATCATTTTGAGGTGTACTCATCTGATACTCCATCACTTCACGTGCACGCTGTATCTTATAGTTTTCGGGAGCAATATTATACAAATCGGCATAGGTCTGGAAACAAACCTGATAATCTCCAAACAAGACATATTCATCCGATTCACCATAAGAATATTTCCATTTAGAGCGGTCGTTACTCTTGGCTCCTTTCCATTCGTTGTGCTTGGCCCAGGCTTCAGAATACTGACGATATGCTTCATTTCCGGTAAGGAAATATGCTTCCATATTACCTGTATGATATGCAGCATTATCCCAAAAAGAGCGTACTTCGGGCTTATTTTCAGCTTGCCAGTGCTGATTAACCTTATCGATAATTTTCCTTACCTCTTCGGCCTCTGTGTTTTTGGCAAAGGTTACAGCCGGCAAAAGCCCCAACGCAAAGACTGCAACCGTTTTGAAGAATTTATTCATTGTATATTAATTTATAATTATAATTTTGTATAAACTTACAACATCAGGAAGTGGAATAAGGCCGATGTTTCATTAA
>JAXEBI010000074.1:0-18728 GCA_034094155.1 Phocaeicola sp.
CTACAAGAAATTGAACAAACTTTTTTCGATAAAAATTAAAACTTTTTCATAAATACTTAATAATTAATATGTTGCAAAACATATTTTTCAGACATATTAAAGGAAAACTACAATATATACACATTATTATATATAATAACATCAAAATTATATTTATTAATACCAGAAGAAGGTAACAACAGAAAACTAATTTCGTGGAATAAAATTTAAACCGTACCATTTAAGTCGGACAGCCGTACCACTTCAGTCAGACGACCGTTCGACTCTAGTCGTACAACCGTACCACTCTAATCGTACGACCGCGCCAATACTACCATAGTAGTTTGACTAAATATAAATGGTCAATCATTTTTTAATAATCCAGATAATTGTAATTGATGATATTCGGATAATGATTTGATAATACGGAAGAATTATCAGCATTGTAATTATGAGAAGAATTATCAGTTTCTAATTATTTTTGTATGCATACCCTGTTGTGGCAAGTAAATTCAAATTTCCTCACAGAAGAGTATTTCAGATAAAAGACAAAAAATCTTATACTACATCAAGTCAACATTTAAAAGATAATATTTGTATTTGATAAAAATAATATTTACTTTTGAAAATAATTAATCTTATAATAACATATTAAGATTCAATAAAAAAACAAAACTGTATTATCAAAGAATATAGAACAAAGAAATTGAGAAAGATTAAGATAAAACAAAAATTCAAATAACTATAAACACGATATTTATGAAAAGATTTTATTACTATCCGGCAGTCTTAATGACTACCTTACTATTAACCTTCAGTTCATGTTCAGAATCAGATACATACTTAAATGTTATACCTAAAGATGCAGGTCCTGTGGCATCACTAAACCTTACATCATTGGGAGAAAAGGCTGGTATAGGTGATTCGAACAACAAAGAAGCTGTAGCAAAACTTACAGAAATGCTTAAAAATGAAATGAAGGCTGCTTCATTTGAAAAAATGGAAGCTATCATAAACAACCCCAAGAAGGCTGGTGTCGATTTAAGAAAGCCAATATACATTTTCGGGAATGATGACTTCTTTGTGGCGGCAACAGCAAAAGTACTCAACAAAGAGGATTTGATGAATACTTTTAAAATGATTGAAGCAGAAGGAAATATGAGATCACTCTCTGAAGAGGAAAACGGATACAACCTTGCCGTAGTAAACAACAAAACATTCGCTGCATTCAATGATAAAACCCTGATAATGGCACAATACAAAAAAATTGCTGATTTAGAAAAAATGAAGCAGGATGCCTTTACTCTACTCAATCAGAAAAAAGAGGAAAGTCTCGCCGCTGATAAAGGTTTTATAAAAATGACTGAAACAGAAAGCGACATGTCGTTCTATGCAAGTTTCAAAGATATGAGCGAAAGCTATTCACTATTATACGACGAATTTACAGGGGTAGCAGATGCGTCTGAAAAAAGCAAAATGATATCTGAGATAAACTTTGAAAAAGGGAAAGTGGATATTGAGGCCGAGTTCTATACTGAAGACAAGGAATTGAAGAAAGCTATTGAAGAAAAATGTAACTATCTGAAATCAATAGACAACAGCCTGCTAAAATATTTCCCGAAATCTACACTCGGTGTTATCAGTATCGGAATGGACGGAAAAAAGATGTATGATATGATGATGAGCAGCAATGACTTCAAAAAGAATTTTTCGGTTAATGATGCTGAAAAGATTGGCATGATAATGCAAAACCTTGGTGATGAAGTTAGTATCGGAGTAGTAGATTTCAGCCTGACACAATCTCCAAGTGTTTTAATTATTGCTGAAGCTGAGAACGGAGACGCCCTCAAGGAAATCTATGAAATCAGCAAAAAGGATAAAGAAACCACAACAGATAAGAATAAAAAAGAAAGAAATAGAAGATACAACTCAAGCAAATCAGAAATGATTGAGCTAAAAGAAAACGAATATGTAATAAAAGAAAGAAGCAGTAATTATTTTATATGTTATAAGAAAAATCACATATATATAACCAACAACGAAAATCTTTACAAAAATATTGGAAACTCTGTAAGCCCGTCGGCCGAGGACAATTCATATGCTTCTGCAATTAAAGGCTCTAAATATGCAATAGCAGTGAACATGCAGGCTATATACGAGCTTCCATACATTAAGATATTATCAGAAATGGGTGGTAAAGAAACAAAGAATTATATTGATATGGTGAAATCAATAGACAACATTTATGTAAAATATGATGATAAATATAATCTCACCATACAGCTCGTCAATACAAAAGAAAACGCTCTGAAACAGTTTGGTAATTTTGCAAAAGGATTTGCAGGTATCCAATAAATTTTATATACAATACACTACATAGTAAAACGGATGAAAGTATTTATGAACTTATAATACTTTCATCCGTTTTTCATTTATTGACTTTTTATTTTAGTCATAAGGAATTTATCCATGTGGAAATATCATGAAGGACCTTTTCTGAACAAGTTTCTTCTATATTATAATAATCTATTGCTGAATCTGGCTCACAATTCTGAAACAGATGATTCAAGTTGGGATATTCCTTAAAGAAGTTTTTCTTGTTCTTGCCCGAAAGAATTTCCTGTATTCTTGCAAGATTGGTTTTTGATATGACCTGCAAGTCATTACTTCCGTTTACCGCCATTACAGGAACTGTCAGTTTTTCCAGATCTTCTTCAGGATCGTAATTTATAAAATAATCCAACCACACATTCTTTGGTTGTTTGGCCATCTCCTTACGCAGTTCATCCACTGTCAGATTGGGTTGTGGTATTCCTTTCAAATTCAAGATAGCTTTCTGCTGCTCAACCAGAAGGGTATCACCCTTTATCCCAGGGCCTGCCATACTTACAATGAAGTCGGCCAGGTTTGCTTCAGTTCCTACCATAAACGCTATTGCACCTCCTTCACTATGTCCCAATATACCAATCTTACCGAACTTACCACTATCTCTGAGCCATTTCAGACCACACTTTGCGTCATCGGCAAAATCTCTTGATGTACAACCGGCCTGAGTTCCTGTCGACTTCCCTACTCCTCTGTCATCATAACGCAGTGAAGCGATTCCATGTCTGGCAAGATAGTCGGCTATCACAAGGAATGGCTTGTGGCCGAAAACCTCTTCATCTCGGTTCTGCGCACCACTGCCAGTAACCATAATAACAACAGAAGGCTTCATTATATTAATATATCCTACAGGATAAGTGAGAGTTCCAGACAACATAATGTCGGCCGAATTGTTTCTGAATGAGACTTCTTCAGTATTATAAATAAACGGACCGATAGGCTCTTGTGGTCTGTTTACGGCATCCGGGCCTCCCGGCTTCATATTAAGCGGAAAAGACATTCCAAACTGCTTGAATGTTCCTCTAAGAATACCATCCGAGAGTTTGGCAGAATAAGCCATATTTATTGCCTTTATATCCAGACTCACAGAATCGGTCGTCAACAAGGAAAGATTTGCCGGTATTCCTTTGGCACCTTGAGCAGGCACATCCATTTTTGCAGTACTAACCCCATCTGAACCTTTATCAAAATGAAAAATAATTTCGAGTTTTTGTCCTCCGGCGTTCAGCATTCCCCTCCATGTACCAATCAAATCCTGTGAGGATACTATATTACAGTCTAAGAGTAATGCAGCAACAAAATAAAATAATTTCTTAGTCATAATTAATCCAGTAACATTTTAATATCATTCTATAAAATATAATGTAATTAATGTATATAGTGTATTTTGGGAAGAATCACAAAAATCACATTTATAACATAATAAATCACATTTATAACATAATATACATTAATAACGCTGTGATAAGGTAATATTTCATGGCAGGACATATCCATCGGAAGTCTTTTGCAGTAGCCCCTGATCTACCATAGATGAAAGCGTACGCGATAAAGAAGGCCGCGCTACTCCCATAATAAAAGCTACATCCTGAACATTATTGATAACTTCATTTCGTTTAAGATAGCCTATAATTCTGGTACTCAGGCTCTGTAATGCAAATTCATTCAATTTTCTGCTCAAAAACAGGCTTCTGTCGGATATATTTCTCAGGAAATTGCGCAAAACCCTTATATCTGTTTCCATCATCCGTAAAAACTCGTCCTTCGAAAGAGACCATATTTTGATATCTTCTTCTGCCTGAAGGGTGACCGGAAATTTATTTTCACTGGCATATAAAAAAGCAGGGGCAAGAATTTCGGGTGCATGGAGAATCTCTATTGTCACTTCCTTTCCCTCTGAATTTGTCATCCTGGCCGACAAACTTCCCTGACACAGCAACATTAAAGACCTGCATGGACTGTCTTGCATCACCACGATGTCTCCCTTTCTGAAAGACGAAATCTTATGAGGAGCATTAAGAAGGAAATTATTTAAAATATCCTTATCGGCTCCAGAAAACAAGGGAAACTCCATTATATCGTATAATCGACTCATAGCTAAATAATTAATTGCTAAAATATATTATTTTCAACGGTACGTAACATAGGTTACACTAAATCACGCACATAAAAAATACCTTTGCACAAAAATAATAAATTAAAGGGAAAAATAAATGACAAACAATAGAAATAACGAAAAACAGTTGGAGAATATGGGTACATCAATTAACTCGGCAAATGAGATGTTTTGCTTTCAATGCCAGGAAGCAGCAAAAGGTACAGGTTGTACACTTAAAGGAGTATGCGGTAAGAACAGTACTACTTCAGCAGCAATGGATTTGCTCCTCTTTGTTGTAAGAGGCGTAGCATCGGTATCGGATATCATACGCGAAAATGGAATAAGCACAAGTAACGAAGTATACTGTTTTGTGACAGACGCACTGTTTTCAACAATAACTAATGCAAATTTTGATGATGAGAGTATATTGAAAAGAGTTGACAAGGGACTTGAAATCAAAGAGGTATTAAAAAGAAAAGCTGCAGAAAGCAACATAAAACTGCCATCGGCTGATGAAATTATATGGCACACCACAAACAGGGAATTCTACACTGAAAAATCAAAGGTTGTAGGTATATTGAGAGAAAAGAATGAGGATATACGTTCATTGAAAGAGCTGATAGTATATGGTCTTAAAGGTATGGCAGCATACCACGAGCATGCCATGCGATTAGGCTATACCGACAGTGACATTCATATATTTATGCTCTCTGCTATAAGAAAAATCACCATAGAAAATCTTTCTGTAGATGAACTTACATCATTAGCACTTGCCACTGGTGAAAATGGTGTGAAGGTCATGGCACTGCTTGACAAAGCAAATACCGATACATACGGAAATCCAGAAATGACTAAGGTTAATATCGGTGTAGGAACAAATCCGGGGATACTTATAAGCGGTCACGATCTGCACGATATAGAAGAATTGCTAAAGCAGACAGAAGGTACCGGAATAGATATATACACACATAGCGAGATGTTGCCGGCACACTACTATCCTGCATTCAAGAAATACAAACATTTTGTAGGAAATTACGGTAATGCATGGTGGAAGCAAAGAGAAGAGTTCTCGTCGTTCAACGGACCTGTAATTTTTACTACCAACTGTATTGTTCCGCCTTCTCAAAATGCTGTATATAAAGACAGGATTTTTACTACAAACTCAACCGGTTATCCGGGATGGAAGCACATAGCCGCAGATGCTAACGGCAAGAAAGATTTTTCAGAAGTAATTGAAATGGCCAGAAAATGTAACCCGCCTGTGCAAATTGAGGAGGGAGAAATTATAGGAGGTTTTGCGCATCATCAGGTATTAAGTCTTGCCGATAAAGTGATTGACGCTGTAAAAAGCGGCGCGATAAGAAAGTTTATAGTTATGGCCGGATGCGACGGAAGAATGAAAAGCAGGGATTACTATACTGAATTTGCTGAAAATCTGCCCGAAGACTGCATAATACTGACTGCCGGATGTGCAAAATATAAATACAACAAACTTCCGCTTGGTGATATTAACGGCATTCCTCGTGTCCTTGATGCGGGTCAGTGCAACGACAGTTACTCACTTGCAGTAATTGCATTAAAGCTAAAGGAAGTTTTCAGTCTAAACGATATCAACGAACTGCCTATTGCATATAATATCGCATGGTACGAACAAAAGGCTGTTATTGTATTGCTTGCACTACTGTCGCTTGGTGTCAAGAATATACATTTAGGTCCTACACTCCCGGCTTTCCTATCGCCAAATGTAACTAAAGTATTGGCTGAAAACTTCGGCATAGCAGGTATAGGTACTGTTGATGAGGACTTAAAGTTATTAGGGATAGTAGATTAGTACTTACAAACTATCAAATATTATCATAATTGTAACGGAAAGACAAAAAAAGAATAAAAAGCAAAAGAAGATAATAAACAAGAAAAAACAAGGGAAAAGATTAAAACAAGAATAATTAATATTTACATAACTTACTGCTTTCAGATATTATGATCTGCCAGGCAGTTGAAAGGTTGCCGTTTTTCAGTTCCGGCAACCTTTTTTTCTTTTATAGAAAAGTAATTATGAAGAAACAAAAAAAATTATTAAGTTTGCTCTCATAACAAATTATTAAGTAATTATGGAAAAACAGCAAACATCATATAAAGAAAAGGAAAAAATCGATTTAAAAGAGCCAAGAAGATATAAAGTTATAATACATAATGACGATTTTACAACAATGGAATTTGTGGTAAAAGTTCTTGTTACCGTGTTCTTCAAATCGGAATCAGAAGCTGAATCACTGATGATGGGTGTACATAAAACCGGATCGGCAGTTGTAGGGGTTTATTCATACGATATAGCCATGTCGAAAGTAAGGAAAGCCACAGACATGGCAAGGGCTGAAAGTTTTCCTCTCAAACTGACTATCTCACCGGAAGAACAGGATAACTGAAAAATAATGGTATAAGATTTTTTTATTTGCCGGAATCCGGAGATTAAAACTCATAAAACACAAACGATAATGGATTTTAAATACAACAACGATATAAAGGAAACTATTGAAGCGGCTCACAATGAAGCCAAAGCAATGCGGCACGAATTTGTTACTCCCGAACATATCCTGTACGTTCTGCTGAAACAGGATGAGTTTATATATGCACTTGAAGATGTGGCAGCCAATATTGACGGACTTAAGGCTGATATCGGAAAGTATCTTGAGAGTGAACCGGAAAAGTTGCCGGAGAATATAGAATATGAACCGGAAAATTCACAACAGATGTCTGAAATGTTTTTCAAGGCACATCTTGTTGTAACATATTCGGGGGCAGAAGTTATGGAAATTCCACATCTGGTACAGACTATGTTACAATTGGAAGATTCATGGGCAGCATATTATCTCAAAAAAGCTATTAACGGTGATACAGCCGACTTCCTGAGCATGCTGATTGATGAATACAGCTATGATTATGATGGAGAAGAAAGTGAGGACGAAAGAGAAAGGTTTGAGCCATGGAGAAATTTTGTTACATGCATAAACGACAATCTTGAAAATCATAATCCACTTATAGGACGGGAAGATGAAATAGAAAAGACTATTAGGGTTCTTTGTCGTAAGGATAAGAACAACCCTCTGCATATTGGTGAATCGGGAGTTGGTAAAACTTCTCTCATATATGGATTGGCACAAAGAATAGAAGAAGGGAATGTTCCTGAAAAGCTTAAGGGAATGAAAATATACGAACTCGACCTTGGCGGTCTTATTGCGGGAACACAATATAGAGGGGAATTCGAAAAGAGGCTGAAAGCTGTAATGAATGGCGTGGAAAAGGAAGGTAAAGGTATTATCTATATAGATGAAATCCATAATCTGGTAGGGGCAGGACGTACAAGCGACGGTTCTATGGATGCCTCTAATATGCTTAAGCCATATATGGAAGGAGGAAAAATAAGATTTATCGGTTCTACTACATACGAAGAATTCAACAAATATTTCTCTACAAGTAAAGGTATGGTCAGACGGTTCCAGCAAATAGACATTAACGAGCCGAGTGTGGACGAAACTATTCTGATTATAAAGGGACTGATAGATAAATATGAGGATTTTCATGGTGTAAAATATGAGGAAGGAGTTATAGAACATACCGTAAAGGTGAGCGACAGATATATAAACGACAGATTTTTGCCCGATAAAGCTATCGATCTTATTGATGAAGCAGGCGCATACAGGGAAATACATCCGCTGACAGATGGCTGCTCAGATGAAAAAGAAAATAACGGCAACTGCTATAATACATCAAATTTAGTTGACAAGAATCTTATTAATGACATCCTTTCGAGAATGTGTAAGATAGAGGCAAGTTCAATGAAGGACGACGATAATACGCAGCTTGTAAACTTGCCGGAAAGAATTAAGGCTAAGATTTACGGACAGGATGAAGCTGTAAGGAAGGTCTCGGAAGCTGTAATGTTATCGAAAGCAGGCCTCAACGATGAAAACAAGCCGATGGCAAGTCTTTTGTTTGTAGGTCCTACCGGTGTAGGTAAAACTGAAATAGCAAAGGTTCTTGCATCGGAACTTTGTATCGGACTTATAAGATTTGATATGAGTGAATATTCTGAAAAGCATACGGTTGCAAAACTAATCGGCTCGCCGGCCGGGTATGTGGGTTATGAAGAAGGAGGATTGCTTACAGATGCTATACGTAAGACACCTAATTGTGTACTTCTGCTCGATGAAATAGAAAAGGCTCATCCTGATATTTTCAATATCCTGCTACAGGTTATGGATTATGCGGTACTGACCGACAATAAGGGACGCAAGTCCGACTGCAGACATCTCATCCTGATAATGACATCAAATGCCGGTGCCCAGTATGCTCATCAGGCATCGATAGGTTTCAACAGCAAGGTTACTGCCGGCGCGTCAATGATGATGCAGGTAAAGAAAACTTTCAAGCCTGAATTTCTAAACAGACTGTCGGCTACAGTTGTTTTTAATGATATGGACAGCAATATGGCCGGACTGATTCTGAATAAGAAACTTGGAGAATTAGACAGTAAACTGATTCAAAAGGGAGTTGTGATGTCTGTTACTGAAGAGGCAAAGTCCTGGTTACTTAAAAAGAGTATTACAAAGGAATATGGCGCAAGGGAAATGGACCGTATTATTTCTTCACAGTTGAAGCCTTTATTTATGAGAGAGATTCTTTTTGGGAAACTCAAGAACGGCGGAAAGGCTGAAGTTGTGGTAAAAGATGATGAAATTGTGCTGGATACTTGCTGTAACGACCAGGTATGTACTACCGACTGAGAGAAAATAACTCTTCAGAATATTCAGAATCTTCAGAAGTAAGATAATACATAAGGTATACATTTATTACAGATATATTTGCAGATATATTTGCAGATATATTTACAGACATATTATATACATATTACATACATACAGATATGGTTTTTAAACTATCAAAAAGACTGGCGTTTCCCGATCCGAGATATGGAGAACCCGACGGATTGCTTGCCATTGGTGGAGACTTGTCTGTCGACCGGCTTTTATTGGCTTACTCATACGGTATATTCCCCTGGTATGCTTTCAGACGGAATACTATAGAATGGTGGTGCCCGATGCAAAGATTTGTAATATTCCCATCCGAAATACATGTCTCACATTCTATGAGAAATCTTATTAATAAGAACAAATACAGGGTTTCTTTTAATGAAGCTTTCGGTGATGTTATCAGATTATGCGGGAAACTGAGGGAGCATGAAGAAGGTGCATGGCTCGGTGAGGATATGATAAATGCGTATACAGAACTGCACAGGCAAAGATTTGCAGCAAGTGTTGAGGTATGGGAAAACGACAGACTTGTGGGTGGACTTTATGGAGTAGCTTTAGGAAAATGTTTCTTTGGCGAAAGTATGTTCTCCCTTGTTCCTAATGCTTCAAAACTTGCTCTTATATATCTTGCAAGATTTTTTGAAGAAAATGGAGGGCTTCTTATAGATTGTCAGTTCGAGACGCCTCATCTGAAATCTATGGGTGGAAGGTATATTTCGTATGATGAGTATATGAAGATTATTTCCACTACAGAATAACATAATATATATTAGTTAAGCAACTGACATAAACTTACATAAACTTATATAAACTGACGTAAATTGACGTAATAGAAATTTAAACTTAAAAAAGTATACGGTTATGGAAGAGAAAGAAGAAACAATACATTCATGTACAGATTGTGGTACACAAAACTGCAAGTATAAAGACAGGACTTATCCTGAATTTTGTCCTACAGCCAACCTTAAGGAATCCGACCGTGAATGGGCAATGGATAAGTACAACGAAGGCAGAAACAAGGAAATCATGATAGCAAGTGCCGAAGTTGAATATGAAGGCTATTGCCAATGGTCGAGGGTGCAGGAGATTATGGAGTTTGCCAAGAAAATCAATGCCAGGAAAATTGGAATAGCCAACTGCATTGGTTTGATAAACGAAGCAAGAATTTTTGCTAAGATATTAAGAGCTAATGGGTTTGAGCCATATTCGGTAATTTGTAAGGTTGCCGGACAGGCAAAATCTTCTGTAGGTATACCCAAGAAATGCGAAAGTATAGGAGCTGCCATGTGTAACCCTATCCTGCAGGCAAGACTGTTGAACGAGGCCAAAACCGACCTTAATGTAGTGATAGGACTGTGCGTGGGACATGACAGTCTGTTTTATAAGTATTCTGATGCGTATGTTACTACTCTTGTCACTAAAGACAGGGTATCGGGACATAATCCTACAGCAGCGTTATATACAGCAAATTCTTACTATAAAAAACTTTATGACTGGCATAAGAAATTCGAGACCAATGAATAAAGAAGTAAATATCGGGATAGAGGTATAAAGTAACATATAATAAAAAAGTTCTTCTGTATTTTCACAAATACAGAAGAACTGACAAAAACAAGCGGGAAGGAAACCACGCCTTCCCTTAAAACCAAACAAGAATATTAAGCTTTTGTATAACTTTCAATATATAAACAACAAAAGATGGCTTTTTGTTCTATAATATGCAGAAAAAATCAATGAAAAAGCATAAAAAATTTATTTTCATCATTCCTGTAATGCTGTTCACAGTATATATGTGTCTACCGTATTATGCCCGTAAAGCCTTGATTTACTGGTTTCCTACCATTAATGATTTAAGCATATTCGAACATCATACTGTTCATGCCCCGGATTCTTGTTGGGAGTGGAAAATATCGGAAAAATATAACCGGATACGTCTTCCTGAAGCCGACAGTATATATTTGGATGAAATGAAAACTGTATCCTTCCTTGTAATTAAGAATGACAGCATAGTATATGAATCGTATCGTGGCGGATGGAATGACAGTATTACTTCAAATCTTTTCTCTGCCACAAAAAGTATTGTAGGCTTGCTTGTGGGTATTGCCATAGACGAAGGGAAAATACGCAGCGTAGACGATAAGGTAGTGGAATATATCCCTGAATATAACAAGGGAAAACAGAAAGATATAACTATAAGGAATCTGCTAACCATGAGTGCCGGAATGGACTGGGATGAAGCATACGCATCGCTTTTTTCAGTTACCACACACGGATATTATGGAAATGACTTATATAATCTGATAATGAATCTCGACATTGTAGATACTCCCGGAGTGCAGTATTCATACAGAAGCGGTGAAACACAGTTGCTTTCGTTTGTTCTTGAAGCAGCTACCGGAACTACCATAAGTAAATATGCAGAAGAAAAACTTTGGCAACCGATGATGGCTGGACAAGACGCATACTGGTTGCTCGACAGGAAAAACGGCGATGAGAAGTCTTTCTGCTGTTTTCACACCACTGCAAGAGATGCTGCAAGATTCGGAAGATTGCTGCTTAACAAAGGCAATTGGAATGGCAGGCAGCTCGTAAGCAAGGATTATATAACAGAAGCTATTACTCCGGCATCGTATCTGAAGGACCAGTGGGGAAAGGAACCTCTCTCCTATTATGGCTTTCAAACTTGGATAATGAAACATAACGGAGAAAATTGCCCGTATTTCAGAGGTATGTTGGGACAATACATCATAGCTATTCCAAGTAAAAATGCCATTGTGGTAAGACTGGGACACAAACGCTCGAAAGAATATGTCAAGGAACTTACCACCGATATTATCAGATATATGGAAATAGCTGACAGAATTCTGAACAACTGATATAGAATACATTTTATTTAAAAAGATATACCTACATGAACATAAATAGAGACTTAGCAGAACCGAGATTACAGGTGTATAAGGCCTCGGCTGGATCGGGTAAGACTTTTACACTGGCTGTACAGTACATTAAACAACTTATAGACGATCCTCATTCATACAGAAGAATCTTGGCTGTAACGTTTACCAATAAGGCTACTACCGAAATGAAGGAAAGAATCCTGAGCCAGCTTTATGGAATCGCCACATGTAATCCTTCTTCGGATGGTTATCTGAAAGAAATCATGAAAACCTCTCAAAAAACTGTAGAGGAAATAAGAAGTGCCGCTTCAGAAGCTTTGAAAAATATCATTCATGACTATAGCAGATTCAGAATTGAGACTATCGACTCATTCTTCCAGTCTGTAATGAGAAATCTTGCAAGGGAGCTTGAACTGGGTGCAAATATGTCTATAGAGCTCAATAACACAGATGTATTGAGTGATGCCGTGGATATGATGATAGAAAAGCTCGACAGATTGTCACCTGTTCTTGTGTGGTTGCTCGAATATATTGAAGAGAGAATAGCTGACGACAAAAGATGGAACGTTTCTTCTGAAATAAAGAATTTCGGAAGAAATATTTTCGATGAAGTATATTTGGAAAAGGGACAGAGCCTCAGGGAAAAACTGAAGGATCCTAAATTTATCCCACAGTATAGAAAGAAACTTCAGGAGTTGAAAGAAAGTGTGTTAGAGCAAATGCGCGGATTCAACGAACATTTCCTTGAGATTCTGAATGCAAACGGGCTGACTGCCGGGGATCTTAAAAATGGTTCGAGAGGTATAGGAAGTTATTTCAACAAAATAGGAAACGGGAACCTGACTAATGAAGTAAGGAACAAAACTGTGGAGGGTTGTCTCGACAGTCCGGACAACTGGACTACAAAGACTTCTCAAAACAGGGATAAAATCAAAATGCTTGCATCTGAAGTCCTAATTCCTGTTCTTGAAGCTGCAGAGAAATCAAGACCTACAAACAATATAATACTCAATTCGTGTGATCTTTCATTGAGACATCTAAATAATCTCAGACTTCTCACACGAATAGATACTGAAGTAAGGGAGCAGAATATAGAGCACAACAGGTTTCTGCTTTCCGACACTAACGCATTACTGCATAGCCTTATAAGGGAAGGAGACGCGTCTTTCGTTTATGAAAAAATCGGCACTTCAATTGATACGGTAATGATTGACGAGTTTCAGGATACTTCAAGAATGCAATGGGAAAACTTTCATTTGCTTCTTGAAGAAAGTCTTGCACAAAAAGAAGGCAGTCTCATTGTGGGCGACATAAAGCAAAGTATTTACAGATGGAGAAACGGTGACTGGAAAATCCTCGCCAACCTCGACAAGGATAAGAGTTTCAGAATCAAGGCACTTACACTTGATACCAACTGGAGAAGTGAAGCCAATATAATAAATTTCAACAATGAGATATTTACTTCTGCCTGTAAGGTATTAAACGAAAGGTATAAAAGCGAGCAGCCTGACAGAGAAAAAACAGATTGTATCCAACTTCTTGACGCGTATAGTGATGTCAGACAAAAGACTGCAAAAAAAACAGACAAGGGATATGTAAAGATAAGTTTCCTTAATGACAGCAAGGAAATGCCGTATACAGATCTAACTCTAAAAATGCTGGCCGATGAAGTTGAAAAGCTAATTGACTCCGGAATCAGGATTAATGATATAGCTATCCTTGTAAGAAAGAATAAGACCATTCCTGCCATAGCCGACTTTTTCGATAAGAATACTCCTTATAGAGTAGTATCCGACGAGGCATTCC
This sequence comes from Phocaeicola sp., assembly GCA_034094155.1. Classification (GTDB taxonomy): domain Bacteria; phylum Bacteroidota; class Bacteroidia; order Bacteroidales; family Bacteroidaceae; genus Phocaeicola. The sequence goes on from JAXEBI010000074.1 coordinate 13,977, forward strand.
GACTTGATGCATCTCTTGCTGTATGTATGCTTGTCGATGGACTGAGATTTATATCCCAACCTGATGATAGAATAGCTTGTGCACGTCTCGCTGTAGCTTTCCAGAAAGAAATCCTAAAAAAGGATATAGACATTAACACTGTTCTGCTTAATGAAGTTGAAGAGTATTTGCCTGCCGAATTCCGGCTTATGATGTCAGAATTGAGACTAATGCCTCTTTATGAACTTCTGGAAAAAATGTTCAAAATTTTCGGCATGGAGAATATTAAGGAACAAGATGCATATCTCTGTGCCTTTTTCGACTCGGTAACAGAATATATGCAAAACAACTCGTCTCAATTAACTGCATTCATTAAATATTGGGAAGAAACTCTATGTTCCAAAACTATCCCTTCGGGAGAAATATCTGGTATAAGGATTCTGTCTATACATAAGTCAAAAGGTCTGGAATACCATACTGTATTACTTCCGTTCTGCGACTGGAAAATGGAAAACGAGACAAACAACCATCTGTTGTGGTGCAGAATCAATGATTCGGGCAGCCAGTTTGAGCCGTTCAATGAGCTCGACCTTACTCCTGTAAATTATTCTTCCTCTATGGCTGAGTCATTGTTCAGCGACAGTTATCAGGAAGAAAAGCTTCAACTATGGATAGATAATCTTAATCTTCTTTACGTGGCTTTCACACGTGCCTGCAAGAATCTCATTGTATGGTGCAAGAATGGTCAGAAAGGTACTGTATCAGAATTAATGCAGTCGGCTATATCAGAGATAAATAATATTGAGTTAAGATGCAATGTTTCTGATTGTGAGAAAGAGTATCCTGATTACTCTGAAAACACGGATTCTACACAAAAGAGAAAAGGGAAAAAGAAGGAAAATGTGGAAAAAGAGGAAGAGGAAATAGATGATAAAGAAGAAACGCCAATTTATGAATTCGGCGAGATATGTTCTTCGCAAGAGGACAAGAAATCAGAATCATCCAACAGACTTGTTGCAAACCCTGTTTCGGTACCTATATGCCTCGAATCATTAGAAACTGATATAGAGTTCAAACAGTCTAACCGTTCTGCCGATTTTATAAGAGGAGATGAAGATGAAGATGAAGAAGAAAATACACGATCCAATTATATCAAACAGGGGCAGTTACTGCATACATTGTTTGCTTCAATACACAAGACTGAAGATATAGACAATGCTATAGAGGAATTGTGTTTCGAAGGGATTATTGAATCGGCAGAGCAAGAGAAACGTATTAAGGCACTGGCCATGAAAGCACTTTCGAAGAAAGAGGTCAAAGACTGGTATAGCGGAACATGGACTTTGTATAATGAATGTGCCATTATATATAAAAACGAAAATAACGAAATGCTGACAAGACGTCCTGACAGAGTGATGATGAAAAACGGTGAGGTTGTGGTAGTAGACTTTAAATTTGGAAGGAAAAAAGCGGAATATATATCTCAGGTAAAAGAGTATATGAATCTTCTTGAGGATATGGGATATCAGAACATAAAGGGATATATATGGTATGTATTTTCGGGAGAGCTTCAGAGTGTAAATATCTGAGGTGGCAAAATAAAATTTTTAAAGTCAGGTAAAGTCCTGAACATTATGATTTATATTTTATGATGTAAGGACCCAAGTAACAAGAAAAAAGAAATAACAGATATGGAAACATTCCTTAAACTGGTTGCAAAAGATTTATACAATAAGACCGGAGGCGACTTGTCGCGTGTTGCTGTGGTCTTCCCAAATAAAAGAGCAAGTTTATTTTTCAATGAATATCTTGCCGGAGAATCCGATAAACCTATATGGTCGCCTGCCTATATAAGTATCAGCGAACTATTCAGACAAACATCCGATTTGCATATTGGAGATCCGATAAAACTTGTATGTGAGTTATACAAGGTTTTTAAAAAGGTTACAGGCAGTAAAGAATCACTCGACGAATTTTATTTCTGGGGTGAACTTCTTATCAGTGACTTCGATGATGCCGATAAAAATATGGCAGATACACAAGCCATGTTCAGCAACCTGAAAGAACTGAACGAACTAAGTGACAATGGATACGAATTTCTTGAAGAAGGACAGAAAGAAGCTCTGGGGCAGTTTTTCCGAAATTTTTCTCTTAATAAGATTACGGAACTGAAACAGAGGTTTATCAATATGTGGAATGTATTGGGTGATATATACACCGAATTCAAGTCGGCTCTTAAAGGACAGAATATCGCCTACGAGGGTATGATGTACAGAGAGGTAATAGATGTTCTGGATGTAGAAAAACTTCCATATGAGAAATATGTCTTTGTAGGATTCAACGTTCTGAATAAAGTAGAGCACACTCTTTTCTGCAAGCTTTCTGCTGCGGGAAAGGCTATGTTCTACTGGGATTATGACGTTTTCTATCTCAACAAGCATCCTCATGAGGCCGGAGAGTTTATCAGAAGGAATCTTAAGGACTTTCCATCCGAACTTCCTGCGTCTGCATTCAATACACTTAATTCAAGTAAAGATATAAGATATATTGAGTCGCCTACAGAAAACGGTCAGGCAAGATATCTGCCTCAATGGATAAGAGAAAATCTTACAGAAGAGGAAAAAGAAACAGCTGTTGTGTTGTGCAACGAGGGACTTCTGCAGCCTGTTTTACATTCATTGCCAGAGAATGTAAAACATATAAACATAACAATGGGATTCCCTTTGTCGCAAACACCGGCATTCAGCTTTATAAACTCATTGATAGAGCTTCATACAGTGGGATATAACCCAAACAACGGCAGGTATCTTTTCGATGAAGTGCTTAATGTTCTAAAACATCCTTACACAAGAATGCTCAGTCCTGAAGTCGAAGCACTGGAAAGGGATTTGATTCATAACAACAGGTTCTACCCTCTTCCATCGGAACTTAGAAAAGATGATGTATTGGATATAATATTCACTCCATGTGGAAACAACGGTAATATTTGCCGGCTTATTTCGGATACTCTTAAAATGGTAGCGGTAGAGTACAGCAAAAAAGCAGCGGCAATGGATGCGGCATTAGACCAGTTGTATAGAGAGGCACTGTTTAAAGCGTACACACTTACCAACAGACTCTTTACACTGATAGAAAATAAAGATCTGGAAGTTACCCAATCTACATTCAAGAGACTGCTTGTGAGAGTTATGTCGGCAACAAGCATTCCTTTCCACGGCGAACCGGCTATAGGTATGCAGGTAATGGGAGTACTCGAAACACGTAATCTGGATTTCAGAAATCTCATTATGCTGTCTGTAAATGAAGGACAACTTCCCAAAGCCGGAGGAGATGCTTCGTTTATACCATACAATCTGAGAAAGGCTTTTGGAATGACTACCATCGATCATAAGATAGCTGTGTTTGCATATTATTTCTATCGCCTGCTGCAGAGAGCTGAAAAAGTCACGCTTCTATATAATACAACAAGCGACGGACTGAACAAGGGTGAGATGTCAAGGTTTATGCTTCAGTTCCTTATAGAATGGGGGTTCAATATCAAACGCGAAAGACTTGAAGCCGCACAGTCGCCTCAAGGAAGTGAAACTATCGAAATAAGGAAGAATGCTGCTATAATGAAAAAAATGCAGAGTAATTTCGATATAAGAGTCAACAAGAAAGCGCAAATATCACCTTCGGCACTCAACTGTTATCTCGACTGTCAGCTGAAATTCTATTACAAATATGTGGCCGGTCTTTCGGCTCCTGACGAAGTTAACGCTGACATTGATTCTGCTAAGTTCGGAAGTATATTCCACTATGCAGCCGAACACGTATATAAAGACCTAACCTCTCATGGCAAAGTAATAAACAAATCTTCGCTGGAAACTCTTGTTAAGGATGAAGTAAGACTGCAGAACTATGTGGATAATGGCTTTAAGGAACTATTCTTCAACATTCCAAAAGATGAAAGGCCGGAGTATAACGGATTGCAACTTATCAATTCAGCCGTTATAGTAAGATACATTAAGCAACTTCTTAAGAACGATATGCGATATGCTCCATTTACATTCGAAGGAAGTGAAAAGAAAATATTCGAAGACATATCTATTAACACACCAAAAGGTAAGATACAGTCACGAATAGGTGGAATAATCGACCGTCTCGACATAAAAGACAACACTTTGAGAATAGTAGACTATAAGACAGGCGGTGATGCAGATAGTCCGCAGAATGTAGAATCACTGTTTACTGCAGACAAGAAGCATTCGAATTATATATTCCAGACATTCATGTATGCAGCCATTGTAAACAGAAAATTACGTGAAGCAGGCAAGGATCTGAAAGTTGCTCCATCTTTACTATACATCCACAAAGCCGCGTCTGAAGAATATTCACCGGTTGTACAAATGGGTGAGCCAAGGAAAAAGGAAGCTGTAGATGACTTCAACAAGTATGAACAAGAGTTCAGAGAACATCTTACAACTCTGCTCGAAGAGATTTTCAACCCTTCAGGAAGTTTCAAACAAACGGATATTGAAGATAAATGTTTGTACTGCGACTTTAAAGATTTGTGTAAAAAGTAGCTTTATGCTATAATTAGTGTTAATTTCTTGCATTTTAATGCAGAAAATTATGTTTATGTCATTAGAAATTACTTTATTTGTATGTTTTTCATAGTAATAGATTTATATATCCTGACTTTAAGCTTGTGAAAGTTAAAAAAGTCAGAGAGACAAAAGAGTTTGTCCCTAAAGAACAAGAGACTGCATTTTCCCCGGCAGTCTCTTTTTT
>JAXEBI010000075.1:0-29939 GCA_034094155.1 Phocaeicola sp.
TTTTTCCTAAATTACTGATTTATCGGACTTTACACACTGATTATTTTTCTTAAACCGTAATTTCAGCCTTTTACAATACACATTATTATATATTATATACTAATCTATAAAATTGACTTCAAATTGACTTTATGATAAAATCAAGTATAAGAAAGAAGAAGATAGAGAAAATGACGATGAAGATAAAGATGATGATAAAGAAGATGACGATGAAAATAATGAAGAAAATCAAAAATAACAATCCATAAAAGAGATTTATATTGAACAAAAAAAATGCGGCCTCAAACTAATATAAATGTCGAGACAAACCAAACAGAATAACGAGACAAATTTTTTATTTGTCGAAAGCATAAAATTATATATACCGTACCACTTATGTCGGACGACCGTACCACTCAAGTCAGAAAGCCGTACCACTTATATCGGACGACCGTACTATTATAATCGGACGACCTAAGATTAATAGTAAATATTGTAAGAAAAGCTATATTGATAACATTTTACCACTTACAAAAAACATTCTATAAGCCTTAAATTTTTACAAGTTATTATACCCATTTTTCATATTTACTTAAACGTAATAAATAAAACCCTGAATACAGAAAGAAAATAAACTATAACTTCAGTCAGTTACATTAATTGTATCAGTTACAGATATTACATAGATTCTTAACATCATCTTCAAAACTATCTCTATTCTTTGCTCTATTTTTCACAGAACTCCTATAATTATAAATAGTCTGTGGAGAATAAAACAAAAGAGTAGCAATTCGTGAACTGTCTTTTATACCAAGCCTGATTAAAGCAAAAATACGAAGCTCAGTATTCAGAATTTCATTCTTGTCGGGAACAATTTTTTCATCATCCTTAAGAAGCTTATTAAATTCAGACACGAAATTAGGGTAAAGAGTAATAAAAGCTGTATCAAAATTAACAAAGAACTGCTTGGCATCTACATCAGACATTTTACTGTTATTAGCAAGTTTCAGAAGATCATCTATCTGTTTTGCCTTAACTTTTCTTTTTACAAGATCCTGATACTTATTAAGCTTATCTATATATGATGCACATAAGTCGAGAAACAAACTTACATATTCCTCCCTGGTACGATTAGTCTTTATTAGTTCATCATTAAGATTTTTAAGCTGCTCATTCATTTGGGTTACAGCCTTTCTTTGCAATCTCAACATAATAATCTGCCTATATATATAAAACAATGAAAGCAGCAGCATAACACTAAGAATACTGATAAAAACCACAGCAGCCGTAAGAGTCCTGCCTTTTTCATTACTCTTATGCTGATAGGAATTCACTATTGGAGGAAATTTTCTTGCTATTTCGAGCATTCTTAAACGATTATTATAAAACATAGCATCTTCCATAGAGTGATTGAGATACCTGTTGGCCTTATCCAGATCAGATTCTGAGTTCTCATAGAGAAACATTGCAAGTTCCTGCATTGCAAGATTTTCTTTCAGTGGACACACTATATCCGAAATTGATGAAAGAATAAGGTACTTTTCATATTGTTTCAGATTTCCCTGACGCTTATAAGCAAAAGCCAACCCACAAGCAACGCAAGCATACATCCTGGTATCAAATGGAAGACCTACAAGTGCTTTTTCATAAAGTTTCTGTGCTCCATACTGATCGCCTTTACGAGCCGATAATTCTGCTTTCCAATAAAGATAGTCCACTGTATTATGATCTATCACACTCAGCATAGAATCATTATACTCTATTTCTTTTTTCCTGAACTGAGGTGAATATATATCATCATCCGAATATTCACTCCATACACTATAAACCCATTCGTAAGCCGAAAAGTAGCGAAACAATAATGTATCATTCAGCTCCGAACGGTTAATATTATCGAGTAATTCAAGAGCCTGAGAAAAATATCCTGTAGTTGCCAACAGTTGCGAACGGTTTATCACACATTCATCAGCATAATCATGATTTTTAGTTTTTAATGCTATCTCCTCCGCCAACGATAAATAGTAAAACGCAGAATCAGCTCTATAAGTAAAATATTCATCATATACTTTCTTATATATAGAATATTTTGAATCCAAATTATGACACGATGCTATTGTATGTTTCAAGCTGTCAATCCTTATTTCTTTTTGAAGGGAATATTCTTTTTTTCTATAAAGCACCTCCTCAAGCATACGATAAAGTTTCTCGGTACTTTCAGAAGCATTACAACTTCTATAAGAGTCAAAAGTTCCGGAAGCTTCTGAAGGAAGCACACTAACAGAAACAATAATGATTATTAATGAAAATATATACAACGGATTTTTAGTCATAATTATCTGTTATTTTATTTTGTCGGCTACTTAAGTAACATGTCATTCATTATATGACAAACTATAATTATAATATCGTACTATTAACTTCAAAAACACATCTAACACTTAAATCTGCTTATGTATACAAATATAACAAAATATTTTCAAAAAAGAAAACATCTACTTAAGCCTATATATATACATATAGTAAAACACTAATAATCAATATTTTATTTTAATATAAATCTGTATACAATCTACTTTAGTACTACTTTGAAAAACAATAAGAAAAAAAGGATAATACATTTGCGGAAAACAAAAACATGGCACAGAAAAGATGCCCGTAAAGCTAATAACCTAACAACAACTTATATTAATCCTTAAACAAAACATCATGAAAAAGAGTGTTATTTCTTACCTGATGCTTGCTTCCATAATACCTTCTGCAGCTCAGGCAGCTTCATCCACCATTACAGGTGAGTGTAATTCATCTCTTAAAGATATTATTGCAAATAATGTTGCTGATAATATCGCAAATCAAGACACAGTTTCCACAAAAAAGAAAGTTGAAGGCAGCGAAAGAAATGTAATGCTTAATGCATCTGATGCCAACAAGCCAAGAGAAATTCAGATTGGATTGCCAAGTGAAGACGTTAATGTATATGAAAACGGACTTCCTGCTGTTTACTCATCGGCTGTTCATAAACTGCAATACCACTGGAGAAGTGATGCGAGTTTGGGAGAAGTTGGACTTATGACTCCTTCTGAATCGGCTATCCGTACAGGAAACATCGCTTACTCGGTTAACTCATTCAGCAAAGTAGGAGAAAAAGAATTTAAAGGCATTCTTAACTATCGCTCCAATCATTTCGGAATGCAGCAGTTCGACATGAATGTGTCGGGAGGTATAGGAGATAAATGGAGATACTCTGCAAGTATGTATCAGAATTTTGATCCGGGAACATTCGACGTGAAATTCGACGAGTATGCCGACCGTACACAAATTTACCGCGGCGGACTTACAAGACTTTTCAATAATAATAAAGGTAAAATAAGTCTGCTTTATAAATACGCATATAGCAGAAACTCATTAAATCAACTAAACGCAGCCCCTTTTATATATGTAGGCGACGGATCTATAAAAGAGTTATCGGGATTCGAACCTGGTCTGGCTTCATACGGACCTGTAGACGGCAACATAGAATATATGGATATTATGGACGGTAAAATGAAAAAAGCCAATTTAAGAGATATGGCAGACAACCGTTCGCATGAAGTGACACTTCTTACTGATTATACTTTCGACAACGGATTGAAGTGGAACTTAGACATGAAATATATGAATGCCCCGGAAGCTAACTATGTAGATTTCGGAGGAAGTACAATTACTGAAGTTTCGGAAGATGACGGATATACTCTACCAGATGGCTCACCATACAGCGGACTAATTGAAGGACGACGCACATGGCTGCATGTAGGTAAAGTTAGCAATTTCCTTGTTACATCAGAACTCGAAAAGCAGTTCAACAACCATAACGTACGACTTGGTCTTAATGAATGGTATTACAAACTCGACTATCATTCATCATCATATCAGTGGACCGGTAGCGTAAAAGAATATCCTGATATACTTACAGCAGCCGATGGCAGCCGCTTCAGAGGATTCAACGAACTTAGCCCTGAATATACCAAAGGATATGAAAACAAACTTGCTCTCTACCTTACAGACGACTGGCAGATTAGCCGCAATCTGAACTTCTATTATGGAGGACGTCTTGAATACTACAGAATGTCGGCCGACCAGATAGCACATGCCAGATATTCGGGATTCTATATAGGAGGTACAGCACCCGACGGAACTGTTATTACACCGGAGAAAGTAGTCAAAGACAAGCTTAACTATGCAGCTACCGCAAGATTAACATATAATATGACTAAAGAATTCGGACTTACAGCCGACGGAACTGTTGCCACAAGATTCCCGAGAATTAACGAATATGCAGGAACAGGACCTACAGAAGAACAATATAAAAGAGTAACAATTCCTTTAGTACGAGGCGGACTATTCTACAAGAACAACTGGCTGGATCTTACTTCAATGATAACTTACATCTCTAAATCAAACAATATAGACCAGCAGAATCTTACCAAACCGGGTACAACAGAAGGAAAAACCGTATTGCTGATTTACGATATCCAGACCATAGGATGGACAACTTCGGCCGAAATCAATCCTTTTAAAGGTTTTAATTTGCATGCCCTCTTTACTTATCAGAAACCTGTATACAAAAATTATAACGCAAGTGTAACATTCAATGACGGTACAGAAATGAGTGTTAATGCAAATAATATGATAGTAAAGGAAATACCACAGATTCTTGTGGAATTAGATCCAAGCTATAATATTACCAAAGATCTGCGCCTGTGGCTTAGCTTTCGCTATTTTGGAAAAACATATGCCAATTTACAGGAAGCACTTTATTTCAATGGCAGATGGGAAACTTTCGGTGGTGTAAACTGGAGTGTAAACAAACATCTTGATCTTGGAGTTTCTGTTGTAAACTTCCTTAATCAAAAAGGCGCGAAAGGTACTATCAGTGGTTCGGAACTAATAACAAAAGATGAAGCATCAAAATATGCCGGCAGTTATATGAGCGGAACTTACCTGCGTCCGTTTACCGTAGAATTTAGTGCAAGTATCAAGTTTTAACCACAAATAAGTTTTTTTAAGTACTTACAGATTAGAAAAAGCATTACTTTTAATCAAATAAAAAAACATAAAACAGTATAAAAACATTTAACCATGAAAAATTTAATCTTAGCAGGTGCAATAGCATGCGCTTTTATTCAGGCAAATGCGGAAAATACAGAAAGCAAAATTTTCCGTATTTCAACAAATGAAACAGACCTGATACTTCAGGTAGGAGAAAACGGAAGACTTTATCAGTCGTATCTCGGCAAAAAACTGCTTCATGATGCCGATATAAATAATTTCAGATGGGATATTCATGCTGCTTCCGACGGTAGTGTAAGCCAAAGAGGATGGGAAGTATACAGCGGGTCGGGAAATGAAGACTATTACGAACCTGCTATTGCAATACAACATAACGACGGAAAAACATCTACATATTTATATTATGTATCGTCTTCAACTCAGGATGTAGAAGGTGGTAAAGAAACAACTATCAACTTGAGAGACGATAAATATCCGGTAGATGTTACTCTTCATTATATAGCATATCCTGAAGAAAATGTTATAAAAACATGGAGTGAAATCAAGCATCAGGAAAATAAACCTATAATGCTGTCTACATATGCATCGACTATGCTCTATTTCAACTATCCTGAATACTATCTTACAGAATTCAGCAGTGACTGGGCAAAGGAAGCACAAATGAGCAGCCAGCAGTTGCAGTTCGGAAAAAAAGTTATCGATACAAAACTTGGCAGCAGAGCCGCAATGCATACTCACCCTTTCTTTGAAGTAGGACTTGGACAGCCTGTAGAAGAAAATCAGGGTACAGTACTTATGGGTACTTTAGGATGGACCGGTAATTTCCGATTCACATTCGAAGTTGATAATGTAGGTAATCTTCGTGTCATACCGGCTATCAACCCATACGCATCGAATTATGAACTGAAAAAGAATGAAGTATTCACTACTCCTGAGTTTATATTTACAATAAGCGACGAAGGTACTTCTCAGGGAAGCCGTAACTTACACGAATGGGCCCGAAACTATAGTCTTAAAGATGGAAAAGGAAGCCGACTTACACTACTTAACAACTGGGAAAATACAGGTTTCAACTTTAACCAGGAAATTCTGGCCGAACTTATGAAGGAAGCAAAACACCTTGGTGTAGACATGTTCCTTTTAGATGACGGATGGTTTGGAAATAAATACCCTCGAAAAGACGACAGAGCCGGACTTGGCGACTGGGAGGTAACTCACAGCAAATTGCCTGGAGGTGTTCCTGCCCTTGTTAAGGCAGCCAAAGATGCGGATGTGAAATTCGGTATATGGATTGAGCCTGAAATGGTAAACCCAAAGAGTGAATTATTTGAAAAACATCCAGACTGGGCAATACATGATGATAACAGAAAAATATATTATTATCGTAACCAGCTTGTACTCGATTTGAGTAATCCGGAAGTTCAGGACTATGTTTATAGTGTTGTTGAAAACCTGATGAAAGAAAATCCTGAAATAGCATTCTTTAAATGGGACTGCAACAGCCCTATCACCAACATATACTCTCCTTACCAGAAAGACAAACAGGGAAACATGTATATTGACCATGTACGCGGAGTTTATAATGTAATGAAACGAGTTAAGGAAAACTATCCTAACGTACCTATGATGCTTTGCTCTGGTGGCGGCGCACGCTGCGATTACGAGGCACTGAAATATTTTACAGAATTCTGGTGCAGCGACAATACAGATCCAATTGAACGAATTTATATACAGTGGGGATTCTCTCAGTTCTTCCCTTCAAAGGCTATGTGTGCACACGTAACAAGTTGGAATAGTAAAACCTCTGTTAAGTTCCGCACAGATGTGGCTTCTATGTGTAAACTTGGTTTTGATATAGGCTTGAAAGATATGAGTGCCGATGAGCTTACTTATTGCCAGGATGCTGTTAAAAACTGGAAGAGACTTCAGCCGGCTATTATGGATGGCGACCAGTATAGACTTGTTTCTCCATATAAGTCAAATCACATGGCTGTAAATTATGTAAGTAAAGACAAGAATAAGGCTGTTCTTTTCGCATATGACATACATCCAAGATTTCAAGAAAAACTTATGAACGTAAAACTTCAGGGACTTGATGCAAACAAGATGTACAAGATTGAGGAAATCAATCTTATGCCTAATACAAAATCAAGATTATCAGCAAACGGAAAAATCTATTCAGGTGACTTCCTTATGAAAGTCGGTCTTGAAGTTTTCGGATTAGCTCAAACTCAAAGCCATGTTATTGAAATCTCAGCCCAATAATATTATTATTTGATTTTCTAAATTCTTATCTTACGGGTATCGGGAACATTTCCCGATGCCCGTTTTTTATGTATGGTTTTTATGTATGAATGTTATACATAAATGTTATGTATAATCGGAAATGAAATGTTATGGAATCAGGATAAAATTGTGATGAAATCGTTATATTTAATGTTATATTTTTGCTGTTGGGGAAGTAAAGTTCTATATAATAACTAAAAAGTGAGACACTATATAATAAAAAAGCCTTTACATAAAAAGCCGAGGTACTATAAAAATTAGAATATAATTCCTAATTTGACGTTGGCAGAATTCTTATATTCATAACCTATATGCCAACCTGTATAGTTTACTCCTATACTTAACCTGTCTGTCAGTTGATAATCATAACCGGCTGATGCGGAAATTGCGAAGCGTGTGGATTTTTCTTCGTATGTTTTTACCATGTCATAAGCTCCACCCGGAGACAAGGTAATTCCGTCCTCATATTGTTCAGAAGAACCAATCCCCACAGTTCCTTGCATATAGATTTTATGTCTGTTAATATGTAACAAATCTCCACCTATACCGAACCCTAACATATAGTCTCTTACACTATTTGACAGGTCGAAATTATAATCAATATCATCTCTCGTATAGATTTCCTTTTTTGTTCCGTCATTAACTCCGGCATGAAAGTTAGCAAGAGCGTAAATACGATTGTTAAGATAATGTTTGAATTCAATACCCACATTGTAACCGTTACGGCACTTTAATTCAGGGAAATGCTCAAATCCTCCGAATAAAGAAAACTGGCTGCTTCCTTTTTGTGCATAGATGTTTATAGATGATAGAATTGATAGAATAAATATAATTTTTTTCATATCATTTAAAGTTATGTATTTTAATTTAAGTTCGATATAATAACCAATATAATCTATTATAAAAATAGAAATAGAAACATAGTTGTAAAAGTTTTTAATCTATAGAACTGAACTATAAAATTTAAACGATTACCAATATATTTTAAAGTCCAAAGTTAAAGAAATATATTGTATGGCTGATGATTTTGGAGGAAATTTACATTACTACAAGAAAAATATATGATTGAAGATAAGAAGACAAGCATCGCAACAAGTCCAACAGCATAAATGATGATGAGTTTATGGTTATTCATATTCTGTTCCAATCTGGCAATTTCCACTACTTCAAGTATTATTACAGAGTATGTATACAAACATCTGAAGCATCCATTTCCACATCTGTTTTATTAGAATCGTATTTTTGCTGTTGAAAAGTAAAGGCAAAAAAAAAGGAGTACCGCTGTACTCCAACCTTTGTTAACCTTAAATCTAATACTATGAAAAACACAATGCAAAGGTACTAATTTCTACATTACCTGCAAGTTTTTATTCATTAAAACAGATTTTTATAACTTCAATTAAGAAAAGCGACTCTCCTTAAAACACTTATTAACAGAGAACGCTTTTCTTGTATTATTTATGCTATATTATTTACTATATTATTTCTTGTGTTTTTTCTTGTATTATCATTTACTTTTTTATCAGCATTTAAGAATGCTTTCTTATCTGCTTCTAAATATACTTTATACTTTATAGTTTATAGTTTTTCCTATTTTTACTACAGTCCGAGACTTGCCGAAATATCAAGCATTCTTTTAATTGGCTTTATAGCTTCTTTTGCAATCTCATCATCAACTATCACTTCAGGCCACTCATACTTCAATGTATTATATAGCTTCTCAAGAGTATTCAAGCGCATGAAGTTACATTCATTGCATGAACAAGTGCTGTCTTCAGGAGGAGCTGGAATAAAATTCTTGTCTGGACATTTACGTCGCATTTCAAACAATATTCCACTTTCTGTAGCCACAATAAAATCTTTCTTGCTGCTCGAAATTGCATGCTTCAAGAGTCCTGCTGTAGAACCAATCTTATCTGCCAGTTTCGCTACCGCTCCCTTACATTCAGGATGAACAAGCACATCAGCATCGGGATATTGCTTTTTAAGCTCAATAATCTTCTCTACAGAGAACTTTTCATGCACATGGCATGCTCCGTCCCACAGAAGCATATTTCGCCCTGTAATCGAATTTATGTAGTTTCCCAAGTTTCTGTCCGGACCGAAGATTATCGGTTCGTCTTTTGGCAAACTTTCCACTATCTGTCTGGCGTTTGTTGAAGTCACCACAACATCTGTTACGGCTTTTACAGCAGCACTTGTGTTGACATAAGAAATTACTGTATGGTTGGGATGTTGTTTTACAAATTCAGTAAATTTGTCGGCAGGACAACTGTCGGCCAACGAGCATCCTGCATTGAAGTCCGGAATAAGTACTTTTTTGTCGGGACAAAGAATCTTGGCAGTTTCTCCCATAAAATGAACACCGCACATAACAATAATTTCGGCATCTGTCTTTGCTGCCCATTGGGCCAGTGCCAGACTGTCTCCTATGAAATCGGCTATCTCCTGAATTTCGTCGCTTTGGTAGAAATGTCCCAAAATAACGGCATTCTTTTCCTTACGCAGTCTGTTTATTTCGGCTTTCAAATCCAAAGCCTTGTCTACGGGTTCATCTACAAAACCCTTTTTCAACCAATCTTCTTTCATATCTATATTTATTATATCTTTTCTTCTTTTTAAAAGAAATCTATGATGCTGATAATAGACTGTTGATAGTGTTGGAAAATAAATTGCTTTTTTCTTGCTTTTTAAGTTATAAGTATACTTGTTTATGATATAAGTATCACGTCAACAGTCTTAAATGCTGATAATTCAGCACTTAATTGATATATTAACATTTTGTTGATATGTTGCAAAGTTAAAAACTTTATGATTATCAACTATTGATTTCGTGATAAAAATGTGTTTATACTGATGATATAATTTCATGCTATCTTTTTTGGATTGTTAATTATGAGGATGTTATAATGGATTGGACGAATTATGCAAGGATTTTTTTTCAAAATCTTTGCTCATGTTTTCTACACCTTTTCAACTATTTTCAACAGGGTTATTAATATAGTTTTTATCTTTGCGGAAAGTATTAAATATATAAGTTATGTCTGAACTTAGAAAACTGAAAATAACAGAAATGAACCGTCTTACTGTGGAGGAATTCAAGGAGGCGGATAAACTTCCTTTAGTGGTGGTGCTGGATGAAGTGAGAAGTTTGCATAATATAGGAGCCGTTTTCCGTACTTCTGATGCCTTCCTTGTCAACAGAATTTATTTGTGTGGAATTACCGCTACTCCTCCTAATGCAGAAATGCACAAGACCGCCCTTGGAGCAGAAAATAGTGTTGACTGGAAATATTGCAAAACTACTCAAGAGGCTGTAAATGAGCTTCATGAACATGGATATACAGTACTTGCAATAGAGCAGTGCAAAGGTAGCACTATGCTTAATGATCTTGTTTTGGAGAGTGATAAGAAGTATGCTATAGTAATGGGTAATGAGGTGAAGGGAGTCCAACAGGAGGTTGTTGACATGTGCGACGGATGTATAGAAATACCTCAGTATGGTACAAAGCATTCTCTTAATGTATCTGTTACGGCAGGCATTGTTCTTTGGGAATTTGCAAATAAGCTTATTGAGTTCAGAAAGTAATGTTTAATGTTAATAACATTATTAATAAACATTTTGTCCACAATATAATCTGCTAAATATCAATAGATTATATTGTGGACAAAATGTTTGTTACTGTTTATAGCTGTCCGTTTTCAACAAGTAGAATTACTCTTTCCACCATCTTATCTTCATCTTCCGGATGATATTCTTTTTTCAGACTTGCTCCGAATAATGCTGCAAAAGTCTGGTAGAATCCGGCTTTGAACGGTCCCATAAATGCTTTTACCAGTTGATAAGAAGACTGATTGCACTCTCTGTTTACAAGTTTTATAAGCAGTTTTCCTTGTGAGAATGTTAATTTCTTCATCTTTGGTGTATACTGCTCTTTCAGACTTTTCTCTACAGCTTTAATATGTTTTTCTTTCGCTTTTTCGTTAGGTAATGTTTCAAGAAACTCATATGTTTCTATTACCACATTCCTTATTTCTTTGGCTATAGGTAGTGTCTTTTTTACGTCTCTTACAAGTTTATAGTAATATTTTTCCTGTTTTTTATTTTTAAACTTCATTTTTGGGTACACATATACATTTCTCAGAGTTATATATGGTATAGTATCGCCTTTATATACGCATACTTTTACCATATAGCCATTATTGGGCTGCCGAGAACTAACCTCCTGGGCTGATATTTTATCAGAATAGCCTATCGAGGTAATCAATATTGTCAGTGTTATTATAATATATCTGTACATGTCTGCAAAAATAGCGAAATAATGATTATATGGTTAGATATAATTAATTTTTAACTGTTTATAAACTTGTTAATATGGTGTTAATTAGAAGAATTGTAGCCTGTGTTTCAATGTTTTGTGTTTTTGCAGTCTGTTCATATTCCCAATCGGAATGGTCGGACTGGCAGGAGAATATTACAGATGATGAATCTCTTGCAGGATGGCAGGAAGAATATCAGGAGTTGGCCGAGCTGGCAGAGAACCCGTTTAATATAAATACTATAACCAAGGAGCAACTTGAGCAGTTACCTTTTTTATCGGATAAAATGATAGAGAATATTTTGTATTATATGTATAAATATGGTCCAATGTTAAGTAAGAAAGAATTGCTTGGCATTGAAGGTATGGATTGGCAAACCAGACGTTTTCTTGAAGATTTCATATATATAGGTCCATCTGCCAAGGCAAACAATAAAATTGACTTCAGAAGGATGCTGAAATATAATAAACAGGAATTAACAACACGTGTTGATATCCCGTTAAATCAGAAGGCTGGTTATGCGCAATACCCTGAAGATGTTATAGTTAAGAAACCTAATAAGAAATATTACGGTGATCCGTATTATAGCAATATAAGGTATAGATTTGAATATAATAAACAGATATATTTTGGTATTACTGCTGAAAAAGATCCGGGTGAACCGTTTTTTAAGCTGCATAATAAGAAAGGATATGATTTTTACTCGGCTTATGTTTATATTCAAAACTTGGGGCGGTTTAAATCTATAGCTGTCGGTAATTATAAAGTATCATACGGATATGGTTTGGTTATGAATATGGGATTCAGTATGGGAAAGTATACTTCTTCTTCGGTTTTACGCAGGACTGGCAATGGCATTACCAAGTATACTTCAACTGGAGAATATAATTATCTTCAAGGTATAGCTTCTACTTATAGTTTGTCTAAAAGATTGGATTTTTCAGTTTTCTGTTCATTCAGAAGTATGGATGCGCGTGTTGATAAAGAGTTCATAAGTCGTTGAAAACCGATGGTTATCATAGACTGAATAAAGATTTGGAAAAGAAAAATACAATATATAATAGCTTGATAGGCAGTAATTTAAAATATGATGGAAAGAATGTTGAATTAGGATTAACATGTGTTTATAACTCTTTTAATAAAGTGTTGAATCCCGATTATCAGCCATATAATCATTATTATCCTCGAGGAAAAGATTTTTTTAATGTAGGTATGTATTATAAGTTTTTTTTGAAGAAGATGATGATTTCCGGTGAGACCGCAGTAGATAAGAAAGGAAGTGTAGCTACTGTGAATTCTATATGTTATTCACCGTCTGTTAATACAGATATTATAGTTATTAACAGGTATTATGATAAGAAATATCAAAGTATTTATGCAAGTTCGTTTGGTGAAAATTCACGGACACAAAATGAAGCTGGAATTTATATAGGATTGGAAACCAGTTGTATACGTAATATTAAATTATTGAGTTATGTTGATTATTTCTATTTTCCATGGAAAAGATACAGAGTTGATGTTGCCGGAACATCGGGTATAGACGGTTCGTTACAGTTAAGTTATTCATACAATAATTCACTGGCAATGTTAATAAAGTATAGCATAAAGAATAAGGCTCAGAATTATATTGCAGGCCGAAATGAGAAACATGTTTTACCATATTTGAGACACCGTTTACGTTATCAGATTAATTATGCATTTAATGATTGTAATTCTATTAAATTTTTGGCTGACTATACAAATACAGGATATTGGAAATTGGATAAAACTGATGGTTATTTATTGTCTGCAACTGCTAATATAGGATCTAAATCTTTTCCTCTTAAAGCCTCTGTAAATGGAGCATGGTTTTCAACAGGCGATTTTAATTCTCGTGTATATCTTTATGAACCGGGGTTATTATATACATTCTCCATGTTGTCATTTTATGGCAATGGCATACGTTCTTCAGTTAAACTTCAGTATAATTTGGGTAAAAAGTTCATGGTCCAGATAAAAGGCGGATGGACACATTATACCGACAGGAATGTCATAGGTACTGGTACAGAAGAAATTCAAGGTAGAAATAAGGCTGATGTTCAGATGCAACTGCGTTTAAAATGGTAAAATCCAAAATTTATAATTCATCATACATAATATTAATATTCATAAACTAAAACTATAATCTAAAATCATTATCCCATATATATAATCATAATCTGCTATACAAATAACATAATATAAGTTGATAACCGATTGATATTTTATTTACATTTGTGTTATGTTAATTCCCGTATGTAATTTCCTGTGAAATATTCTATGTAATTTCCGGAAAACTATTTTATATATGTTTATAGTATAATTTTTGATTTAATGTTTAACTGACTATAAAAAATAAAAGTATGTCAACAGTAATATATCCTTCTCCTATATTCGGACCTATACATAGTCGTCGTTTAGGAGTTTCGTTAGGTATTAATCTTCTTCCCTCCGACGGAAAGTTTTGTTCATTCGATTGTATATACTGTGAATGCGGTTACAATAAGGATCACCGTCCAAAGAGAAAATTACCTTCGAGAGATGAGGTACGTGTAGCATTGGAGAATCGCCTTGCCGACATGAAGGTTAATGGTCCTTTTCCAGATGTGCTGACTTTTGCCGGTAACGGAGAGCCTACAGCCCATCCTGATTTTTCTGGTATAATAGATGATACCATAGAATTGAGAGATAAATATTTCCCTGAGGCAAAAGTAAGTGTATTGAGCAACTCTACTTTTATTCATAAACCGGAAGTTTTTGATGCGTTGAATAAGGTAGACAACAATATACTCAAGCTCGATACTGTAGATATCAACTA
This sequence comes from Phocaeicola sp., assembly GCA_034094155.1. Classification (GTDB taxonomy): domain Bacteria; phylum Bacteroidota; class Bacteroidia; order Bacteroidales; family Bacteroidaceae; genus Phocaeicola. The sequence continues at coordinate 14,468 of JAXEBI010000075.1, forward strand.
TATCAACACTGTTGATAAACCTGTTGGCAACTATGACCTTCATCGTATAATAGACTGTATGAAAGCATTTAAAGGAAATCTCATAATCCAAACAATGTTTCTTAAGGGAAAAACAGACGAAGGAATAGATGTTGATAATACTCATGATGATTATGTATTGCCATGGTTGGATGTTGTTAAAGAAATATCACCGCGACAGGTAATGATATATACTATAGATAGAGAGACACCTGGAAAAATGCTTCAGAAGGCAAGTCATGAGGAACTCGACAGAATTTTGAATATGCTGAAGGAAGTTGGTATAAATTCAAGTGCATCTTATTGATAAATAATCAGGCAGATTATCGACATAATATTGACATATTATAATAGTAAATAGTATTATTGATAATATCATCGACAGAACCATAAAGATTGGTTACCTGAGGTATATAAGATATATATAAAATATATATAAGAGGTATATAAATAAAAAAAAGGAGTACCGCTGTACTCCAACCTTTGTTAACCTTAAATCTAATACTATGAAAAACACAATGCAAAGGTACTGAGTTTTTTCAAATCAGCAAATAAAAAACAAAAAATCCCATGCTTTATAACATAGTTTAAGTAAAGCATGGGATTTTGTTAATATATGAGAACAGGATTATTCTTTCAAACCAAAAATATTATTTTCTGTTAAGCTCTTCGATTTCTTTAGTTGCAACACTAATAGCTTCATTTATATTGCTGCAAATATTTTCTTTACCTAACAGTTCATAGAAACCTGATTTTTCGAGTGTATTGTGAACATTATCATTAACACCCGAAAGAATAATGTGGATATCTTCCTTTTGCGACATCTGACATAATGTAGTAAGGTTGTGGATACCTGTAGAGTCAATAAACGGAACCTTACGCATACGTATTATTCTTATTTTAGGACGGTCGCCAAGTTGTGACATAGTATCTTCAAACTTAGTTGCGATACCAAAGAAATACGGACCGTTTATTTCGTACACTTCCACACCATCAGGAATTATAAGATGTTCTTCGTGTACTTCAAGGTCTGATTCGTTGTTAGGGTCTATTTCGTTCTTAATTACAGATATTTCAGTAGTCTCCATAACACGTTTCATAAACAGAACACATGCTATTACAAGTCCAACTTCAATAGCTACTGTAAGGTCGAATATTACAGTCAGGAAGAAAGTTATAAGCAAAACGGTAACATCCGATTTCGGATTCTTCAGAAGTCCCATGAAAACTCTCCATCCACTCATATTATAAGAAACTATAACAAGAACACCTGCCAGACAAGCCATAGGTATATATTGTGCAAGAGGCATCAGAAACAATAATATAAGTAAAAGAACCACTGCATGAACTATACCGGCAACAGGAGATTTTCCACCGTTATTTATATTAGTCATTGTTCTGGCAATAGCACCTGTAGCAGGAATACCGCCAAATAAAGGAGAAGCAAGGTTTGCTATACCTTGAGCAATAAGTTCGGTATTTGAGTCGTGCTTGTCGCCAATCACACCATCAGCCACTGCAGCCGAAAGCAATGATTCTATAGCACCCAAAACTGCAATGGTAATTGCAACAGGGAACAGATTTTTAATAGCTTCCCAATCTATAGAAGGTATTTCAGCACTCGGCAATTCTGCTTTTATGCTGAATCTGTCGCCAATTGTATCTATACATGTAATACCTGCATATTGCTTCATGAAATAAACAGCAACAGTAACAAGAATAATTGCCACTAAAGAACCAGGAATCTTTTTTGAAAACTTTGGAGTGATGGCAATGATGAAGACGCTGACTACACTAACAATGGCATTCCACCAGTTGACAGTATCGAAATGTCTGAAATATAACATCCATTTGCCAATAAAATCACCCGGAACTTTCTCACCACCAAAGTTCAAACCGAAGATATCAGCTATCTGGGTAGTGAAGATAGTAACGGCAATACCACTTGTAAATCCGATAATAATAGGATAAGGAATAAATTTGATGACTGTTCCTAATTTGAAGGCTCCCAACAAAATGAGAAGTACACCTGCCATCATGGTAGCAATCATCAAGCCGCTTAAGCCGTATTGCTGGATGATACCATAGATAATTACGATAAAAGCACCTGTAGGTCCTCCTATCTGAACCTTGCTACCGCCTAAAAAAGAAATAATGAAACCGGCTACAATAGCAGTGATAATACCTTTTTCGGGAGTTACACCCGAAGCAATACCAAAAGCAATGGCCAATGGTAAAGCCACAATACCAACTATAATACCGGCCATAAGATCGGTCATGAAGTCGGCTTTACTGTAATTCTTCAATGTAGAAAACAGTTTTGGTTGGAATTCTAATCCTTTCATAAATTAATTGTTATTCTATTTTTAAATATTTTTTTGCAAAATTACGTGTTTTCTGCCATATAACATATTTATATAGCAATAAAAATTATATTTTGAAGGATAAATCTTAAAATATCGTAAATTAAAAATTGTAATGATTACAAATTTGAATAAAAGTACTATATTTGCATCATCAAAATAAAACGTATAACCCAACTAAATAACTACAATTATGGAAAAGAGTATTAAAGGAACAAGAACAGAGAAGAATTTGGCTACATCATTTGCTGGTGAATCACAGGCAAGAATGCGCTATACATATTTTGCAAGTGTTGCAAAGAAAGAAGGATATGAACAGATTTCCGCTATTTTTACAGAAACAGCCGATCAGGAAAAAGAACACGCAAAACGTATGTTCAAGTGGCTTGAAGGCGGTAAGGTAGAAATTACAGCAAGTTTTCCTGCAGGTGTGATAGGTACAACACTTGAAAACCTGAAAGCTGCGGCAGCAGGTGAAAACGAAGAATGGACAATGGATTATCCTATGTTTGCCGATATTGCTGAAGAAGAAGGTTTCCCTGCAATTGCAAAAATGTACCGTGAAATTTCTGTTGCTGAAAAGGGCCATGAAGAAAGATATCAGGCTTTGGCAAAGAATATAGAGGAAGGTAAGGTATTCAAGAAAGATACAGAAGTTACATGGCAGTGCCGTAACTGTGGATATATCTTTGTAGGAACAGAAGCTCCTGAAATTTGCCCTGCATGTCTTCATCCTCAGGCTTTCTTCGAAGTAAAGAAGAACAACTATTAATAATTGATTTCATTTAATGATTTCATTTAAACATACCATTTAACGGTACTATTTAACGGTACTATTTAAAGATACCATTTAACGATACCATAGATGATTAAATAACTAAAGGTCTGAGCTTGATTACCGTCAGGTTCAGACTTTTTTTTATCTCTTAAACGTATAACACATAATAACTCATAAAAAAATACCTATTTTAAGGTATTGACTTATAATTATTTACTTACCATCTTTGCATAGGTAAAAAGTAAAATGCTAAAAGTTTTATTAATATGAAAATCAAATCAATAAAAGGACGTGAGATACTCGACTCACGTGGTAATCCTACAGTAGAAGTTGAAGTTTTATTGGAGTCAGGAGTAATGGGCCGTGCATCTGTACCCTCAGGTGCGTCTACAGGAGAAAACGAAGCCTTGGAACTTCGTGATAAGGACCCTGAACGCTATTGTGGAAAAGGTGTATTAAAGGCTGTTGACAATGTTAATAACGTTATAGCCCCTGCCCTATTGGGCTGGTCTGTTCTCGAACAACGTGCTATAGACTATAAGATGCTCGAGCTCGACGGTACTAAAACAAAATCAAATTTGGGAGCTAATGCCATATTAGGTGTTTCGCTTGCTGTAGCCAAGGCCGCTGCTGCATATCTTAATATACCTTTGTACAGATATATAGGTGGTACAAATACTTTCGTAATGCCTGTTCCGATGATGAATATCATAAACGGAGGTTCACATAGCGATGCGCCTATAGCATTTCAGGAATTTATGATACGTCCTGTGGGAGCACCATCATTCAGAGAAGGTTTGCGTATGGGAGCTGAAGTGTTCCATTCTCTAAAGAAAGTATTACACGACAGAGGACTAAGTACTGCCGTAGGCGATGAAGGAGGCTTTGCTCCGGCACTAAATGGTACCGAAGACGCACTTGAGTCAATAATATCTGCAATTAAAGCAGCAGGATATGAGCCCGGAAAAGACGTTATGATAGGTATGGACTGTGCATCGTCTGAATTTTACAAAGATGGAATATACGACTATACAATCTTCGAAGGAAATAACGGTAAGAAACGTACTTCGGATGAACAGATAGATTATCTTGAAGAACTTATCAATAAGTATCCTATAGATTCCATAGAAGACGGAATGAGTGAAAACGACTGGGATGGATGGAAGAAACTTACAGAAAGAATTGGCGGCAGATGCCAGTTGGTTGGAGATGATTTGTTTGTTACCAATGTAGAATTCTTGTCGAAAGGAATAGAAACCGGTTGTGCCAACTCGATACTTATAAAAGTAAACCAGATAGGTTCACTTACCGAAACACTCGATGCAATAGAGATGGCCCATCGTCATGGATATACCAGTGTGACATCTCACCGTTCGGGTGAAACAGAAGACGCTACTATAGCTGATATAGCTGTTGCCACAAACAGCGGTCAGATTAAGACCGGCTCACTAAGCCGTTCCGACCGTATGGCAAAGTACAATCAGTTATTGCGTATTGAGGAAGAGTTGGGCAGTCTTGCTGTTTATGGATATAAGAGGATTAAATAATCAATTCAAAAATCGACTAAATAATAATTCGGGTAATAAACCGGATAATAAACTGGGTAATAAACCGGATTATCAACAAAATTTCCGATTCATAAATATTGTCATAGCGGGTTAATTAGATATATCCCCCAAAATAAATTCTGTTTTAGCCTTTATTTTGGGGGATTTTTTATTGATTTTGCCCTTAAAACAGAGAAAAAACACATTTTTTGATAAAAAAACGCATAAAGGTATTGCATATTCAAAAAATAGTTGTACCTTTGCATCGCAATTGAGAAACAAAGTTACTCAAAAGTAAACAAAATAACTGGTGCGTTAGTTCAGTTGGTTAGAATACATGCCTGTCACGCATGGGGTCACGGGTTCGAGTCCCGTACGCACCGCCAACTAAAGTTTCTCAAAAGTAAACGAATAACTGGTGCGTTAGTTCAGTTGGTTAGAATACATGCCTGTCACGCATGGGGTCACGGGTTCGAGTCCCGTACGCACCGCCAACTAAAGTTAAAGCTTCGATTCATAAAGAATTGAAGCTTTTTTTGTTTTCGTTTTGTCTTTTATTTTTGCTTTTTTGTTTTTTAACACATTTCAAAGCATGATTTCATAATAATCAACATTTTTATAGTGAGAACAGAAAAATAATAATTAATTATGTTAACAATAAAAACAATATTATTATGAAACCTATTAAATTTATAAGAAACATTCTTTTATCTGCAGTAGCACTAACTTCTGCGGTTTCGTTACAGTCGTGCCTCGATGATGACGACTACAATGACTACTATCTTACCATGCCTAATGCATTGGTGACAGCCAAAACCTCTGTCGACAATACCTTCTATCTGCAACTCGATGATTCAACTACACTGTTTCCTGTAAATATATCATCTTCACCTTTTGGAGAAAAAGAGGTACGTGCACTTGTAAATTACAATGAGGTAGATGAAGCACATGCCAACTATTCACAGGCGGTTCACATCAATTGGATAGACAGTATACTTACAAAAGATATAGCCGTAGATAAAGGCCCGGAAAACGATACTTATTATGGAAATGATCCTGTAGAAATGATAGCCGACTGGGTTACTATAGCAGAAGACGGATACCTTACATTGCGTTTCCGTACAGCGTGGGGAAATACCGGAACAAAACATTTTGTGAATCTGCTTGCCATAAATCCTGATAATCCGTATGAAGTTGAATTCCGTCATAATGCGTTTGGCGATATAAACGGACATCAGGCAGATGCGCTGGTTGCATTCAATCTTAATAAACTTCCTGATACAAACGGAGAAACAGTAAAGCTTAAATTGAAATGGAACTCATATTCGGGTGAGAAAACATACGAGTTTGATTATTGTACCAGGAAATCAACAGACGGCAATACTTCGGAAATAGCAAAAAGCAGAACCTCTCATCAGGTTTCTGTTTATTAACAGCTTCGATGGTATTTATTATAATAAATAAACAATAAAGTCTGCTTCAGAGCGTATAAAAACTGACTGAAGCAGACTTTATTGTTTATATAGACTTTCTTGCTTATATACTATTGTTATTTACTATTAGTTCATATAGTATTCATTCATTCATATAAAATCCATTCATATAGTATATTTACTATTATTTGAATACTGCCTTTTACCTTCCATTAAGTATTTTCTTAATATCATTAAGCTTGTTGAGAGCCTCTACAGGAGTAAGATTATTGATATCAAGGTTCAGTATTTCATCTCTTATCTGACTGAGAACAGGATCGTCCAACTGGAAGAAACTGAGTTGCATACCATCATCTGTTGTCATACTCTTCTTTCTTCTTATTTTATCCGAAATTCCCCTGCCTTTGAGGCTTTTGCCAACTCTGTCGGAAGGTGAATATGTGTTATTATCGGTTGGATTGTGATTCTCTGCGTTATTTCTGTCAGCAGTAGATTCCTTGTCTGCGGTAGATTCTTTGTCAGCGGTAGACTCTCTGCCGGCTTCAGTATCGGCAGATGAAGCATTGCTGGAGTCATAATTATTAGTACCCGAATAATCATTGGTATCTGAATAATCATTAGAATCAGAATAATCATTAGTACCCGAAATAGAACCCTGTCTGTTTTCAGTTTCCAGCAAAGTCAGAATCTCATTCGCGCGTTTTACAATCTGTTTTGGCATACCAGCCATTTTAGCCACATGAATACCGAAAGAATGTTCACTTCCTCCGCGTTCGAGCTTTCTCAGGAAAATAACCTTATTATCCACCTCTTTAACAGAAACATTAAAGTTCTTTATGCGGCTATAAGTCTTTTCCATTTCATTAAGCTCATGATAATGAGTAGCAAACAATGTTCTTGCCTTGGCTTTCTTATTCTCATGTATATGTTCCACTATGGCCCAGGCTATAGATATACCGTCGTAAGTAGAAGTTCCACGTCCCAGTTCATCGAACAGAACCAGACTCTTTTGCGACAGATTATTCAGGATATCGGCAGCCTCATTCATTTCAACCATAAAAGTAGATTCACCCACAGAGATATTATCACTTGCGCCCACACGTGTAAAAATCTTGTCCACCAGTCCAACATGAGCACTTTCGGCAGGAACAAAACATCCAATCTGCGCCATAAGAGTGATAAGAGCCGTTTGTCTCAGCAAAGCCGATTTACCGGCCATATTAGGTCCGGTAATTATGATAATCTGTTGAGATTCAGTATCAAGATAAACATCGTTTGCAATATACTTTTCACCTAACGGAAGCTGCTTCTCTATTACAGGATGCCTTCCCTGTCTTATATCCAGCACCTCATCTTCAGAAATAACGGGTCTCACATAATTATTTGCCCTGGCAGCATTAGCGAACGAAAGCAGACAGTCGATAACGGCTATCTGATTGGCATTAATCTGAATGGCAGGAGTATATTCCGACAAGGCCATAACCAAGTCATTATAAATCTTAGTCTCGAGCGACAAGATCTTGTCTTCGGCACCGAGAATCTTTTCCTCATACTCTTTCAGTTCCTGAGTAATATACCTTTCTGCATTCACTAAAGTCTGCTTTCTTATCCATTCGGCAGGAACCTTGTCTTTATGAGTATTTCTCACCTCAATATAATATCCGAAAACATTATTATATGCAATCTTCAGGCTTGGGATACCTGTAATTTCACTCTCCCTTTGCTGAATCTGCAACAGACAGTCCTTGCCGGAATAAGCGATATGCCTTAATTCATCCAGCTCTTCCGATACACCCGAAGCTATAACTCCACCCTTATTGACCAATAAAGGCGGGTCATTATTTATTTCCCTGGCAATTCTGTCTCTTATAGAAGCACACAGGTTAAGCTGTTCGCCAATACGCTGCAAGCTTGGATTATCGGCCTTTATACAAGCATCCTTAATAGGTTCTATGGCTTGCAGGGCAACCTTCAGCTGCACCACCTCGCGCGGAGAAATACGTCCTACGGCAGCTTTTGAAACAATACGTTCGAGGTCGCCTATAAGTTTCAGTCTGTCTTCTATAAGATCTCTGAAATCAGGATGCCTGAAGAAATACTCCACCACATCAAGACGCTGATTGATAGGACCTTCATCCTTAAGCGGGAAAATAACCCATCTTTTCAGCATACGCGCTCCCATCGGACTTACAGTATGGTCAATTACATCGAGCAGACAGTTACCTCCATCGTTCATACTTCCCATCAGCTCCAGGCTTCTGGCGGTAAATTTATCAATTCTTACATACTTGTCTTCCTCTATTCTCGAAAGCGAAGTAATATGCCCAATCTTATAATGCTGAGTCATATCGAGATACTGCAGAATAGCCCCGGCTGCGATGATTCCATTATGCAGATGTTCCACCCCAAATCCTTTTAGATTCTTAGTTTCGAAATGCTTAAGCAGACGTTCCCTTGCAGACGTTTCTGTAAAAACCCAGTCGTCGAGTTCAAAGCAGAAGAATCTGGAACCGAAGTTACCGTCAAACATAGGTCTTTTCCCTTTTTCTATAAGGACCTCCTTAGGAGAAAAGTTATTAAGAAGCTTGTCGATATAGTCGAGTTCACCCTGAGCGGTCATAAACTCACCGGTAGAAATATCAAGCAATGCAATACCGCAAGATGATTTTCCGAAGAATACAGCGGCAAGGAAATTGTTTTCCTTATAGCTCAGTACATTGTCTCCTATAGCCACTCCCGGAGTAACCAGTTCAGTAATTCCCCTTTTTACCAGTTTCTTTGTAGTTTTAGGATCTTCCAGCTGATCGCATATAGCTACTCTCCTTCCGGCTCTGATAAGTTTAGGCAGATAAGTATCAAGTGCATGATGCGGAAATCCGGCCATTTCTATGGTCTTAGCCTGTCCGTTGGCCCTTTTGGTAAGTGTAATACCAAGAATTTCAGAAGCAGCCACAGCATCCTCCGAGTATGTTTCGTAGAAGTCTCCGCATCTGAACAGCATAATTGCGTCGGGATGCTTTGCCTTCAGTTCGAAAAACTGCTTCATCATGGGGGTCATTACTATTTCATTATCTTTAGTCACGGTATAATTCCTTTCTTATTTTTATTGGAATATAAACATTATTAGAATATAAACTTTAAAAGTCATAATATAGCCTCTTTATTGTGTTTAAGCTATATGCTTGTAATATGCTTGTATTCAAATACACTATGTATACAGTATAGTATAACAGTATATAGGTATATACGTATATATAAGTACATATTAAGTATATATAAAGCACAATACAACTTTTACTTGCAAAGATACTCTAAAAATGCGTAATAAGAAAAAATGCATCCGAAGCCAATTTGTTGAATGTTTATTTTTAGGGGAGGTTTCTTATAAAGTATACGGGAAACTTTGAATAAAGTTTATGAAGTTTATGAAGTTTATAAAGTTAAACAAAACAACATAAACGTAAAAATTCTTTTCTCCCAAATACAAATTTAAGCAAATTATTTGAAACTATCAATATTTTAATACTTGTTTTCACAAAAGTACATATGATTTCTGTATAAAAAATAACATGTATATATACAGTTTCCCGTATACTTTGAAAAATACATAGTATATAATTTGACTTTAAATTTAATCAAATCATTCTCTTTACTTATGATTAATAACTTTAAGACCTTAAGCCTAATGCTGTTGCTTAGTCCTTTAAGCACAGGTTTGGCAAGTACCGCATTCGGGATGAGTGTAAACGGTACTTCTGTTGTTCAGCAAGACAATGTATGTAAGGGTGTTGTAAAAGATGCACATGGTGAAACCATTATCGGAGCTTCCGTTGTAGTTAAAGGTACTACAAATGGTACAATAACAGATTTTGACGGTAATTTCTCTATTCCTAACGTTGACAAAGGAGCCACAATTCAGATTTCTTTTGTCGGCTATAAGACACAGGATGTGGTATGGAACGGCGGTTCTCTTACTATTACTCTTAAAGATGATGCTCAGGCACTTGAAGAAGTTGTGGTAGTAGGTTTTGGTTCTCAGAAGAAGGCCAACCTTACAGGTGCTGTTACAACAGTGAAAATGGATGAAGTTCTCGGAGACCGTCCTTTGGTAAAGGCTGCCGATGCACTTCAAGGTGCTGTACCGGGACTTTTGGTCAACAGTGGAGGTAATGCTCCGGGCCAGGGAAAAAGCTTTCAGATTCGTGGCGCATATACCATTGGCTCAAAAAACAGTGACGGTAGTTATGGTTCCACTATCGCTCCTCTTGTTCTTATAGATAACGTGGAAGGAGATATTGATATGCTCAATCCTGATGATATAGAAAGTATTACAGTATTGAAGGATGCCGCTTCTTCTGCAATATACGGTGCTCGTGCTGCCGGTGGTGTAATTCTTGTTACAACCAAGCGGCCAAAGGGAGAAACTAAATTCCAGTTGAACTATAATAATAATTTTGCGTTTGCAAGTGCTATGAACCTGCCTAAGCAGGCACCTTTGGAAACATATCTTCAGGCATATAAAGATGCTGAAGGAGATCAGTTCTGGACTATGGGTTCACCAAGTGTTACAAAATGGCTCGGATATCTTGAACAATACCGTAATGATCCTTCATCATTGGATGTAAAAGGTGACGGTATTTATAAGGATGCCGATGGAGGCGTTTATTATCTTAATGAAAAAGATCCGGTGAAAAACATGCTTGAATCCAGCTTTCAGCATACACACAATCTTTCTGTAAGCGGAGCCACAGAAAAACTTCGCTATAGATTGTCGGCCGGATATGTAAACAGCGACGGTGTCCTTATAACAAACAAGGATAAATATGAAAGAATGAATGTGAGCAGCTTTGTTTCTGCCGATATTACCGACTGGTTTACACAGGAAGCTACTTTGAGTTATGCCCACAGCGACAAGCAACTTCCATCTTCTGCACTTGGAGCTATTTACAGTACACGTCTTGCGTCTTTCTATCCTGAAGGAACTATGCCTGAAGGCATAAACGATGTGGCTACAGGTTTGCCTTTCTTTACTTCTACCAATCAGATTAAGTGGTCTAATCCAAGCAAGGATCTTAATGACAATCCGCGTATCTTCCTGAAATCAATCATCAAGCCTCTTAAGGGACTTGAAATTGCCTTTGAATATACATTCGACAAGAATATATATGACTATAGCTGGTATACAGGAAGTGTGGCTTATACTACCGTACAGGGAGGTAAGGATGTAACTCCTTCGAATGACTATTTGAGAAAATACAAGCAACATACCAATTATAATGCAATAAACCTTTATGGTACATATAGTTTCGATTTTGGGCCTGACCATCATTTTAAACTTATGGCCGGTTTCAACCAGGAGTCAAGCTATAAGGAAACCGTTGATGTATATTCTTACGGACAGGCTGTAATTGAGGTTCCTTCTTTAGGTGGCGGTACTTCTACATTGACAGCAAAAGATTATTATAACGAGTTTGCGGTGAGAGGCGGATTTTTCCGTGTCAACTATAACTATAAAGATAAATATCTGTTCGAAGCCAACGGACGCTACGACGGTTCTTCAAAGTTTCCTAAGGATTCACGTTTCGGTTTCTTCCCTTCTGTATCTGTGGGATGGAACATTGCTCAGGAAGCATTTATGGAGAAGACACAAGACTGGCTCGGAATGTTGAAGATACGTGCTTCATATGGTATGATTGGTAATCAGAATATTGCAGCATATGCTTTTGTGCCGTCAATGTCTATCAACAACAAATATAATGGATGGTTGGTTGATAAGAATTATGTTACAGCAGTCACTTCATTGCCATCGCTTGTAAGTTCAACATTTACATGGGAAAAAGTTGGAACTACCAATGTCGGTATAGACTTCTCATTGTTAAACAATCGTTTGAGCGGTCTCTTTGAATGGTATCAGAAAGATACAAAGGGTATGTTGGCTCCGGGTATGCAGCTGCCTGCCGTTGTTGGTGCAGATGCTCCATTCCAGAATACAGCCGATATGCGTACGAGAGGTTGGGAAATCAGTATGAACTGGCGTGACAAGATTGGTAAATTCGGATATAGGGTAGGATTTAACCTGTCTGATTCACAGAGTGAAATTGTGAAATACGATAATAACGAATCAAAACTTATCAGTACATTCTACGAGGGACAGAAACTCGGAGAAATCTGGGGTTACGTATTCGACGGATTCTATACAGTTGACGATTTTGTTGACACTAAGTCATGGCAGTTGAAGGAAGGTGTTGTGGCAATCAACGGGTCTAATCCAAGACCTGGTGACGTGAAGTTCAAGAACCTGAGAGACGACGATCAGGGTGAAAACCTTATTTATGCCGGTGACGGTACTTTGGCAAATCCGGGTGACCGTAAAATTATAGGTAACTCTACTCCACGTTATCTGTATGGTATAACTTTAGGTGCAAGTTATGCGGGATTCGACCTCAATATATTCTTGCAGGGTACAGGAAAGAGAGATGCATGGCTGGCCAATACACTTACTTTCCCAATGTATTCCGACTATAAGTTCATTCCATTGTATGACGGACTTGAAAACTACTGGAAACCTGTAGATGCAGCAAACGGTGACTATACTTGTGCAAATCCTGATGCTGAATTCCCTCGTATTTACGGTAACTACGGTAATATGGGTTCAAACTACAGAACATCAGACAGGTATCTGTCGGATGCATCATACATGAGAATAAAGAATGTAAGCCTTTCATATACATTCCCTAAGAATCTTACACAGAAGATGTCTCTTGCAAATCTTAAGGCATTTGTAAGTATAGAAAACCTTGCAACATTCTCTTCTTTGGCAAAAGGTATCGACCCTGAAACATTGTCATGGAACTATCCTGCTTTCCGTACAGTTTCATTCGGCCTTAACTTGACATTATAAAAAACATAAATTTGACTAACCATGAAAAAAATATTTTTAGGAATAGCAGTTCTTGCAGGATTGTCGCTGTCCGGATGTAATGACAGTTTCCTCGAAAAATATCCTGTAACAGACTTGACAGAGGAAAATGCTTTCAATTCTTATGATAACTTTAAGAATTTCATGTGGCCATGCTATGAAATCTTTACCAATACCACAATAAGAACTTCTGTGGCATCTAATGGATGGGGACAGAGCGGCCAGTATGGAGGCGATATAGACGCCGGTTATTTTCAGTCTAAATATACTACCGGATTCAACCAGTTTGCTTATCAGACAAAGGGAAGTACAGCATCAGGCAACGGATGGAATTTCAGCGGATTTATACGTCGTGTAAATATCATGCTTTCTCACATAGATGAGTCCAGTATGTCGCAGCAAGAAAAAGATCACTGGACGTCTGTGGGATATTTCTTCCACTCATTCTGGTATATGGAACTTATCGACCGTTTCGGTGATGTTCCTTGGGTAGACAAAGTTCTTACCGAATCATCTGAAGAAATATACGGTCCGCGAATGGCAAGAACAGAAGTCGCGGCCAAAGTAATGGAAAGACTTAAATGGGCAGAAGAACATATAGGTGATTTTACTTCACAGGATGGCGAGAATACCATTAATGCCGACTGTATTAGGGCAGCAATTTCACGTTTTGGTCTGAGAGAAGGTACATGGAGAAAATATCATGGCATTGAGGGTGCCGATACTTATCTGAATGAATGTATAAGAGCTTCAGAACTGTTGATGGCTTCTTATCCGGACCTTTATTATGGAACTGATATACAGCCGGCTGCCGGATATGGCGAGATGTGGACAACAGAAGATTTGGAAGGTATCCCGGGTATAATATTATATAAGGCACACGTACAGGATATCAATCCGGTTCAGGGAGGATGCTATGTAGAACATACATCATCACACTATGTTGAGATGAACCAGAATACTGTAGATTTATATCTTATGAAGAACGGTAAGCCTATTGCAAATTCGGCATCAGGCTATCATGGCGACAAAACCATGTATACTACTTTCAGAGACAGAGACCCACGTCTTTATCATATTGTAATGCCTCCATATAAGGTTGTGGCAAACGGTGCAAACAAGCCTTCTGAAAATCCTAAGGCGACCTGGGGATATACAGACAACCCTGCAGATAGGGAATATATCGATATTATGGGTGCAAATTATACTTGCAGCAATCCGGGATATGGAATGAAAAGATTACCGGGACAGAACTGGTCGGCTTCTCTTGTTCCTCAAATTCCTAACTTGGGTACAGGTGCTTTCGTTACCTGCCGTTCCGGATATTATGTATGGAAACTTTGGTGCAACTGGGAGACTAACTTCAATAATGGTTCTTTGAATGTAGCCGATAAGCCTATCTTCAAGATTGAAGAAGTATTGCTGAACTATGCGGAAGCTAAAGCTGAACTTGGAGCATTCGACCAGTCTGTTGCCGACAAGACAATAAATAAGTTGAGAGACCGTGCAGGAGTGGCAAAGATGAATGTAGCCGAGATTGATGACAACTTTGATCCTAACAGACCGCTGTATTATCCTGAAGGCAATACTACAGGCATTAAGGTTCCGGCATTGTTGTGGGAAGTAAGACGTGAACGCATTATCGAACTTATGGGAGAAGGTTTCGGTTTCTATGACATCAGACGCTGGCGCATGGCTCCTTGGTTCCTTAACAGAACTGCTACAGGTATATGGACATCCAAGGAATTTGCCGTATCAAAGGGCATGACTCTGTATAATCCGGAGACAGGTTTGTCCGACGGACAGAACGGTTCAATGACTGAAGGTTATTTGTTCTTGTTTAATAATCCTATAAAAGAAGGTAAAGGATGGCTTGATAAATATTACTTATATCAGGTTCCAACAGATGAAATTCTTCTTAACCCTGAATTGACACAGAACCCTGGCTGGTAAAAAATTGTTTATATATTAGGACTGCCGTAGGATTGCTTGTAATCTTATGGCAGTCTTTTTTTTATTATTCCTTTAAGAAGTTTTATCGTATCCAGATAATGGTAATGGCTTTAGTGCTAAACCTTATACTTCAGTCCGCTCCGGAATATGGAAACTGATATATTATTATGAGAATGAGAATGTGTAATTCTTATACATAGTGATATAAGTTTCTACATATTATGTGTATAATTTCCACATATTTATATTCGGATTTATGATGGTTATTTTCTTTATTTGTTTATAAGATGTTGAATATAAGACATTTGAGGTTTTTTGTAAAATTCTGGCATGCATCTTGCGATTAATTAGTCAGAAAACGAAAATAAAAAATTCAAATTGATTGTATAACATTAAAACTTATAGGATTATGAAGAAATTATTTGTTGCATTTGCATTGGTAATGGGATTAGGAACAACAG
>JAXEBI010000076.1:0-2576 GCA_034094155.1 Phocaeicola sp.
CTTTTCAGAAGTACCCTCTCTTTTTTATGACTTGGCAATATTGGAACATATAACACAAACTTTGTTAAAATCCGTTCATAAAGAAGTTAAAATGAAGAATTATATATATTTTTGAAACCACTATGAAATTATTTTCAAATATTTAGAACAAGTTTACTACAACGAAGAAGCAACATACGGAAACTTCTATGCCTTTTCCTATGCAATCATTTTAACTTGCGAAACTTGAATTAAGTAATTACTAAAATAAACCATTATGAATTAATAAAATAACAAAATTAATTTTATTTACCTTAAGCTTAGGTATTATTACGTATTGCATTTACAATTCTCAAAGAGATATTGAAATGTCAGATCTGGCTATGGCTAATGTTGATACACATTGGTTGTAGCAATAATAATATTTCTTACATAATTTATCGAATCAAATCTGAATTCTTATGAGGATCAAGTCTATACAAATTATTTTACTCATTAGTCTTCTTTTTTCTGTTGCTTGCAGCTATCATCCCAAACATACAGATTTTTCCATACAAACATCTTCTTTCCAAATATATAATCAAGCAATTCCTATTACTGTTTCATTAGATAACGATGAATATTTCAATCAACTTGGCCATTATCTGAAACTCACTTCTTATGTCAAGCTGGCAGCTGAGCCACTACTGGCAACATTACAACAGATACAAATAGAAGACGACCGGATCTATGTAGTTGACAGGCTCAATCGAATGGTATGCTACGATATGATTGGAAAAGTCATATTCCAAATCCATGCGATTGGAAATGGACCAGGAGAGTACAACGAAATAAACTCCTTTACCATCAATAGCGACCGAAATGAACTGGTGATTTACGACAACATACGTTCTTCGCTGCTTTATTATTCAGCTGATAATGGTAAGTTCCTCAAATCGGAAAAACTCGAAAAACCCAATCCTAACGAAATGGCATTCTTCGACGGTAGATATTTTTATAACAACCGCGACCACAAAAACTACCCCAATGACAGTCTGTATCATTACTCTTTGTTATCTTCAAAGGACGGACACAATATCGAACAGACTTGCTTTCCTCATAACGATGATGAAGAAGCATACCGATTTAGTCCTTCCTTGCAAACATTTTACCAAAATGATAACAAGCTATACTATTGTAAGAATTTCGATCATATAGTATACCGTCTCAATCGGGACTCAGTAATTTCATGTTATAATATAGCCTTGCCGAACCCTCTTCCTACCCGAGAAATAGAAAAACAAGCTGATGAGTACTCATTGCTCAATTCAGATTATTCATTCGGTATATCAAATGTTTTTGAAAGTGACCATTTACTCTATTTCCGCTTCTTTAACAAAAGATTTATACACAATGTCCTTTACGACCTACGTACCAATGAACAAATCTGTTGTGTAAAATCCCTTCAAGAGAAGCCGAATCCCAAAGTTCCCCTTCTTGACATTATAAACGGAGTGTATAAAAATCAGTTTTTCGGCATTTTATCCCCTGATTTCATACAGTATTGGAAAGAAAAATATCCATTAGATCTCCCTGACATATTTCGCGATTATGATGCAAGTTCGGACAACCCTGTCATAGTTTTCTGTTCTCCATTTTAAACCTACACTCGACATACTTTCACTTGTTTATTCATAAACAGACATAAAACGGGATTTTCAATAAATGTCACTAAAATTTATAATGGCATATGAAGATGATAGAACATACAAACATAATAACTCCAACAGCCATTCTAAAGCGATTTTCGACCGTTACTTTTACAGGTGAGCCCTCCCATCAGCATGTAAAAGTCATCCCACTGGTCAGACCACGTATACCGTAACGCATAGAGACAGGATTCTGACAGACACACAGATGCAAATATGAATCAAGTCCCCACATGACCGTCCTCCTTTCCCCATTTTACGGATAAACTTCGCAATAACAGACAAGTCTGTATCTGCAGCCTGTTGCGCCACAGATAGCTCTTCATATGTTTCTCTGTTATTCCAAAACCTTTATAATAATCTATAAAAGTCCCTGGCTGTCTGCCATAGGCACAGAGAGTCTTAAAATCTTCATAAACCTGAGAACAACGGAATTTCAAGCTGCTGCCTCTTGTATATCCGAGAATCTCATTTAAACTTTGGTATTCTTCCTTCAATACTAAATACATCCTATAATAACTGACACCAAGCTCACGGCAATATTCCAGAAAGGAACATGATTGTTTGCCGGAAGCACATAATTCTTTAAAAGCAAAAAACTGCCTGTAGTATTCTACTTTTTCCATATTTAAAATTTTATGGCAAATAGACATTATATCGAATAAGGTTTTAGGAAACTGATAACCAATAGCCCTATTCCTTATTCTGTATAAACTTTAATATAGAAATACTACAGGCAGACTACAAGACACTATCGCGGACAGTTGTACTTTTCAGAAGTACCCTCTCTTTTTTATGACTTGGCAATATTGGAACATATAACACAAACTTTGTTAAAATCCGTTCATAAAGAAGTTAAAATGAAGAATTATATATATTTTTGAAACCACTATGAAATTATTTTCAAAT